>DGVE01000168.1 GCA_002395865.1 Lachnospiraceae bacterium UBA4292 | reverse complement strand
TTCTCCATCCAGATCATATTGTACCAGCGGCCGAATTTGTGACCGCACTTATGAAACGTTCCTATCTTTTCAAAGCCCATTCTCACGTGAAATCTCTCACTGTCCCTCGTCAGATACTCATCCTCTTCACCCACAGGATCTCCTATGCACGCATACATATTCGTGAAGCCGATCTCCTTAAGCCTTCTCTCCATCTCCTCATACAGCAACCGCCCGGTGCCTTCGCCCCTTCTGCTTCCGTCCAGGTAAATAGTCAGCTCGCACGATCTGTCATACGCGGCTCTTCCCACGAACGCGCTCGCGTACGCATAACCGACGGCCCTGCCGTTCTCCTCTGCCACTATATATGGATACTTTCCGAGTCTGCTCCTTATCCTTTCCGCAAACTCTGCCAACGCCGGCACCTCTGTCTCAAACGACACCGCCGTGTCCGTCACGTACCACGCATATATCCGCAGCAGCTCCTGCGCGTCCTCCACTCTCACGTCCCTGATCGATATCATCCCGGGTCCTCCTCTTGCTCGTACAATGATGAAATCCTTCGCTTCGCTCAGGATTTCTCTGAAACAACAGCCGCAGGCGTCCGGCTGGCGGACTGTTACGATTACTGCGTAATCGTAACATATGACGGCGGCTTACTTTCTTCCCACCGGAACAGCCATCGTAGTAAAAAAACCCCGGCGGACACAACCTCCGCTTCGCTTCGTGATGGTCCGCCGGAGTATTTTTACTCCTCCGGCTTACGCTGTTATATGCCCGCCGCCTGCCGGTATAACCACTACGTGCAGACCGGACGCCGAAGATATATAAGCAGTTCCACTGCGACACAAAAGCATTGGTTGTGTCTTGTGTAACTGCTTATATATCTCCGCCTGATAATGTCAGACGGAGGGAAGCGGAAATCGAACAAGGCGCGACCAATGCTTTTGCGCAGCAGTGAGATTTTCGCTGAGTGACGTCGTCAGCGAAGTGCGTGGCGGGGCAACTGTCAGGCGGCGGGACCTTAGATGTGTAGGGAGGAGGATGAAAATACCTGAGCCGACCATCACGAAGGCTGCGTCGGCGAGGGTTTTTTCATCCGACGACCGTTCCGGAGCCAATAAAGTAAGCCGCCGTGGTCCATAAAGTAAGCCGCCGTGGACTCCGATGGCTGTTCCGGTGAGAAGAAAGTAAGCCGCCATGGTCTGTAACGATTGCGGAGCAATCGTTACAGACCAAAGTGAACAAAATCATTAAAATTATCTTAAATGTGCGAATCCGGTATTGCATTTTTAACCCCCGGGGAGTAGAATGATACCAGATGAATACAGCAAGGGAGGTTTGTTTATGGGAGTTAAGATCAATATTACCAAGTCGGACAAGTATGCCGGCCCGGTTACCTACCTCGCCGCGAGGCAGCTGTGCGGCAGCAATCTTTATAAGATGGGAAGCGAGTATATCGCCATCGAGGATAAGATGACGTTTGAGGTGGACAGCGTAGTCGTTAACCTCGGCCGCCGCCCCGAGAGCCTTATCTTCGATATGGTCAGCGCCATCCGCCTCCAGTCAACTTCGAGGGAGAAGACCAAGACCTACAAAGTCAAGAAGCTCTCCGACAAGGAAGCCACCGGCAACAACTTCACCATCTACAAGATCGTATAAGATTTCCCGGAGCATACGCTCCGGGATTTTCTTTCTGCTCAAGCTGTAAAGGATCAAAGTCCCGGGTGAAGAGCCCTGGCGTCGATCTCCGCCTTGATGCCCTCGGTAAATTCGGCAAGCCCCATGACTGTCGTCTCATCGGTGTCGCGGTTTCTCACGCTGACATTGCCGCTCTCGGCCTCCTTCGCGCCAACGACCAGAAGGTAAGGCGCGCGGTCGACCATTCTCGCCTCGCGGATCTTATAACCGACCTTCTCGTTCCTGCCGTCCAGATCGGCTCTGATACCTGCGTCGCACAGTGCGGCGTATACCTGCTCTGCGTAGTCCTGAGTCTTCTCGCTGACGGGGATGACCTTCACCTGGATGGGTGCGAGCCATGTGGGCAGCTTGCCCTTCGTCTCCTCGAGAATGTATGCCATAAAACGGTCAAGGGAACCAAGTATGGCGCGGTGAAGCACCACGGGAGTCTTCTCATTGCCGTCGGAATCTGTGTACTTTAAGTCGAACTTCGCCGGCAGGCAGAAATCGAGCTGGCAGGTGGACAGAGTGTACTCCGCTCCGACTGCGGGCTGTACATTGATATCGAGCTTCGGGCCGTAGAACGCAGCCTCGCCGATCTCCTCTGTAAATTCGATATTCAGGTCGCGAAGAACCTGTCTGAGCGCATTTTCCGCGTTGTTCCACATGGCGTCATCCGGATGATACTTTTTAGTGTCGGCCGGATCGCGCAGGGAGAGCACGCAGCGATAGTTCTCTATGCCCATGTCCTTGTAGACATCGAATATCAGGTCTACCACCTTGGCCACCTCGGACTCGATCTGCTCGGGCGTCACGAAGAGGTGCGCGTCGTTCTGGCAGAAATGCCTTGCGCGCTCGATGCCCTTGAGCGTTCCGCTCGACTCGAATCTGAAGTCGTGAGCGATCTCACCGATCCTGATGGGAAGCTCCCTGTAGCTGTGAGGCCTGTGAGCATATATCATCATGTGGTGAGGGCAGTTCATGGGACGAAGCACGAATGTCTCGTCCTCCACCTCCATCGCCGGGAACATATTTTCCTTGTAGTGATCCCAGTGGCCGCTGGTCTTGTAAAGATCGACCGTGCCGACGCAGGGCGTCATAACGTGATAATAACCGAGCTTAAGCTCCTTGTTGCGGATGTAGTTCTCAAGCTCGCGCCAGATAGTGTAGCCCTTCGGAAGGAACATGGGAAGACCCTTGCCGATGAGGTCGTCGCTCATGAACAGGCCCATCTCCTTGCCTATCTTTCTGTGATCGCGGGCCCTTGCCTCCTCCTGCTGCTTCTCGTACTCGTCGAGCTCCTCCTGTGAGAAGAAAGCCACGCCGTTGATACGGGTGAGCATCTTATTGGCAGCATCGTTCTTCCAGTAAGCGCCGCTCTGCTGAGTGATCTTGAAAGCCTTCAGCGCCTTTGTGTATGTGATGTGCGGGCCGACGCACATGTCGATGTATTCGCCCTGCTGATAGAAGCTGATCACGGCATCCTCGGGAAGGTCACCGATGTGCTCCTCCTTGTACTTGCACTTCCTCTCATGCATGAGGGCTACCGCCTCATCGCGGGGAAGGATGAACGACTTGAAGGGGAGGTTCTCCTTCGTGATCTTCTTCATCTCGTCCTCGATGGCCTTCAAGTCCTCATCTGAGAGCTTCTTATCGCCCAGATCCACATCGTAGTAGAAACCCTTCTCCGTAGCGGGTCCGTACGCGAAATCCGCCTCGGGATAGAGCCTTTTGATGGCCTGAGCCATGATGTGCGCCGCCGAATGGCGCAGAACGTGGAGCTTCTCCTCCTCGGAGCACTCACCCACTGTACCGTTATTGTAAATGACTTTCATTTTTGCCTTACCTTTCCCGTCCGCTTTAACCGCGGAAATTTCCGTATATTTTATCACACTGTTCAGATAAATGCAATCGTATTCGCCAAAATAAAAACACGTGCATACCATAGCACGTGCTTTCACCTTTATTTCTTCCCAAATAATCTCTTCAGCCGGGCAAAAAAGCCGCCCTTTTTGCCTTTCTCCTCCGAAAATATGAAGTCTGGGTTCTCCTGCGCGCAAGCAATAAGCACCGGACGAAGCAGCTTATAGTACTCGCCCGCATGATCCGTGTTCGTTATCACAAGCTGCTCCTTTCCCTCCGTCAGGCAGTCGTGCAGCGCATCCAGGTTCATCCCGTAGTGCTCCGGAAGGCCCAGAACCTTCTTAAAGATCTTGTGAGTAAACTCCGCGTCCGTAAAAGCCGCACTGTCCATCGTGATCATAACGCGCCTCCTAATAGAGCTGTTCGAAGGTCTTGTAGTGATCCTCCGTGTAGTACACGAGTCCGTCATTGGAATAGATCACCCTTTTCGAGCCCCTGTAGCCGCCGTCGTAATCTATATCGCACTCGTAATAGCTCCTGCCTTTCCTCTTGGGCAGCAGATTCTCATAGTTGCCGAAATAGTCTCCTCCGATGCTCTTGCCCGGAGCCACAGACCACAGATTGCCCTTCGACGAATCCCATCCCAGCGCCTTCGCGTCATTTTTAGTGATGAAATTCGACGGAAGATGTCCGTAGGTGTGAAGGTAGAGCGCCACCTCCTCCTTCGAGGTATATGACCCGTTCTCGTCGATGGCTGCCTTCGCGGTCGTCGGCTCCTGTGCCGGTTCCTTCGTCGGCTCATCCGTCACCGTCTCCGTTGCCTGCTCGGTCTGATACTGCGCAGTCTCCTCCGCGCCACCCTGCGTCTGCGGCTTTGTTAGCGCCGCGGTCGTCTCATCATCTATGATCGCGACCGTCTGAACAGGTACCTCGGTCTGCTTATTCTGTCCACCCTGCTTCGGAGCGCACCCGGTCAGCAGGCCGAGTAGTGCAAGTGTAAGAAGAAGTATGTAATAAAATCTGTTCTTCATGTTCATTATTCTTTCAGTCTTTTGCCGGGCCCCCAGCCCTCACAGTCCAGTGGATGTCGTTCGATAATTCCTGAGGGGTGCATTGCCCGTGCTCTGCAGCCCGAAGGAATTATCGGACGGCAGCCGCGTGGTTTTTGAAACAGCCGCGGGGATCAAGAATCCGCCCTGCCGTTGAAGTCATGCACGAACTGCGCGAACTCGCGCAGAGGCAGCGGTTTCGAATAATAGTAGCCCTGGATCATGTTCGCGCCGGCTCCCGTCACAGTGTCGAGCTGTGCCCGCGTCTCCACGCCCTCCTGTACCACATTAGTGCCCAGATTGCGGAAGGTCCTGATCGTGGAGATCAGTATCTTCTTTAAGTTCGAGTCACCGTCCGCCGCCCACAGTATCGACGAATCGATCTTGATGTTGCGGTAGGCCACCGATGCGGCGCGCACGATATTCGAGTAGGCCGTGCCGTAGTCGTCGAGTGAGAAGGAGAATCCCTCCTTCATCAGCTGAAGTATAACGTCCGAGAAGTCCGGCACCTCATTGGCAGAGGCGCTCTCGGTCAGTTCCAGATTGATCATGGAGGTCGGAACCCCATAGCGGTCCGCGATCTCACACAGCCTCTTCGTGAGGTCCTTCGACATCAGCTGATAGAGCGACAGATTGACCTCAACATACTCGATGCCCAGATTCCACAGCTCGCGTTCGCTTATGTCACGGCAGACATTTTCAAAGACGATGTAGCCGATCTCGATGATGTTGCCGTTCTTCTCGGCTACGGGTATGAACTCTCCCGGGGATACATTACCCAGATCGTCGTCGTAAAGCCTGCAAAGAGCCTCACAGCTGATTATCTTGTTCTTCGAGCTGTCCACTATCGGCTGGTAATGCACGGCAAATGACCTGTCACGAACAGCCTTGTGTACCGCAGCAGCCACCTGAACATCGCGCTTTATGAACTCGAGCCCCTTGCTCTTTAAGACCGTCACCTGCCTGTTTGTGCTCGCGGGCTGGTACTCCGCAAGCTGCATATGCGAATCCGCGCTCTCTATATCATCCGGAACCTTGGCAAGGCATATGAGCGCCTTCAGGTTCACCTTGTATTCCTTTATGTATCTGGTCCTCGACAGATAATCCTCCAGCGCGTCCACCGTCTTCTCCGCCTTCGCCCTGTCCGCCTTCAGCATGATAAATGTGTTCTTGCTGTAGCGGTACAGCTCCGCGCCGTCCCTTACCGCGATGAACTCCTCGGCCAGCGATGTCACGAGCCTGTCATACAGCTCAGGCGTCATCAGCTTCTCGAAATATGAGAGGTTCAGAAGCTTCACATTTATTACATTATACCGGTAATGGTAGTTTTCGTAGAGTCTTACATTTATATCATATTTCGCGCGGTTTGCGAGGCCGGTTCTGGCATCCACAAGACCGTCATTGCAGTCAAAAGCAAGCATCATGCCCACGGCCGCGAACACATCGCATACGACCTCGAGCTGGATCTCCGGGAACAACGCCTGCACCACGACGCCCGCAAATATTATGAAAAGATATATCTGGAAGCCGTTCATATACCGGTTCCTTAATATCTTCCACGTCCGAACCATCGTGTACGCAGTGTACAGGAAATAGGCCGCCGCCACGGCATACAGAACGATCATGCCCGTCGCGCGGTGATACTCCCCGCTCTCGTCATAGCTGTAGACCAGTCCCAGCAGCGGATTGGTCACCGACATGATCTCCACGACCATCGTCGGAACCCAGAAAAGGACATAGTATCTCCTGCTCCTGTTCTTCGCCGCGCCATTTACATACATGATGTACAAGGCAAAGCCCGGCGCCAGCAGGTTGTGAAGGATAAAATACAAATATGATTGAGCCTCGCAGATGAGCAGCCGCTGCGGCATGTCATAATAGATGACCCACTCCTTCACCGCGGAGATCGCCCCCGTGATGAGCAGATTCCACAGTATCAGCGTCATGATCAGATGATCCCTCCCGGGCCTCATCTTCTTGACTCTTCTGAATATTATGCTTGTCAGACACAGCGCCGCCGCCGCGACGTGCATTCCGGTGTTGATGTTCATGAGGTGTTCGATGCCTCCTGGTTTCATTATATGTGTAAGCGCTTCATTTGTAACATTTATATCCTACACACTTCTATCGGAATATTGAGGTCTATTAACTCTCTTCTATAATTGTCCATAACACTATCATCAATCCCATAATACTCCATTTGCATATCCAAAGACCTATATTTCATTTCTGCTAGATTGTGTTCTTTAATCAATTCAATTTTTAATATGCTATTCCGATATTGGTTTATCAGCTCATGCACCGCTTTTCTGTTTTCTGTACCATCGGTTCTATTACCAATCACAGGAATTCTAATTACAACCGGCTTGTGAAAATTATTCTCATCCGTCCAAGCTAAAACCTTATTGAGATTATATAGATAAACATCTATATTTCCACGTTCGATATTTTTACATTTTTCCGGGTCTAATATCTTCATATCAATATAGAAGAAATCAATAAGTTTGAGCGCTTGAGTAACATTTGGCTCTGGAACAAATAAGCTTGTTTCAACAACTATGTGAACATCAATTTCATGTAGTCTTTTTATCACTGGGGTTAAAGCCTCTATTTGTAGCAAAGCCTCACCACCCGAAAAGGTAACTCCTCCAGGTAGTAAGCTTATTTTATCAGCAGTATCAATGGACCAGCACTCTGGATTGTTGAGTTTCCCATCATAGAAGATTTTATCTTTTGAACACTCCTTAATTAGCTCCTCCGCATTGTAGTATCTTCCATAAATACCCCTTACCCCATTTTTTACATACTCCTGAAGGTGAAAGTCAAGGTTCTCTGGATTACTACACCATGGACAGCGTAAGGAACACCCCTTAAGAAAAACCGTAGTACGAATACCGGGTCCGTCATGTAGAGAAAAATGTTGGATGTTTGTCAGAAGTATTTTATTCTTTTCCATATAATTACCGCATCTATTATAGAATTGTTTTTATCTATTCAAGCACATCTCCAAAGAATAAGCTGTGTGTTCTATTATAAGATTCGGGGCGTTAGACTAAACCGCTTCTTTCTTCTCTTGTAATAAGATACCAATAATAGTCATGTATCTGTTCTTCGCTATACCCCTTAATACTTAGTGTATCCGGGGATACTCTTTTATAATTATTTTTATCATAAAATCTCACCGCTCTTTTATTTTCGGGAGATACGCACCAATAAATGTATGATAGATTCTTCTTGTCAAATCCTATGTTTATTATTTCTTCCATGGCAAGCTTAGCATAGCCTTTTCCCATAGCACACGATCGAACCGTAATAGCAAATTCCGCTTTGCTGTTTTCAATATTCTTAAGACTAACTGTTCCCATATATTCGTCAGAATCATTTACTATGGCCATGTGTAGATTGCAATCATCATTTTTGCTATTGGTAATGAATGTTTCACAATCCGAAGCACTTTTCTTTCCAAAGTTTGTCTGAAGGTTCTTCACAACCGAAGGATCGTGCATCCATTCCAACATATTTGGAACATCTTTCTGGTCTAACTTTCTCAAATGCATTATTACTTCACCTTTCTATTATTAACTATGCTGAATAATTCCTTGAGCTCATCTCTGTATAGAAAGCCTATAAATAATGATAAAACTACTGCTACTATCGTCCCCAAAAGAAGCATATCATTAAAAAATGATCTCCAAGCAATCATAAATATTGCCATAACTAAAGCAGCAATAATAAACCTTCTTGAAACCATCATCAGCTTCATCCGACAAAGAACAATCACACAAATAATATCCGAAACGACATATCCCATTAGTGTCGCTAAAGAAGCGCCTTCAATGCCGATAATCGGAATCAAAATATAATTGATACCAATGTTAATCAAAGCTCCAGACATCAGAATAAATAAATTGGGCCAAGTTTTTTTAACTACGATGAATTGGTTTGCAGCAACCTGGAAAAGCATCTGCAATAGGGGGGCTAGAAAAAGATAAGGGGCAGAAATATAGCCGCTTAAATAATCCTGCTTAAAAAGCACCTTGAAAAGTCCAAAGCTCCACGCACATACAAAACTTGTTGCAATGAATGATATCACTCCAAGATACTCAAATATTCTTGAATTTGCTTTAACTTGATTTTCTTCTTTCATGGTTGAAAAAGCGAAAAACTGCCATCCACCCGCAAATGCGATGTAAATCAACTGACTTGCATGACCAAGCTTTGAACTAACCGAGTATATTCCTGCTGCTCCAATCCCTATCATATTCGTTATCATCAGCTTGTCGCATGAGTTAAAAACCCAATAAATCAAGAAGTTCGGAAGAAGCGGTATAGCGATAACTAATAGTTGCCTAAGAAGTTTCTTGTCAAACAACCTCGACTGAAACCAATTTCGATTCATCACTCCGAAAGACACTTCCATGGTAACACCAGAGATTACCCCTGCCAGTGGTAATGCAATTATATAATGACCAGCAAGAAGTAACGGTATAGAAATCGAATAAGAAAGCAACGGACTAACTGTATTAGTAATCAAGAACACTTTTCTCTTGTTCTGCATTCTTGTTGGCGCGGAGATAATACTATTTGTTGCTCCTACCAATGTAGCCATCGCTGAAAGGTATACTACATAAGCATATTGTCTATCGCTAAAGCAGTATTGTGCGATATAATCCTTCGCAATAATCATTAGAAAAAAAACGACAACAGATGTAAAGCACGTGAATACTAATGCCGTTGAACATACCGTTCTCTTATATTCTTCCTCATCTTGTTCAAAAAACAAACGATACATTGCATCGTACATCCCCATAACCGCCATGGCGCTACCAAATTGAATTACAGTATTCGACATATCACTAATACCATAGTAATCTGTATTTGGCATTATCCGAGTCACTATCGGAACCATAATCAGCGGTATTAATTTGCTTATTATCCCCCCCAGACCATATACAAGAAAGTTCTCTATAAATAGTTTTAGTTTATTCATCAGCTGCCTCCAGGCAAATTATGAGTAAGTGAAACTATTTATAGTGTCAATCACATAACTAATTTCCTCATCTGTCATTCCATAATACATTGGAATACTGAGTTCAGTCTTACTAATCTCTTCAGCGATTGGATAATCGCCTTCTTTGAAGCCCAAGTCCCTGTAACACTCCTGCAAATGCATCGGAATCGGATAGTGTTTATTCGTGCCAATGCCAGCCTTATTAAGATGCTTCTCTAAAGCATCTCTCTGTGTGCAACGAACCCCAAAGATATGCCAAACAGGAACCATATCATCCATAATCACCGGTAGCATCACTTTAGGATTTCTAATCCCTGCCAAATACATATCCGCTATTCTTCTTCTCTCCGCATTCATTCTATCCAAATTGGATAGCTTTATAGTAAGGAATGCCGCCTGCAATTCATCAAGTCGACTATTATTCCCTTTATAAATATGATGATATTTATAATCGGATCCATAGTTTCCTAGGGCTCTAATCCTTTTTGCCAACTCATTATCATTCGTCACCACCGCTCCAGCATCGCCAAGCGCTCCCAGATTCTTGCCCGGATAGAAAGAGAAACCTGCAGCTTCTCCAAAGGTACCAACCTTCTGTCCCTTATATGTTGCTCCATGTGCCTGTGCACAATCCTCAATTATCTTCAAATTATGCTTCTCGGCAATACTCTTGATTGGATCCATTTCACAGGCTTGACCATAGAGATGTACTGGAATGATAGCTTTTGTATGTTCGGTTATTGCCATTTCAATTCGTTCTGGATTGATGTTAAACGTCTCAATCCTCGGCTCTACAAATACGGGAGTCGCTCCAACATATGTTACTGCCAAGGCCGTGGCAATATAAGTATTCGAAGGAACTATTACCTCATCACCTTTACCTATACCCAACGCCTTGAGGCTAAGCATCAAGGCATCAAGACCATTCCCAACTCCTATACAATAATTCGTGCCCGTATACTCTGCAAACGCTTTCTCAAAAGCCGCATCTTCTTTCCCATCAATATACCAAGAAGCTCTTAACACTCGTCCGAATGCGCTTTCAAGTTCATCACCCAGTTCTCTCTCCATTGGAATAAAGCTAACAAAAGGAATCTTCATTTCACACCTCTTCAGCGGGCTCAGTATCACCGCAATTTTTCACATACTCTAGAAATTCATCATAATTTCTTATATAATCCGCCTCATCATAAAGTTCAGAGGCCAAAACCATAAGAACTGCATCGGGGCTAAAATCAAACATTTCTCTCCACATGGAATTTGACACATAAAGTCCCTCATAGGGTTTTTCTAATGGAATAACCTTTTTCTCTTTCCCATTATCAAGTCTTATCTTACATGACCCATGTATGCACACAAGTATCTGCTGCAGAGATTTGTGTGCATGATAGCCACGAACTACCCCTTCTCCCGTATCATACATATAGTAAACCCGCTTAATTCTGAACGGAATGTCTTTAAACTCTTCAAGTGCAACCAACTGTCCCCGATCATCTCCGTGCGGTTGAAAAACATATTTTATTACTTGCATAAAAACTCCTCCATACAGTCTGATTCTTTTTTGTTGCCGACTTTAGACCACCGACAAGTATTAGATAATAGCAAATAGAATATATAAATGGTCTTTGATACAAATTAATCAAAAAAACCACAATAAATGAAAGAATAAAAATAGAATCTCTTTTATTCCTCTTGTATATTGAATGGTACGCGAAGAAAAGGATCCACACTATCTGCCCAACAAATCCGATAACCCCATAATCGTATATTAGATTTTTATATGTACTTGCATCAATATTATTCGCCTCTAATTCATCTTCAATTGCACTTACTCCATATCCAAATAACAATCTACTAGCCGATGCGCGCATTCCTGCTTTAAATAAAGCATTATAATCTTCATTTGTCCTATTATCTCCTCCTATTCCTTCACTAGTTATTTGTATCCTTTTTTGAAACCTCTGAATGCTCGGGTTAGAGATCTCAATATTAGTAAAAGCAAAATACGCAACAATAATCGCAAGCAAAATAAATAGTCTTTGCGGCTTTACGCTAATAGCCCTTACGCAGAAATATATTATTGTCATCAAATAAAACGCTAGTGAAAAACTAATAATCCCGGCGATAAATAATACTATGTTCTTCCAATTACCTTTCAATTTATAACGCTCTACGCAAAGAAAAAGAGCCGAAAATGTTCCAACAACTCCAGGTTCATTATATATGCCACAAAATCTAAGTCCATAATAAAGAGGATTCCAATTATGATTCCATTGAACTGCAAGTGGATACAGTTTATAATAGATTCCATTGTATGTTTTTATCGTTTCTGGAGATTCCAGCACTTGATAAGGAATATTAGCTCCAACATGAACCAATATATATATTATCATAGGTATTATTAAGGAGAAAACAAATACATTATAGAAGACCTTATATCCGTCAATCTGAATATCATCATTCATCATAATAAACATAGCAGGCGCTAAAAACAAAAGGAATTCAAATGATAAAATGTGATTAATCCCTCCTGCGAAAACTATCAAACCGCCGGAAAACACTATCCACGCTGAAAGAATATATCTCTCCTTGTCTATTCTTTTAATAAACGAAAACAACCCTATAACTACGACTAACACTCCTATAAAGGACCTTACGGGAATGCCACCAATACTGCTAAATAATCCATTAGCAAAAGTCTTCCATACAAAGAAAGGTTGTAATCCATAGCTATAGAAACAATACAATATGAGGAAAGCAATGGATATATTTTTTATTATCCGTTTTTTACTCATTTTAGTTCCTATCATGTTGCGTTCCCCAACTTTATTACTCCTCATATGTGCACTATAATGGAATTAATTGAAAACGATATCTTCTCACCAACCCGCATCAAATATAAATACTATAATAAATATTCACACTCTTTCTCGGTTATATTTATCTCCGTTTTCCGTTCAAAGGTTTTAAATATCAAATATTTAATAAACAAGCGGGGATAACGTAATAGCCGGATGGCTTTAGCTATTTTTTTATTATCTCTAATCGCAATTGCATTAGAAATCAATGTCTTTTCATAATTCGTTTGCGCTCTTTCAAAAAGCATCAAATCCGTAGTCTCTAAGTCGTTATGAATAATTCTTTTCCAGCGCTCGTTCCCCTTTGTTGATATTCCACTGCCATACTCATAAAAAATAACATTTTCACTATAGCAATGCACGGTGCATTTATCAAATATCATTAACCTATAGAGACAATCTTCAGCGTATTTCACTCTGTCTATTGCTTCGCCTAAATACTTTCTGTAGAGTTCGGTTTTACACATTATTGCCGCGCCATGGATTGTATCATCCAACAATATATAATCCATTAAAATTTTATTGTAATCATACTCTTTATAATCCTTTATCAGTTGAGGCAACGCTTTATGGGATAATAAATTTATTTTGTTCTTTTCATCATAATTGTAATAAACAACATCGCCAAACGTAATATCAGAATTCCTGTCTGAAGTATACTTATACCAGTTATGCACTGTAAAAGCATTAAAAAAGCAGTCACCAGGGCTTATTACCTTTGTGTATTTTCCCCTTGCACGAAGTATTCCAGAATACAAATTTTTAACAGTTCCACCATTCGTTTTATTCTTTACAAGAACATAATTTGATATTTGCTTTGTTTTAAAATAATCCTCTATTTCCCCAAATAGGTCAGCATCAGATCCGTCATCTGTTATTATTATTTCAAACGAAATACCCTTCTGACTAATAATAGAATTTAGTGTCCTTATCAGCTTTTCAACGTTTGGATTATATGTTGCCACCACAATCGTCACATCATAATTATAGTCCATTTCGGCTTTAGCCATGATAAACCTCTTCACCTTTATTAGGTCACAAATCTCTCAGTTTCGAAGGCCTAATATCCTTCTTTTTGATTCATACAATTTACAGTACATTTCTGGAGCAATCTTAAATAAATAAATTTTAATTCTTTTTTTTATTTGGATATTCTTGAACCTAAGTCCATTATGATAATTTTCATCGAATAAATTCTTCAATATTTTTTTATATTTACCCGCTTCAGAAGAAGGATTCATTTTACTACAATACATATAAATATTCGGACAATTCATCAAGTATGAAAAAGCCAAACTCCAATCCAAGTTTCCAAATTTCTTTTCTATGCCATGATTCCTTCTATTCAGTGCAAATATGAAATCATTAATGAACTTCTCACTAACAGTCTCTTTATGAATTGCGGACTCGCCTCCTTGGAAATAATAGTACAAATCATTTTTAATCCAAGCAATTTGAGCAGACTCCTCAAAGACCTCCCACATGGTAGCCATATCTTCATGTAGAATCCCCTCAATAAAGTGCACCTCCCTCCACAATGATTTATCCATTAACCTTCCACAAGCGGTAGAGCCAAATCCGTAATTTGATACCATTCTTCTAAGGCCTTCCCTTGTACTAAAAAGTTCATAATCTAATGCACCAATATTGTCTTTATCATGCCCATATTCTCCAACAATTTTCAATCCACCTATAACAATCTGCGCTCCACTATTTGTTTTAACTTGCATCATATACTCAATTGCTTTACTATTCAGAGTATCATCACTGTCTATAAATACAATATACTCTCCATTTGATAATTGAATACCTATATTTCTTGCAGATGACAATCCTTTATTTCGTTCTTGCCTATTAAGAACAATCCGCCGATCCTTTGAACAGATATCGTTTAATAACGCATCACTCTCAGTCCCAGACCCATCGTCTATCACAATAATTTCTATATTCCGGTAACTTTGATCCGTTACGCTTTTGATGCACTCATTAAATGCGGCCGCATTTGTTTTATAAAATGGAATGATCACACTAACCAAATCGTTTGTCATATATTAAACTCCCAAAACTCACCACTGCTGTATTATTAAGAATAACCACTATCTTCTTCTGTTTTTCGAAGGGATTGTAGTGATACCAGCCAAAGCAGTAAGATAGAATCCACCACTTTGGCTGGAGTAAAATTAAATGCCCATCAAAGCGTCAAACTTTTTAAATATCTCATCCGGGAATGTGTAGTGAACGACTTTTTCAGGTAAACTGTGAACCATACCAAGCACCTCATTCACATTGATTGCAGGGTTAGCGAGTTCCTTTACAATATAAGCAACCATATCCAATGCCTCATCGTTCCAATCATAACGTGCAATCTCTTGTGTACCCAGTCGAATACCATAACCAAGGAAAAGATCCTTATGTTTCTTGTTGAGTGTAACCTCACACTTATACGCATTGTCATATATTAGATCCATTTCTTCTTTGCTGCAGCGTATGAACACTTGGTGTGTAGAAGAAATACAACCATGCCAATCAGCGATATCAAATCCATAGTCACGAAGTTTCTGTCCAAGATAGTTAGAACAATGTACCATATGACTCATATACTTATCTCCATACTCCTCAAATTCGAGTAATGAAAACAGTAGGGAAATCTTCTGATGCATCTGTGAATTTCGTAGATATTTCGGGTTAATATTCTTCTCCATCAAATCATGTAAATACTTTTCATTCGTCATGATTAAGCCAGAAGCAGGGCCAGGGAAAGTCTTATGTGTACCGCCAAACATAACGATGTTCTTCATTGTTTTCAGCGGATTCGGGCAGAGTCCCGCAGCAATGAGGCCAAGTAACTGGCTACAGTCCCAAAGAAGCACACAGTTAGACGTATCTATCTTTTCAACATCAAGAGGCTTAATAAGATCTGATGGAGCCAGTAAAACATACCCTATTCCTTCTTCCTTAATCATATTATTTGCTGCGTCATAGTCTAAGTCGTACTCATCCTGATTGTATGGTGCCGAATACACCTTGACTCCAAGGCGTTCTACAACCGGCTTAACAGAAGCATGCCCGCCATGCTCCTTGTCAAGAATCATCATCTTGTCGCCTGGTTTGCATATTGTTTTCGTAATCATATCTAGCGTCTGCATTCCAGTAAAAGGGCGGGGGTCCGTGTACTTAGCCCCAAAGATTCTCTCGCACGAATCGGAAATCATCTGATAATAAGGGAACAGTTTTTCGCACCCAATAAAGTTATCATCCATATTGAATGAATAGGTGTTATTCATGATATAACGTTCCTGAAATCCATACGAAAGCGGAAGGTTTGCAAACGGCGAAAGGATATTTTCAGCAGCACATAGAGGAAGTGCTCTGTCGTGATATTCCTTAAAGTCCTTGCTTAACGCATAGACTTTATCCAATTCATTTCTTATGTCCACTCCCGTATCTCCTTTAAGCATTATATTTTTTTCCATCTTATAAAGGCGGATATCATCCATTGCATTGTTGCTCATATAAAATGCACGGCCATGATAGTATATCTTTTCTTCCTCTCCTGGATTTACATCACATATATATATATCACCCTTACATCGAAACTTAAAAAGTGACGGTTTAATCTTCTTGAGTGACTCAATTCCTATGATTCCATTCTCATGAACCGCAAGCAACTTACAGAGTTTCTTCATGATTTTTGATCCAGAATCATAAAGATATTTACTATCAAACTCACGAAGTTCTTCCAAAGAATCAAACTCATGAATAATACTAGAGTCCACTCTCTTGGCATACATAAACAACTCTTCTAAATGTTCGTCCTGAATATCCGCCCAGAACTTATTCGCTGTTTCTGGAAGGTCAAATTCCCTCTCCATAATCTTAATATAATTATCGGAGAACCTCTTAGAAAAGAAGGCATATCCAAGAGTTACCCAAATGTCATAACATTTATCTCCATAGAACGTATCCATTATGCGGTCATCCTCATCCGTCTCAACTCCGCGTTCTGCAGTTTTTCCAGGGGCAAAAATGGTGCAGTAATAAGCATCATACGCATAGCTCTGAAAAATATTCTCGGTAAAATACAGATCCGAAGATGTAATTATTGTGTTCCTTAAATAATCACGCGCAGCATAAACGCTTGCATGATTATTTTTCTCAGCATAGTCTGTTGCCTCAACTAAAATAACCCCATACTTATCTTTGAGGTATTCAAACTGCTCCTTCATATGACCAACAACCACAATAATTTCTTCAATACCCTTCTCACGAAGTTGTCTGATTTGTCGTTCAATTAACACTTCACCTTTAACTTCCAGAAGTCCCTTGGGCGTTTCATAGTTAAAAGGGACAAAACGCGTAGACATGCCAGCCGCCAAGATAACAGCATTATCGATCTTGTGAGATGCAAGCAAATCAAGTCCTTTCTTTGAAACCCCTTCTTTGCTCATATACCCTTGCTTTAAGAGATAATCGCGTTGTAAGGCTATATCCTCCTCGGATCTAAACAAAACAGCCGCCAACTCACCACAAGTAATGTCCTTCTTCGCATTAACATGATTTAGAATATCAAATTGAACCTTTGTAATAGAACTGAAATTCATTATATTATCTCCTGTCTTTCTATAAAATTATATATGTATTTCTAAAACAAAATGTTTTTCTCTTTTTTCTTCCGGCGGTAGTTTCATATAATCACCATACAGCCTTTTTAATGCCCAATCGTAGTCTTTTATCACTTTCAACTCCGTATCCACAAATTTTATCTTCTTTGTTGTGCAATACTTTTTTCTAGGGAATAATTCCTTGAAATAATGCTTTATTCCCGTTGGGCAAACCACATACTTTGAATTCTCGTTCTTACACATTGAATTCCATTTCATAAACCGCTTCGCCCAAGTTGAGAGTTTATTAAATCTAAACAACGACCCTATAAATGCCTTCTTCCGAATAGTGTCAAGAACCTCATCGCCAGAATCTTCATAAATTTTCAGCAACAATTCCTTATTGTGATACATTCTGTTGCACGAAAGTATAAAGCCAAACGCCAAACTACCAAGCCCATGAAAAAATCTCAAAAACGCATTATCTGGTGCGTTTTCAAGTACAAATATATCAATATAAACTCCACTATCCTTACAGTCAGGATTTGTATATGATCTCAAAGTAGTTCCCTTGATCATTAACTGGCTAATTGGCATTCCAAGTTCCGGTGTTTTTTCTAAAGAATGAAGATAGTACTTATCCCCCATTTCTTTATCTATAATCTTAACAAAAGTGTTATACTCGGAGCGTTTCATAAAGACATCTATATCGTCATCCCAGGGAATAAAACCTTGGTGTCTTACTGCACCCAAAGCAGAGCCACCACAAAGTGAATAATAGAAGCCATGTTTTTCACAAATAGCCGCAAAATCTTTTAATTCTTGAAGCAATAGCTGTTGCATCTTCTTTTGCAAATCCCCAGTCACTTCTATCCTATTCTTTGTTTTAGCATTTTTTAAAATGTTATACGTTGATAATCCCATTTTCATCACGCAACTTCCTCAGCAGCTAAAGCTCGATCTATCATAAGGTCCTTATAACTATCCGGCAACTCGTTAAAATATGCACTGAAGCCCCATACACGAACAATTAATCCCTTATACTTCTCAGGATGTGCTTTTGCATCAATCAAAGTTCTGCTATCCAACACATTCATCTGCATCTGAAAGAAGCCTGTGTTTATGGCTCCTTTCATAAATAACACAAACTTCTCTAAATTATCTTCTATAAGGGATGGAGGAACAAAGAAGTCAACTACATTCCCATTGAAGCGCTGACGATCATAAGACAACCTGCCAGCAAAGTTAACAACTTCAGTGTAACTAGCATCCAAACAAGATATATGAGTATTATACGGCATTCCTTTCTTCCTCCCGCTGAAATCAGCCGCCGTTTTTTTGCTCAAAATGTTATACCCTGGGGATGAAAGGCCGAACTTTACAGTCCCTCCGAGAGGATTTCTGTATTCCTTAACAATATCCACTATACTACCCGTGATTTGCTCTACTAAATCCACTACTTCATCTTCATCATGACCGTAGTGTTTCGGTTCCCGCTTCAATTTTGCATATAGTTCATCCGCGCTATCAAAGTTCGCCTTCCTCTTTTCATTCAATTCCTTCAGGGTGTATTTTTTCTGTTCGAATACGTATTTCTTTATATTCAAAAGGCTGTCTATAACATTCGACAAAGCCACAGTAGTTATTCCATAGTTCTTGTATTCACACCCTCCTTCAGATATATCTTGCCTTTTATATGATGCTCCATCTGTAAACAATGAAACTAATGGGTCTTTAGCCCATTTTATTGAATCAAGTCCAACCAGAAAAAATTTGAATTTATGCTTATTTAGTTCAATGTATCTATTAACGAGCATTTCAAAAGTGCAAATATTCTCATTTAACACCTCATCAAGTGCACTAAAATAGTCAAACACAGCCATATTGTTTTGAGCAAAACTCTTGCCAACAATCAAGGGTTCCCAACATGCTGATACGCAATAATTGTATGCATCCTCTCTTTCAACCCCAAATCCCAATAATGCAGGGATAACTACATCATCATTAGAGAACAATGGACTACCAGTTTTAGCTTTCAGACAATCTACTGCCGTTCTAAGCAATTCCTCCGGCATAGACTTGCTAACCCTCAAAAATATCTTCGGATCTGGTTTTACCAGTCTCGCCTGCTCCTCCAAGAATATAGTCGTTAAATCATTATTGAAGTAGCTCCCATCAGGGTTAAGACCACCAAGGATTATAATCTGCCCGATATCACCTTCCAAGGCATCACTTTTGTAATTTGAATATAGAGACATGTTGGAAAGAAAGTCGTATATAATTCTGCGAGCACCCAACTCGGTTAAATCACCATTTTTTAAATCCTTTTCATACAAATCACCCAGTATAAAATCCATACGTCCCAAACCATTCAACCTATGTCTTGTTTGCCATAAAATTTGATTGTAGAAAAGAATTCGTTGTAAAGCTTCATCAAAGTGTTCCGCTGGCGCAGATAACATTCTGCTATAGTAGTTTATTAGAGTATCTTTATTCGGATGATCAGATAAGCGTAATGCGGCAATGATTCTTGCGGCAAGAGTCCGAACCCCCTCCGCCACAAGTTGGGTTTCTCTACCATATTCATCTATGCCTGAAGCAAGAGCGACTAATTCCTCAAACGACCCATGGATAATCTTGTCATAGTTCAGCGTGAAGTTACTTAGTATATTACCTGGAACACAGATGGTTTTCGATGTATCCAGGAAATAAACAAAGCGCGATTTTTTATTCAACTTAATATCAACCTTGCTTAGTAGTTCCAGCGTATTTGCGCCAACAGACAATCTGTCCTTGGCTTTTACAGGCTTTATAACCTTATATGCATGAAGCACATGCCTCAACATGTCTGCTTTTCCCTTTTCATCAAATTGATGTTTTTTTATGAATGGTAGAACATAGTTCATATGCCATAAATCATTTTTAATTCTCGTTTTCAGACTCATTTATTAAATCCTCAAAAACTCCCACTATACTTTTTTCCGACAAACTTTGCCTTCAAAAAAGCTGTCCCCTTCTTCCACCAGTTGATTTTTTCCATATGGATAAGGGGAAGCTCTTTAATTTCAGATTTCTTTATCTTGCCTTTTTTTTCCTGTTCGTCCAACCACACGTTGAATATGATCTCGCTTATACGTCCGTAGTATCTACTGTGAAACGGGGTCAATCCATCCTCCCCAAGCCTGCTTCTAAGTTCAAAAAGTATATCAAACAACCAGGTGCAGTAGTCACTGAACAAATTTCGCTCCATGATCATCATATTGAACATATAACCCCAAGTTCGTTTAACGGCTTTATCAAAGCTGTCCAAATATTCCGGGCATCGTTCACTGATGATCTTTCGCGTTTCATCCAGTTGATGAATATGATGGGTGTGCGCGTAATGACTGTAAAGAGATTCTATCCAGTATCTTCTCTTCGTCGGTACGAATACCCTTATCTTACCAAGCTCATTTTCTATATCTGCTTTTTTCAGCACGACATTCCAAGGATCCTTGCTACGTGGTTTCGAGCTAAAATGTCTTCTATAATGTGCGAGGCCTATATAATCCGCATCAAGATTTTTCCATGCCCAGTACAGACCTGTAAGTTCACAGAAATAAGGATTTAAATCAGAGATGTTTTCTCCCTCATCATCTCTCTGATAGTTTCCGATGCTTTCTTTACCTGCAGCTCCAACGTGGACAGGAATATACATATCATCTTGAGGCATGCGATAACTCTTGTGCGCTGCAATTATTACTTTAACGTTCACTGCTCAGCCGTCCTTCTCAAATGACCATCTTTTACATCCAGCTAAATGACGATCAGATCAATGATTTTACTTTTTCAAGCCCCGCCGCAATAACCTGATCCATGTCATAGTATTTGTATTCGCCGAGTCGACCACCGAATATAACTTCAGCTTCACCTTCAGCTAATTCTTTGTACTGCGTAAAGAGCTGTCCGTTCTTTTCATCATTAACAGGATAATAGGGTTCATCTCCGGGCTTCCATTCACTGCTATACTCTCGGCTTATTACAGTTTTCTCAATTTCCTCCCCTTCCGGGGTTCGTCCAAATTCAAACCACTTATGCTCAATAATCCTTGTCCAGGGAGTATCGGCATCTGTATAGTTCACAGCAGCATTTCCCTGAAAGTTAGGTATATCCAAAACCTCATTTTCGAATCTTACAGATCTATACTCTAAATTGCCAAATTTATAATCATAATACGCATCGATCGGCCCTGTGTATATTACCTTTTCAGCTTCCTCCGCCAATTCTCTATGTTCCAGAAAATCAACACCTAATCTTACATCTATCCCGTCAAGCATACGCTCAACCATCTTTGTATATCCACCGATCGGAATTCCTTGATATAGGGCATTAAAGTAATTATTGTCGAAAGTAAAACGTACCGGAAGCCTTTTTATAATGAATGCGGGAAGTTTATCGCAAGGTCTCCCCCACTGTTTTTGAGTATATCCCTTGATCAGTTTTTCATAAATGTCCGTTCCGACCAACGAGATAGCCTGCTCCTCAAGATTCTTGGGCTCCGTTATCCCCGCTTCCCTCCTCTGCTCATCGATCTTCTTTTCTGCATCTTCCGGTGTTACAACACCCCACATTTTATTGAATGTGTACATATTAAATGGTAAAGAATATAATTCACCATGATAGTTGGCAACCGGACTATTTGTAAACCGATTAAAGGTAGCAAACCTATTCACATAATTCCAGACATTCGCCATGTTTGTATGGAATATATGTGCGCCGTACTTATGAACATTTATTTTCTCTATCTTCTCCGTGTACACATTACCGGCTATATGATCACGCTTATCGATCACTAAACACTTCTTTCCGGCATCTGTCAGTTCCCTGGCACAGACAGCTCCATAAAGTCCGGCTCCCACTATCAGATAATCATACATTTTTATCCCTCACATCATCTCGATGTAATACAATAATGATTGCTTCGACATCCCGCTTGCGCAGGCCATCGCTATATTGTAACACATCTAACTCAACATTTCAATCCACAGTTCCCTACCCCTGCCCATAATATGCCCCCGCACCATGCTTCCTGAAGTAGTGCTTATCCATGAGATGCTGCGGAGCGGGCTTCACGTCCTTGTTGATCAGCTCAGTCTGGTAGGCCATTTTGGCGATGTACTCGAGTACGGCTGCGTTGTGGACGGCCTCGTGGCAGTCCCTGCCCCACGCGAAGGGACCGTGGTTCTCACACAGGCACGCCGGAACAGCCGCCGGGTCGATGCCGCGGATGCGGAACTGGCCTGTGATCAGAAGGCCGGTGTTGGTCTCATATCCCGCATCTATCTCCTGCGGTGAGAGGACTCTGAGGCAGGGAACGCTGCCGTAGAAATAGTCCGCGTGCGTGGTGCCGTAGCAGGGAATGTCGCGTCCCGCCTGCGCCCACGATGTCGCGAATGTGCTGTGCGTGTGCACGACACCGCCGATATCCGAAAACGAACGGTAGAGCTCCACATGCGTGGGTGTGTCGGAAGAGGGACGGAGTCCCTCCCCCACGGTCTTACCGGTCGCTATATCCACGAGCACCATATTTTCGGGCGAGAGCTTATCGTAATCCACGCCGGAGGGCTTGATCGCCATGATTCCCCTCTCCCTGTCGATACCGCTCACATTGCCCCATGTAAATGTAACAAGGCCGAGCCTGGGAAGCTCCATATTCGCCTCGTAAACCTGTCGTCTTAGTTCTTCAAGCATATCTTCTCCTTCCGCCGCCATCCTCCGTCATACGGCCGGTCACAGGTCACAGTACCTCCACTGCGGCCCTCTCGACCTTCAGAGCCTTCTCGTACTTAGCCAGGAAGGCCTTAAATCCATCCACATCCTCCGCGGACGCATTTACCGTGATCTTCTTCGCGTCGGCAAATACCTTCGCGTCCAGATAGTCCTCGAGGCTCTCACCGCCCTTCTTCCACGCCGCGTATCCTGCCAGGAGTGCCATGCCGTAGGGGCCTCCCTCACCTGCGGTCTCCATAAGCGTCACGGGGCTAACGCAGGCCGCCGACAGAAGCGATGCGCCCACGGTACCGGTCTTGAAATATCCGCCGTGTCCGGTCAGGCTCGTGATCTTCACGCCCTCATCCGCGAGTATCCTCATGCCGATGCCTAAAGTCGCGATGGCGCTCATGAGATTCGCTCGCATGAAATCAGCCAGACCGATGCCTGCGCCCTGTCTTATAAAGAGGGGTCTTCCCTCGTCAAATCCGGTGATGCTCTCGCCGGATATATAGTTCACGGGTATGAGTCCGCCGCCGTCCTTTGCGCCTTCTTGCGCCATCGTGAACAGCTTCGTGAACAGATCTCCCGTGCTGATATTCATTCCGAAGGCCCCGGCGAACTGCGCGAACAGTCCGGCCCATGCATTGATATCGGATGTGCAGTTGTTGCAGTGTACCATGGCCACCGGAAGTCCCGTGGGCGTGGTCACCATATCTATCTCCATATGTGTGGCAATGGGCTTGTCGAGAACCACCATCGCGAAATCCGAGGTTCCCGCGCTCACATTGCCCGTGCAGGCTCTGAGGGCGTTCGTAGCCACCATACCTGTTCCCGCGTCACCCTCCGGAGGAGCCATGAGAGCACCCGCCTGCAGCACTCCGCTCTCGTCAAGGAAAGCCGCGCCCGCTGCCGTGAGGACTCCCGCGCCCTCACCCGCCTTTTTGACTGCGGGAAGGAGCTCTGCGAGCTTTTTCGGGAAGCAGCCCGTGAGATCATCATATTTCGCCATCATGCCTGCATCGTATGTACCCGCCGCGGAATCGATGGGGAACATACCCGATGCCTCTCCTATGCCCAGCACGTTCTCGCCGCTCAGACGGTAGTGTATGTATCCCGCAAGCGTGGTCAGGTGAACGAGCCGTTTAACATGCTCCTCGCCTCCCTTTACAGCGTGGTACAGATGGGCGATGCTCCAGCGCTGGGGAATATTGAAACCGAAGGCTTCAGAGAGCTCCTGTGCCTCATCTCCGGTTATCGTATTTCTCCATGTTCTGAAGGGTGCCAGAAGATTCCAGCCCGCGTCAAATGCCATGTATCCGTGCATCATGCCCGATATACCTATGCTGCCCGTCTTTTTAATGACCGTGCCGTATTTGGCAGCCACATCCTCCGTAAGAGACTTATAGCAGCTTCTGATGCCCTCCTCGATCTCCGAAAGCCCGTAGGTCCAGACACCGTTTTCGAAGCGGTTCTCCCACGAAAAGCTCCCGGAGGCGATCACGTTATGAGCCTCATCGATCATGCAGGCCTTGATGCGGGTGCTGCCCAGCTCGATACCGATGGCTGTGCGTCCCTCATCGATCATGTTCTTAACTGATGACATTTTGGTTCCTCCTCGTTTTATAATCTATACGCCCTAAATGTCCATCCTCCGTGCCATGGACATAAGTATCTCTTTATCGTTCTTCGCGGGGTCGTCCATAACGGCCTCCAAAAGCGCGTTCAGTATCCTTCCCATACCGGGCCCGGGCTTAAAGCCCGCCTCCATCAGATCACGCCCGGATATCTTCAGATCCTTCAGCTTTACGCACTCGCCGTCCCTTACGACCTGCCTCATATCCTGCGCAAGCCTGTCGAGCGCAGGTGTCATGGACTTGGCATAGTCGCTCTTGCCCGCCATATCCGCGTACATGAGGTCTAACAGCTCCTCCACATGCTCTGCTCCCACGGCTCCCACGAGCCTTCTCACCGAGCCCATATTCTTTATCCTGCTGTCGTGGTGAGTGACCAGCAGCTTCACCAGCTCCGTGGTGGCGTTGTCGAATTTCAGTTTCTGCATAAATTTTTCCGCAAACTGCGCGCTCACATTCGCGTGTCCGTAGAAATGATCTACGCCGTCAATGGTGGTCTTCGTATACAGCTTGCCCACATCGTGAAGCAGCGCCGCATATCTGAGAGCCACCGTGGCCCCTACGCTCTCCACCACCTTTACAGTGTGATATCCAACCGTGTAGCAGTGGAATTTCGTATTCTGCTCACACACGAGCATCTCGTCGAGTTGCGGAAATATGTATTTTGAAAGCCCTGTCTCGCAAAGCCTGAGCACCTGCCCGGGATTGTCCGAGATCAGAAGCTTCGTGAGCTCCTCCCTCACCCTCTCGGCGCTTATCTTCTCTATCGTGTGCGCCAGCTCTCTTATCGCGTCAAATGTGTTCTCCTCTATCTCAAAGCCCAGCTGCGCGCCAAATCTCAGCGCCCTCATCATCCTGAGCGCGTCCTCCGTAAACCTCTCCTTCGCCTCTCCCACGCAGCGTATCACGCGCCTGTCGATGTCCTCCAGCCCGCCGAACTCGTCCACCAGACCGTCCGCGTCATTGTACGCCATGGCATTTATCGTGAAGTCACGTCTGGCCAGATCCTCCCTCAGCTCGGTCACGAACCGAACGCTGTCGGGATGCCTTCCGTCCGAATACTTTCCGTCGACACGGTAGGTCGTCACCTCGAACGAATCTCCGTCCGTAAGAACCGTGACCGTCCCGTGGGCAATACCGGTGTCCACTGTCCTCTTAAACAGCTTCTTCACCTGCTCGGGGCTCGCCGAGGTGGTTATGTCCCAGTCCTTCGGCTCCCTGCCCATCACGCTGTCCCTGACGCAGCCCCCGACCACATATCCGGTGAAGCCCGCGCCGTTTAGGACACGTATTATCCTCGCCGCCCCCGGCGGCATGTTGATCTTGTATTCCATTCAAACTATCCCTTACATCACTGCTATATGGGAACGCTCCGGATGACTTCAAGGGGTGTGGTCGGTGATCATACCCCGGTGCACCTATGTCAGGGCGTGACGGGTGAAAATACTCCAGGGGGCCATGTGACCGAAGGGAGCGGCTGCGTCCCCCGGGGTTTTTTCACCCGGCGCGACCGTGGCCTATGAAATCACCCGGTGCGACCGTCCGCTTGGTCAATGGACGCGGCCGTCCCTCGTCCACTTTTCGCGCAGGCCGGTGTATCTGTCGGGGTGGTCCTTCCTCCCCTCAAACGCAGGCGCGTCCACCGTGAGAGGAAGCATGATCACGCTCTTTTCCTCCATGCCTGCCCTTATGCACAGCTCCCTGTCCCAGTCGGAGCCGGCTGACACATCCGCGCCGCCGAGCAGCAGGTAGGTCTCGCCTGTCATCATCATGCACGCACAGCTCGCAGCCGTGACATTTCTGCTCATGAACAGTCTTCCCATATACCCGGGCTCACCCGCGGGCACACCCGCAAATGTCGCTCCGCATCCTATCGCGTATCCACCGTCAATGACAGAAGCACCGCTTCTTATCACCGCGCCTACTACACCCGTTCCGGGCAGAAGAAGCCTCGAGAGCATGGCTTTTTTAAGCCTCTCGTCCTCCTTTGCGCCGTCCGCGAGGAACCATATCACCCTGTCCTTGCAGGCTTCCCTCTTTATCACCGGTATGGTGTTCGGCCTTGTGCGAACGACCAGTACCTCAGGCCAGTCGCCAATCCTCTCGCGCACGATATAGCTTCCCGCAAGCTTCCCTGCGCCCACGCCCGCGCGCCTTCCCATGCGCTGTGTGTGCGCAAGCAGAGCCCTCCTGCCCGCGTCGTGCGCATAGTTCTTCTCAGAGAGTCCGACTGATGTGGATCCCTCGCACACTCTCCAGTGGTAGAGCACCTTGGGAACGTGTGCCACAGCACCCGCCTTCTCACAGGCTCGAAGCACCAGATCGTAGTCCTGCGCCCCGTCAAACTCGGAGTTTAAGTACCCGATCTCCTCCAGAAGATCCCTCCTTATCGCAAAAAGGTGGGATATATAATTCACATTCGTCAGAAGCTCCATGTCCAGCTCGGGCTTGAAATGAGGGTCGAAATACCTTCCGCCTTTACCGATCTTGTCCTCGTCCGAGTACACCACGCCCGCGTTCAGATTGCCGGAGGCCGCGTACCACACCTCATAGAGAGCGTCCGGTGTCAGTGTATCGTCGTGATCGACAAACACCACCCAGTCTCCCGAGGACTTTTTTATGGCCTCGTTCGTATTGCCCGAAATACCGAGATTCTCCGCCAGTCTTATGTATCTGACCCTGCCCGGATCTCCGGCCTCCATCGCTATCTTCTCGAGCTCGAAGTACTTTTCGTCATCCTCCGCGTAAGCGCTTCCGTCTGCTATCACCAGCTCCCAGTTTTCATAGCTCTGCGCCATAACAGAGCCGATGAGCTCCCCGAAAAAAGACGGATTCGTCCTGTATGCAGGCACCACCACACTGATCAGCGGACCGTACTCGCTGTCCTTGGTCTGCCGAAGAAGATCTTCCCTGTCGGGAGACTTCTTCTTTACGCTTCTCGCGTACTTCGCCTCATCGGTCTTAAAGACCTTCTGCAGGCTCTTCTTTATAAATCCGGCAGGGCCGGATCTTATGTATCTTCTGGTCTTTTTCAGAAATTCGCTCATAGTATTATTCCGTCAGTTTCCACCAAGCATCTTCGTCACACCCATGCGGCTCATTATGCCGCCGATGACATAGACGGCAGCAAGGAAATCCATCACTGCGATAATAAACACGATCATATCCGTACCGTCATCAAAGCGCCGCAGCCTTCCGCTCCTGATGCAGACCATAAAAAGCGGAAGCACCGGCAGGAAATATCTTCCCTGCACGCCGTAGATGAACTGCGCGCCGTCCGGTGTGTACACAAGCAGGAGCGCGAGCATGGCCGCCGCAGAGCACAGGACTGCGCTGACGATGCAGATGACCCTCTGCTTTGTGCCCCAGTACACCGGCTCACCCGCAGGCTTTACTGCGCACATGATGCCAAGTATCGTAAAACCCAAAAGCACCACCTCGGGTATCTGCACATCCTGCCAGCCCAGTCTCGCGCCCAGCATGTCCATATACCACCTGCCGCCGTAGACCGCAAGTGTATTCATAAAGATCTTTATCACCAGAAGCGGGTTGCCGAGCAGCGCGCCTATGGGATATACGGTCGTATCCGCGTACGAGAGATACGGGTCTGTCTGAAGCGTGTACTCAGCCAGCTTCGTGAGCTTCTGTATCAGGAAGAAGCCCACCATGCAAACAGCCATGCACGCTGCGCTGATGATGTATTTTTTCTTTGAGCCGAACTTTGCGGCAGGTATCATGAACATTAAAAGCGCAAGAAGCATGTACACGACCTTCACGGGTGATACCAGTGTGATCACCGCCGTGAGTATGACCATGTCCTTAACTTTTACGCTTTCCCGCATAAACGCAAGGTCTAAAACATACGCCGTAAAATAAAAGCACAACGCCAGCGTGTACACATCGTAGGAAAACGACGCGATCTGGTTGAGCGTCATCGGCAGTGCGCAGATAAATAAAAGCGCCTCCCTGCCAAAAGGCATCCTCCTCATGGCCAGCACGAAGAATATCATGAAAAAGACCACATTGAAGAGCCTTCCGAAGAGCATGAGCATTATCTGCGGCAGCCCAAGAAGCCGCGCGAGCGTGATGCCCAAAGCTCCGGGCAGATACGCGAGGAAGAGGCAATCCACGGGTCTGTCCGCGGTAAACGCCACCGGCTCCGTCTCACCGGTGCTGTAGATATTCGTGAGCTTGTAATAGTCGTCTATCCCGGGAAAATCATTCAGCAGTATCTGCGAGTCACATTTTCTGACATAGACATAGCCCTCGGCATCAGCCGCGTCCTGAAACATTATCGTGTTCGACAGCTTGTACGCTCCCAGATAATGCCTTATCTCATCGGCTCCCGACATCGGAGGCATGATGAAGACATACAAAAGCGCCAGCGCTCCCACGATGTATGTACATGTCCTGACTATCGACGGCTTCTTCGTAAGAGGCTTTACAAAAAGGTGATACGCGAGAAGAAAGAGCAGTATGGTTCCGCACAGTACGAAGCACAAAAACAGCACCCAGAGCCTGTGATAGGCTCCCGTGGCATAGGGGTGGATGTGAAAGGACGATTCTGCATACATGCAGACAAGCGCTGCAAGTATGATGCCTGCAGCGCTTATAAACGCTTTATAGTTCTTTCGGTTTTGTGTTTCCTTCATCACATATCCCAGCTGAGTCTGTGCAGGTGTCCGGCCAGTTCCATGCCGTTGAAATCGTTCTGCCTCAGGGCCTCATAAAGCACGATGGCCGCGGCATTTGAAAGGTTTAATGAGCGGATCTGCTCGTTCATGGGGATGCGAACGCAGGTGTCGGGGTTTTTAACGAGTATCTCCTCGGGTATTCCCGCGCTCTCCTTCCCGAACATGATGAAGCAGTCCGGCTCATATCTCACATCTGTGTAGAGAGTTCTGGATTTGGTCGTAGCGTAATAGATCTTCGCCCCCGGGTTCCTCTCCAGAAACTCATTGTAATCCCTGTATACATGCAGGTCGAGCCTGTCCCAGTAGTCCATGCCCGCGCGCTTCACCATCTTGTCGCTTAAAGAAAAGCCCAGCGGTTCTATAAGATGCAGCGACGTGCCTGTAGCTGTACAGGTTCTGCCGATATTGCCTGTGTTATATGGTATCTCGGGCTCAAGAAGCACTATATTCAAGCCTGGGCCTCCAGAGTCTTTACGAACTTCTCTATGCGGTCAAGCGCGATCTCGAGGTTCTTGAGTGAATACGCGTATGATATTCGCAGGAAGCCCTCTCCGCAGTCGCCGAAGGCGGTGCCGGGTACTATGGCCACCTTCTGTGCCTGAAGGAGCTTCGTCGCGAACTCATCGCTGCTCATGCCGAAGCGCTTGATGCTCGGGAACACGTAAAATGCGCCGTACGGCTCAAAGCACTCCATACCCATGTCGCGAAGGCGCCTTACGACATACCTTCTCCTCTGGTTGTACGACTCGCGCATCCTCGCCACGTCCGCGTCGCCCTCGCGCATGGCCGATACAGCCGCGTACTGGCTCGTGGTCGGCGCGCACATGATCGCGAACTGATGTATCTTGAGCATCTGCGAGAGTATCAGCTCGGGTGCCGCAGCATATCCGAGCCTCCAGCCCGTCATGGCGTACGCCTTCGAAAACCCGTTTATGACTACAGTCCTCTCCCTCATGCCGGGAAGGGACGCTATAGACGCATGCTCCCCCGAATAGGTCAGCTCGGAATATATCTCGTCGCTTATTACGACGATGTCCTTCTCGATGCATATCTTCGCTATGGGTTCAAGATCCTCCTTCGTCATTACAGCTCCGGTCGGATTGTTCGGGAAGGCGAGTACCAGAAGCTTTGTCTTATCAGTTATCGAATCCAGAAGCTCCTTTGCGGTGAGCTTAAATTCATTCTCCTCCTTGAGGTTTATGAATACCGGAACGCCGTCCGCGAGCTCGCAGCAGGGCAGGTAGGACACATAGCAGGGCTGCGGTATGAGCACCTCGTCACCGGGGTTTATCATGGCGCGCATGGCCAGGTCTATGGCCTCGCTGCCGCCCACAGTCACCATGATCTCCTTGTTGTAATCATATTGAACATGTATCCTTCTGTCCAGATACAGGCTTATCTCCTGCTTGAGCTCCTTAAGTCCGGAGTTCGAGGTATAGAAGGTCTTGCCCTTCTCGAGAGAATAGATGCCCTCCTCCCTCACATGCCATGGCGTATCAAAATCAGGCTCGCCCACGCCCAGAGAGATCGCGTCCTTCATCTCGCTCACGATGTCGAAGAACTTCCTGATGCCCGAGGGCTTTATATTTATCACTTTGTCCGAAAGCGGGTTTCTCATGGTGTCACAAGCATCCTTTCATCATGGGGTTTTGACACGAGGCTCGTGCCGTGATCCTTATACTTCTTGAGCACGAAATGTGTCGCGGTAGAGAGAACCTCCTCCATGGGTGCGAGCTTCTCGGATACGAACTGCGCCACGCCGCGCATGGTCTTGCCCTCTATGATAACGGTGAAATCAAACGCGCCGCTCATGAGATAGACCGCGTGCACCTCGCTGTACTGGTATATCCTCTCCGCGATCTTGTCGAAGCCCATGCCCCTCTGAGGCGTAACCTTCACCTCTATGAGCGCAGTGACCTTCTCCACGTTCGTGGCGTCCCAGTTGATCAGAGTGTGGTAACCGCAGATCACATTTTCAGCCTCCATATCCACTATGCAGGCCGCGACCTCCTCCTCGCTCTCACCCAGCAGTATAGCCAGGTCGTGCACGCTTATCCGGGCGTTTTTCTCAAGTATCCCAAGAATCTTCTCTCTCATCTCACACCTCTTATGTATTCTTCCAGCGGATCCTTCTTAGGTCTCTCTATAAATGAGACCTCCCCGCTCCTTACTATCTCACCGGCTCCGGCCTTCATGTGCCCTATGACGGCCGCAGGGATATGCCTTATACCGCACTCATCAAGCACTCGCTCTTCATCACCGGTCACGATGATATAGGCGCCGTCGCCCTCCAGATAAAAAGGGTTGATGTCGAGTCTCTCGCATATCTCTATGGTCTCCTGCCTCGCGGGAATGTCTGACAAAGCCACATTAAAGCCGAGCCCCGTCTCCTTCTTGATATCCCACAAAGTCCTGAGGACTCCGCCGCGCGACACCGCCTTTATACAGCAGTCCGAAAATGATATCTGCGCTTCTGAAAGCAGCGGTATATCTGCAGCGTACTCCCGAAACTCAGCTCCCGCCGCGCCGGACTCTATCAGCCGCGCGGTGCCGGATGCAGCCAGCACCCCGGCCATTATCAGGGCATCGCCCGGGCGAACATTTTCAGCCATTACAGTATGGAGCTTAATGCTCCAGCCACCATGGTGGCGATCATCGCAAATGCAAGGATGCCCGCGATTATCGCGCTTATGATCCTTGTCTTCTTCTTGTTCATCATAGTAATCACCTCAACTCAAACACTTGTAAACTATATTCCTCAGCCTCGGCTGTATCTTCTCCTCGAAGCTCGGTGAGAGCTGCTGCATGTAGACTACGGCCAGCTCATTGTCCGTGTCCGCGAGCAGATATGGTCCCGGCAGACCGTTCCAGCCAAACTCTCCGACGGGAGAAAGACTGCCGGCCGCCACCGGATCCACAAGCGTCCTCACGCCCAAACCGTAACCGTAGCCGCGAAGCTGAGCCCAGTCGTAATCCTTCATCTGGGTCTCGCCCAGCTCGTTCATCTTCATCAGGCTTATCGTCTGCGGGGCGAGTATCCTCACGCCGTTATATTCACCGTTTCCCGCGAGCATCGCCGCGAAATGCGAGTAATCCTCCAGACTGCTTATGAGTCCCGCGCCGCCGCTCTCGAAGCCGAAGCACATATCAAGCGGAAGTGTTCCCCTGCCGAACTGTGTATATGTGCCGTCAGCCGCGTTGTACTCCCAGATATGTGAGAGTCTCCCCGTCTTCTCCTCGGGAAGCTTAAAATGCGTATCCTTCATTCCGAGAGGATCGAGCACGGCCTTCTTCAGGTACTCATAAAAGCTCATGCCGGACCAGACCTCGATCAGAGCACCGACTATGTCCATGCAGTAGCTGTAGTTCCAGTGGCTGCCCGGGTCGAACATAAGGGGAGCTGCCGCTATGGCGCCGGCCAGCTCCCTCAGCGTATATCCCGGGTGAAGCCCGGCTATCTCCCTTTCCGTAGCTATCTCGGCAGGATGGTTACAGCCCCCGTAGGTGATGCCCGCGGTCATCGTGAGCAGATGTCTCACGGTAATGGGGCCGTACGCGGGGCCGTCCCACCAGCCATATGCGCCGCTCGCCTTAAGGCGCGCCACCTTCATGTCCTTAAACTCCGGCAGATACCACTCCACCGGATCGTCTAAAAGGAACTTCCCCTGCTCGAAGAGCGTCATGGCACACACGGCGGTCACGGGCTTGCTCATGGAGTAGATACGAAAGAGGGTATCATCCGCCACCGGTCCGCAGCCGGCAGTGCCCACATGTCTTTTGTAGAGCTCCCTTCCGCGCTGCAGAACTCGCACGGACGCGCCCCTCACATGATAGTTTTCCTCCAGCCCCTCCATGAAGGAGTCCAGTATGCCAAAATCAGCCATGTCATTTACTCTCGTGGTATTCTTTTTCGGTATTTACGTTCCAGATGGCGGTCTTATCCGTCCGCCCGCTCTTTATCGCCTGCACGGCCTTCATGGCCGTGAGCATGGAGTGGTCCATATTGTTGTAGCGGTGCTGGCCGTTTCGGCCTATGCAGTAGATATTCTGAAGGCCGTCCACGTAATCTATCACGCGGTCAATGTCCTTATATGTGTCGAAATACGCGGGATATGCCTTCTTCACCTTCTCGCGGTGGAAGGCCTTCACTGCGCCCTTGTCTATGACGCCCATGCTGCGAAGCTCCTTTACAGCCAGCTTCGCGCTCTCGCGGTCGGTCATGTTCCAGAAGTCGTCGCCCTCATTGCAGAAGTACTCGAGACCGATCCACACTGTGTTGTCGGGGTCAGCCACCATATACGGCGACCAGTTGTTGAATATCTGGATGCGGCCGAGCTTTACGCCCCTGTCCTGCACATATATCCAGTTGTCCGGAACTATGTCCCCCAGCGTCCTTATCTTCGTGGTGTTCTTAAGCTTCAGCTTATCCACCAGCAGTCCCATGGTAATGAAATCCCTGTAGGGAAGTCCCTTCGCGGTCTCCATCACGTCCTCTGGCACCTGTGTGCCATTTACGGCGAGCACGAGCTCCTTAAGAGGCATGGAGGAGAGGATGATATCCGCATCAAATGTCTTCTCACCCGAAGGCGTCTCGCAGGTCACCGATACTGCCCTGCCATCCTTAACGCCTATACCGGTCACCTTGTGGTTCTTGTAAAGCTTGGCGCCGAGGCTCACGGCCTTCGCCGCGGTCTCCTCCCACATCTGTCCGGGGCCGAGCTTCGGATACCAGAACTGCTCGATGAGCGAGGTCTCAACCTCACCCTTGCCCTTCGTGCCGAAGAGCTTCCTCGTCATGTCCTTAAGCACCGCCATGATGGAGAGGCCCTTTACGCGCTGGGCGCCCCAGTCGGCGCTTATCTCCCTCGGGTGCCTGCCCCAGAGCTTCTCGGTGTAGCTCTCGAAGAACATACTGTAGAGCACCTTGCCGAAGCGGTTTATGTAGAAATTCTCCAGATTGTCCTCAGGCTTTTTTACTACGCAGGTCTTTAAGTAGCTGCAGCCCGCCTTCGCCGTGGTGAAGAAGCCCAGATTCTTGATGGTATCGAGCTTCATGCTTATCGGGTAATCAAAAAAATGCTTCCTGTAATAGATCCTCGAGACCCTGTCCCTCACCAGACATACCCTGTCGGTCTTCTCGGGATCCGGTCCGCCCTCCGAGAGCGGCTTCTTCCTGCCGAGCTTCTTATCGTCGTACGAATCCGCTCCCTGCAGGGGCATTATATCGTTCCAGAACTTGTTGACCTCGTCCACCTTCGTGAAGAAGCGGTGGCCGCCCAGATCCATGCGGTTCCCCTTGTAGCTTACGGTCTTGGAAATACCGCCGATGTCCGAGCTCTCCTCGAGTATGGTCACATTATAGATGCTGCCGCCGTCCTTCAAAAGCTCCACGGCAGCGGTCAGTCCGGCCGGGCCGGCACCTATGATAACTACATTTTTCATGACACGCACCTGATAAAAAAATTTTAGCTCATTATACTACTTGCGGCATATCTTGTCAATAAACAACCGCACCCGGTCTTGTGGCAGTGCCTACCGGGTGCGGTGTATTCGATCACATTTTACTTATGCTTCAGTCCTGATGAACGATCTTTATGTCCTTTATCATAACGCCGTCTGCGGCCCCAAATCCCACCGAACCATGGGGTTCGTTCTCATATGTCCAGATAACCCCCAGATCCTCTCCATTGAAGATCAGATGCAGTTCCTTTTCGTCGAGCGTCAGTTTCACACTGTTCCATACATTTGAGTCATATTTTCCGAGTACATTTTTACCGTCTTCGTCCTTTACATCCCATCCCACGGGAAAATCCCCGGTACCAAGGCTTAGTCCATACTTGCCGATGCTGAAATAAAACGGAATATAGTACAGCTCTCCCGTCTTCTTATAATCCCAGCCGGTCTTGCTGCTTTCCTGAAACACTGCAAATGACAATCCTCCCGCATCCCCGGCCAGAAAATCGAATGAAAAACTGTAATCCTTCCAGTCAGAGTTGCCTATCCTCAGAGAAACAGGCGACAATCCGTCAGGTATTTCTCCATTTGCCAGTTCCGGCACGAAGCTTTTCATCACCTGCACCGACTCCGCCACAGTTTCACCCATATAGTTCTTCGTCTCAGTCCCGACGGAAGCCACCATCCATTTTCTGTAATCATTCTTTACGGTATCATACGCTGCGCCTATCCAGTCTTCTTTTGAAAGGTCGATCTCACCCGGCAGTTCCAGGCTTCCGGCCTTCGGTTCTGTCCTGAATTCAAGAGGGTACTGACCATTATCAGCGCATCCGAATAACAGCGCTGTCGCAACTACGGCTACCGCTAATATAGCTTTCCTTCTCATCCTGATCACCTCCCTGTTCCTTGATCACAAGTCATTCACTCCTTCGATAAGCTCCTTAAACTCCTCCACACTCATACCATCATATACCTCATCCTCCTTCAGAACAGAGAACAGCGTGCCGTCATTTGTGTAGAATATATTAGCTGCGTTCAGCATATACTCATCCGCAGGATAATCCGGTCCCTTGTCCTTGACAAATATGATCAAGTGATCTCCGGCCTCCATATCCTTAAAAAGGCCCTCCATCATGAAATTAGTCACACAGATAAATCTCTCGCCCAGATCATAATCATACGGGTTATATATGTACTCGACAGGCTTGAATTCATAATACGGATTGGTCCAGTCGAATTCATCGCCCAAAAGCTCTGTATGCGTATCTATCGTATTACTGTCTCCCGTGAACTCAGCCAATACCACGCATCCCTCATATTGAGTAAAGCTCTTTTCAGCCGGATAATATACCATATCCATCCCAAGCGCATAGATCTCCGTTTTTGTCTTTTCCTTTGGTGCGGCTTCGGTGGTCCAAGAAGCCGATGCCGTCTCCGACTCATTAAGTTCGGCTACCGGTGTGGTCTCGACATAATCCCCGGCAGGAAGTTGTACAAAAACACTTTTATCGGAGTCGCCCGAAGTATTTGGATCTATGTGATAAAAATGAGCTACCATCGTACCGGCACCGACTATCATTATCAGGGAAAGAACTACGGCTGCGGTCTTTAAGATCATGCTTTTGCGTCTGGCTTTTTTTCGCAGATATTCATCCCTCGCGCGCAGAACATTCTCTGCGACCTCCTTATATGTCCTCATCGTTGCTCCTCTCTATACCTATCTTCTTCCTGAGTGACTCGCGCCCCCTGTACAGCAGATCCGTGACCTGCCTCTGCGACCTGCGCATGATGTGCGAGATCTCGGGGAGGCTCAGTTCCTCGATATAGCGCAAATAAAGCGCCTGGTAATAATCCTTGTTGAGTGTCTTCATGACCGCGTACAGATTCGCGTTCTCCTGCGTCTGTATAAGAAGCGCCTCCGGATCGCACTCCTTCGATGCAGCATAGTCCTCCGTAAGCTCGGTGAAAACGACTCTCCTCTCAGACCGCAAATGATTCTTCGCCCGATTCGCTGCTATCCTGTACAGCCAGGTCTTGAAGCCGTCATCCCCCTTAAAGGGCGGCTTGCTTATGACCAGCGCAAGCAGAGTATCCTGCGCAATGTCCTCCGCATCCTGATAACTGTCCAGCAGGCCGTACAGGTACAGGACCAGTCCGCTGTAATACTGCGCAACTATGGCCTCGAAGCACTCATCGTCACCGGCGATAAATCTGCGATACAATTCAGCTATACCGTCCAAATCGCTACCTCCGACTTTATAGTCTTCTACTATATAAACACCAAAAGGGCCGAAAAATCGCAGCTTTTAAATATTAAATTTTTATAAACAGCTATTCATCCTTCAAAAATCATCATAAGCATGAAAAAAGCGCACCCTGCCGGCTTTCACCGGAGCGATGCGCTCTTGTGCTACAATATACCGTTTCGAATAATTACCGTGAATTACAGCTTAAATCTATACCCCACACCCCATATGGTCTCTATGTACTGAGGGTTCGAGGTATCCTCCTCCACCTTCTCGCGGATCTTCTTGATATGCACCGTGACTGTGGCGATATCTCCCATGCTCTCCATGTTCCAGATCTCCTTGAAGAGCTCCTCCTTCGAGTATACGTGGTTCGGGTTCGACGCGAGGAAGGTCAGAAGGTCGAACTCTTTAGTCGTGAACTGCTTCTCGACGCCGTTTATAAACACGCGCCTTGCAGTCTTATCGATCTTCAGTCCCCTGATCTCTATCACGGAATTCTTAGGACCCGCTCCTCCCGCGAGCCTCTCGTATCTGGCCAGATGCGCCTTCACTCTGGCCACCAGCTCACTCGGTGAGAAGGGCTTCGTGATGTAGTCGTCGGCTCCGAGGCCCAGACCGCGGATTTTATCAATGTCATCCTTTTTCGCGGACACCATGAGTATGGGCATCTCCTTCTTCTCGCGAAGCCTCCTGCATATCTCGAAGCCATCAACATCGGGAAGCATGATATCGAGTATCACCAGGTCGAAATCCTCCGCAAGAGCTCTCTCAAGCCCCTTCTGTCCGTTATTTTCAGTGACGACCTCATACTCGGAGAGTTCCAGATAATCCCTCTCGATGTCGGCGATAGCCACCTCGTCCTCAACTATAAGTATCCTGCTCATATCACACCTCCGTCTTCTCTTTTATGATTTTTTTGAGTTCTATACGCATTATGGTTCCGGTGCCCTTGCGGCTCGTAGCGCTGACCGTTCCCCCGTGGTCCTCCACTATCTTCTTCACTATAGCCAGCCCTATGCCGCTGCCGCCCGTGGAGGCGCGGCTCGCATCCGCCCTGTAGAATCTGTCAAATATGTTCGGGAGGTCCTCATCGGCTATACCCATACCGTTGTCCTCCTCCTCTATGATCACGGTGTCATCCGTGTCCGAGAGCCTGATATTTATCCTGCCCTTGGGTTTATCCATGTATTTCACTGAATTGCTTATGATATTCGTAAGCACCCTTCCGAACTGCTCAGAGTCGATGAGCACCTTCGAATCCGTCTTCAGGTAATCGTAGTAGCAGAACTCGATGCCCTTCTCCTCCAGCTCGCCGCCGATATCCACTGCGCAGTCCGCCATGTAATCCTTCACCGATATCTCGCGGAAATTATAGGGGATGCGGTTGTTGTCGATCTTCGAGTACAGGCTCAGTTCATCGATGAGCCTCGTCATGTCATCCACTTTCTGCGAGATGATGTGGATGTACTTAGCCTGCTTCTCGGGAGTATCCGCCAAGCCGTCCCTGAGCCCCTCCACATAGCCTCTGACCGCCGTGAGCGGGGTCTTCAGATCATGTGAAATGTTGCTGATGAGCTGTCTGCTCTCCTCATCGTTCGCGACCTTCTCCTTTGCGGACTCCGAAAGCCGTCTCCTCATCTCGTCGAAATCCGATGCCAGCTCACCCATCTCGTCGTCAGGCTTTTCTATGTCGAAATCCAGATGTCCGTCGCGGATATTTCTCGCGGCCACCCTGAGAGCCCCTATGGGCCTTATGATCGAGCTGTAGATCCAGTAGACCAGTATCGATGCGGTTATGATAAGTATCACGACCTGCATGGCCACGATACTGAAGATGATCTGCCGAAACTCCGGCAGGATATCCCCCGTCTCCGTAAATATGTATATATCCAGAGCCGCTCCGTCCGGCTCATCCGTGTGCAGCACGCTGTAGATCTGCCCGTACTGACGCAGGAACTCATAGCCGTCCAGCGTCCCCACTACCGCCTGGTTAATGACGTCTATATCCGTCAGGTTGGTGCCTATGTAGAGGTACTCTCCGCCTCCCCTAACAACGATATAGGAGTTTTTGTTCTTTAGTTCATCATTGATATGTGCCAGAGTCTTGGCATCGCGCAGCTTCTCGGGGTCCGTCAGTATCTCCTCCTTCACATAATCCCCGGCCATGTTGTTCGCCTTGTTAATCAGAGCAAAGGAGGTATTCATATATTCGCCTATGTCCGTGGGCGATATACCGTAGGATTTTCCCAGAACAAAAAGCTGCGGCACTATCACCGCGGCTCCCAAAAGAGCAGACAAAAGCAGCGGCACTATAGTGATGATCAGAAAGGAAACGACAAGTCGTGTCTTAAGCTTCATAGTAAAACCTCGTCTTTCCTACCGATTATAGCACATATTAGCACCGCTGTGCGAAGAAAATGTGTATGAAAAGTAAAGTTTTTATAAACTTATCACGGGAAACAATTATAATCCACCACCTTGTATTCGGTACTTCCCGCCTTAAAAACAAACACCAGCCGGTTGTAATCATCCCTTACGAACACACTGTCTAAGTGGGGCGATGTGAAGATATCGTATATCCCGTTTGGTACCGAACCTCCTCTTATATCCTTTATCATTTCAGTGAAATTGCTTTTCACCGGTTCGTAATAGCTTCGACTTCCTGATGACAGCGACGAATAGTCGATCGAGAACTGATTGATTCCTCCCGTAGCCATATCATACATATACAGTGTTGTATCATTTTCCTTGTAATGCTGGTAATATATATACCCGTTGTTGATGGCAAAGTTCGCATAGCAGTCGTCTATCAGCTTGACCGGATCGCCGTAGATATAGTCCAGCCTGTACAGGTCGAGTCCTCTCTTCTCGTTCAGCTTCGTGTAATACACAGCGCCCTCATAGCTGTAGAGCTGCGTTACATCATATCCCAGTTCACATATATCGCTTCCGTCCGTACGACAGCTGAAGAACCGGTTATTACTGTCCAGATAATACAACCTGTCACCCGTGCAGCATAATGACCAGATCGAATTTTCACTGATCTCGACAGGCTCTGTGATCTCTCCCGTAAGGACATCGTAGGACATGACGCAGGTTATACCCACGATATAAAGCTTGCTTCCGTACGAGGCTATACCGCCGAGAACAAAATACGACTTAAAATTGTAGGTCTGCGCCTGCTCTCCCGCGCGCGTGGAATAAAAATTGTTTGTGTAGATCGTTTCGGTCTTGTCGCCGGATACCCTTATAAGTGAATTGTCACTTGTGTAATACAGATCATCTCCCACGGCGATAAAGTTACTGTAACTATCGTTATCGATGCAGTCTGTGTATGTGGTAAAATGCCTGCATCCCGGATCCCTGCACACATGGCCTACCTGCCCTGTCTGAAGGTCTATCGCCCTGTTCTGAAAGTTCAGGTTACACATACAGTAAAAGTTTTTGTCGTCAAATGTCACATAGCTCCTCGCATTGCCCCCGTTGAATGACCTCTGATCGCATATATAACCGCTTACGACCGTATTCAGGTCGACCACGGGGCTTTTGTTTTCCGCAGTCTCCGGGGCGGCAGCCGTTACATCATTCGCTTCCAAGCTGTCCTGCACCTGCTCAGTCGTCCCCGAAGCCGAAGCTACACTGTCGTTGTTTATAAACTTCCTGCTTGTGGCGGCCACTATAAGCAGAACAGCCGCAGCAGCAGCGACTATCCACACCCATTCGTGGCTCTTTTTCTTCTTCGGCTTCCTGTAGCTTCTCTCTATCAGGGAGTCGTCTATACCGTCTATCGCATCAAATAACTGTTTTTTATCCATGGTGCCTCCTTGTAATAAAGCCCTCAGCCCGAGGCTTCGGGTCTACTCATACCCGTTCTTTTTCAGATGCTCTCTCAGCTTCTTTCGAAACCTCGAAAGCCTGAGATTTACGTTCAGAGGATTAATACCGTAGCGGGCGGCTATCTCAGCGGAGGACTCGCCGAACCAGTAGCGCCTGATGAAGATGCCCGCGTCGAGCTCCTGCGAAGCCTTCAGAAACGCATTTACGATACCGGTGAGCTCCTGCGTGACCACCATATCCTCCGGATCGCCCAGGCCGGAACACACGTCCTCCAGCTCGTCGATCACCGCGTCGATCTGACCGCCTCCACGCTTTGCCCGCATACTGTCGCGGCGCATATTTATGGCGCTGCATTTCGCAATTCTCGCTATGTACACCTTCAGCATGCGCGGCGACCCCGGCGGAGTATCGTTCCAGACGGACATCAGGGTGTCATTTACACACTCTTCGATATCCCTTCTGTCCGAAAGATATTTGCCTGCTATGGAACGTATCATAGATGTGTAGCTCTCCTCTATCCCGGACACTGCGCGCTCGTCCCGGGCCAGAAGCAGCTCGACGATCTTCCTGTCGTCCATCCGTATACCCCTCCTTCCTCTTAACGTCTCTATTACCGAATACACCGTTTATGAGTGATTATATCACCGAAAAATCATTTTTACGGAAGATTTTTGTTGAAAAAGCTCGCCATGGTCTTTATACTCAACTCGGAAAACCGTGCTTTATGTGAAAGGAACGCAGCATGAACATAACTCAGATAAAATACGTCCTCGCAGTCGCGGGGGCATCCTCCATACGAGAGGCCGCCACGGGGCTCTTCGTATCCCAGCCGGCCCTATCCTCCAGTATCCGCGATCTTGAAGATGAGCTGGGCATACTGATATTTGAGAGGACCAACAAGGGCATTTCCCTCACGGACGAGGGCAGGGAATTCGTCGCATACGCGAAGAAGGCCCTCGGCCAGTACGAGATACTCGAGGACAGGTATCTCTCGCGCGACCGCGGCAAGGAGCGCTTCTCCGTCTCCACGCAACACTACAACTTCGCCATCAGGGCATTTGCGGATATGCTGAAGATACACTCCCCCGAACGCTATTCCTTCTCCATCCATGAGACCCGCACCGAAAATGTGCTCGAGGACGTGCGGACCCTTAAGAGCGAGGTTGGTGTGATATCATTTTCAAATTCCGGTGAGGCTCTCATGAGAAAGCTCTTCAAGGAATACAGCCTCGAATTCACACCGCTCATGGTCTGCGAGACCTATGTCTATGTCTGGAAGGACCACGAATATGCGGGAAGGAGCGAGGTATCTCTCGAGGAGCTTAAGGGCTATCCCTGCATATCCTTCGACCAGGAGAGCGACAAGAGCTACTACCTGAATGAGGAGGCTATGGCGGATTACGAGTTCGACAGGACGATAAAATCTGACGACCGCGCCACGACCATGGAACTCATAGCGTCTTTAGGCGGCTACTCCATCGGCTCGGGCATGCTCTCGGGGGACGACGCGATACTCAAAGGCCTCGTCTCCATCAAGCTTAAGGAGGAGGATCCTCTCGTGATCGGCTACATCATAAGGCATGGCAGCGCCCCCTCGAAATACGGCAGGACCTACATCGAAGAGCTTAATAAATACAAGACGATCTGATCGTTTTCAATACATGAAGAGTTTAAAATCGTCCGTGATAACCATTGCTTATCGTGGACGATTATTTTTATGTATTTGCCAAAAGGGTCCTGTATGTAGTAGTGTACTATGAAAAACACAGGAGGTGCGTGCGGACAAGGATTTCAAACTGTCGGTCGACGCATCGATCAACCCGTTAAAAGGCAAGCTTAAAAACTGAGGTGCACTATGGGTATAAAATATATAAGCAGTTTAAATGAGCACATACTGGTGGAGACCGCATTCGATGAGGGAAGGGAAATAGGAGGCGCGCAGGCCATCTCGGACGGCTACGACTGGTCGCTTATGTTCGGGCTGAATGTAGCTGACGGATACTCCGAGGAGCAGATCGGCAGTGAGCTTGTAAGAAGACTTCTTGACAGGCTATCCGGACAGCATGTATTCGTATGCACAGATGCGGAGCACCTTTCTCTTTACGAGGAGCTGGGTTTTCTGCGCTCGAAGACCTCCTTCACCTACACCGCGCATGAGCCCGAGGAGGAGACCGCTTGGCAGAAGGCTTCAGGCTATTACCTGCCCGAGGGCTACCGTTTTGAGTACGAATTCTACAACGAAAAGCCTGTGATAGGCGCGGCTCGCACCCACACAGCGAGCGAAGGCGATGTGGTATACACTGACACACTGGACGGAGTCGATTATAATGAGCTGAACACCGTACTTTCTGCCGCCTTCGGCGGACACGAGCGCGACCCGAAGGTCTCTGAGGACGTATTCAGGCACTCGCAGTACGTCTCCCTGGCCTATGTGAACGGCCGGCTCGCAGGCATGGCCAGAGCTGTGTCCGACAAAGTCTCGCACGCCCTCATACTGAACGTGGCCGTAGACCCATCCTACCAGGGCCTGCACATCGGCTGGAACATCATCGTCCACCTCTCCGAACAGCTTAAGGGGCAGAACATCTTCTTAAACACCCACCCCGGCGCGGTCGGCTTCTACAACCGTAAGGGCTTCAGGCGCAACAAGACCGCACTCGTGCACAACCCCGCCTCCATGCCGGATGACATATCCCGCAAGTTCCATTTGCCGAAGGGGTACAGGTTCCCGGACGAGTATTGACGGTATATCACAACAGACCGCTGTGCGTGCAGCGGTCTGTTCTTTATTCCCTTGTAATCAGCTCCAGATAGGAACCGAACTCGGTCTCGGTACTCCTCTTCTTCTCGGTCCTGTTTTTATCCGCCTCTAAAGACGCAGATGCCTTTACGACATCACTTATGACGCCGGCGCCTCCCATGCATCCTCCGGGGCACGCCATGCCTTCCAGAAGATAGCCGTTGTACTTTCCGGCCTTTGCAAGCATCATCATTCTGCGACATTCGTCAAGCCCCTGGGCACTTGCGACGTTTACCTCCATCTCGGGATGCTTTTCTTTGATCACATTTACGACCGCTCTCGCTACCCCTCCCTGAACTGCAAAGCCCTTGCCGTCGGCGCTCGATTCGTTACGGCTCTCCTCGGGATCGACTGTGTTCGGATCTATTTCTTTAGCGTCGAATATGCCGGCCATCTCTTCAAATGTAAGCACAAAATCGACTTCACTTCGCACGCTCTTCCTGCTGGCTTCGAGTTTTTTGGCGGCACACGGGCCGATGAAGACCACTCTGGCATCCGGATGCTGCTTCTTTATCATCCTTGCGGTAAGAACCATCGGGGTCAGTGTCATGGATATGCATTCGGCGTACTGAGGAAACTGTTTCTTCGCCATGACTGACCAGGAGGGGCAGCAGCTCGTTCCCATGAACGGAAGCTTGTCGGGAACCTCGTTTAAAAAATCCTCGGCCTCCTGTATGGCACACAGGTCTGCACCGACAGAGACCTCGACCATATCCTTAAAGCCTACCGCCTTAAGAGCCGAGCGCATGTGCCCCTCATCTGCCATCTGGCCGAACTGTGTTACATAAGACGGGGCGATCGCAGCATAGACCGGTACCCCGCTTTTTAATGCCAGACAGGTCTGATATATCTGGCTTTTGTCGACTATAGCGCCGAAGGGACAGCTTACAAGGCACTGCCCGCATGAGACGCACAGATCCTGGTCTATGTCGGCTCTGCCGTATTCGTCAGATTTTATCGCATGCATGCCGCAGGACTTTGCGCAGGGCCTTTCCTGACGGATAATGGCGTTATACTGGCATGCCTGGATGCATTTTCCGCAGTTGATGCATTTTGACGGGTCGATACAGGATCTGCCGTTTTTGATGGAAACGGCACCCTTGGGACAGACCTCCTTGCAGGGGTGCTCGAGACAGCCTTGGCACCCGTCCGTGACATAGGTTCTTTTTTCAGGGCAGGCGTGGCATGCAAATTTGATTATGTTTACAAGAGGGGGCTCATAATATTTTTCTGCTATGTCGGCATTCTCGAATCCGTCGGACAAAAGAGTGTGCTGGGACAGCTTCCTGACCGGCAGTCCCATCGTGTTCCTTATCCTTTCTCCTATTATGGCTCGTTCCAAAAAGATATTGTCATAATATGTGCTTATCTCACCCGGAACAAGCTTATAGGGCAGCTCCTCAAGGCGTGAAAAATCGGTCCCCTCAAAGGCCATTCTGGCCACCTCTGTAAAGACCTGATGTCTGATTCTGTTTTTTGTTGTTTTTAAACCGCGCATTTTGATTTCCTTTTAAAGCAGTGATGCCTTAAGTTTAATCATTTTTTTGTGCATTGTCAAACGATATGATCATATATATGAAAAAAAAGAGCCCCGCCTCCTTTGGCGGTGCGTCATAGGGATTTTTGAAGAACACAGATTTTATAGGCGTTTGACAGACAGCCTTCAAGCGGAAATGACAATTTGATACAGGATATCGAAACATACAGCTCTCATATCCACTTTTCGCTTGAAGGAGGTCGCTTATGACAAAGGCAATCAAAGTTAAGTATTGTTTTCTTTCCTGATCATTCGACATTTCCTCCTTCGCCGTCCTCAATCAGAGGCATATTGATCAATTCCTGCAGTTTTTTCTGCATAACACTCTTATCAGGCAGCTGAAGCTGATATTCTGCAACCATCATCGGAGAGAGCGTCCTGCTCATTGCATATTCAACCACTTCATCATCCTTTGATGCGCACAATATTATACCCACACTTGGATTTTCATTTTCTTTTTTCTTCTGCCGGTCAAGAGCTTCCAGATAAAAATCCATCTTGGAAATATATTCCGGCTTGAACTCCCCGATTTTCAGCTCAAATGCTACAAGGCACTGTAATCCCCTATGGAAGAAGAGAAGATCGATTTTGAAGTCTTTCCCGCCAACCTGTACACGGTATTCTTCATCAATGAATGTAAAGTCTTTCCCTACTTCGAGGATGAAGTCCTTCATATTCCGGATCAGACCTTTTCTCAGATCTGATTCCTTATAATTTGAAGGCAGATCAAGAAATTCAATTACATAGGAATCCAAAAACGGGTTTTCTTTCAATCCTTTGATCGGTTCCGGCAATAGTTTCTCTTTGGACAGCATATATCTTTCATAATAACCGCTGTCGATCTGACGGGATAATTCCCGTGCGGAATAGTTCTCTTTCGCACAGAGGGCAATATAAAAATGTCGCTCTTCTTCTGACTTCGCTTTAGATATTATCGCAAGATGATTCGACCAGCTTATTTGTGACAACAGTGTTGTCACAAATTCATCATCCTTATAAGTCTCATAGAATTTTTTCATTCTATACAGACCGCGTCTGTTAAAACCCTTAATACCGGGAAATGCTTTCTGGATCTCTTCAGCTATTGAATCAATATAAGCATCACCAAACGAAGCCTTGTGAGATTCTGCAGCCAGATATTCTCCAACCTTCCAGTACATGTTGATCAGTTCTTCGTTAACCTTCCTGAGAGCATTTTGCCTTGACTGGCTTATGGTCTGAATAAGATCCCCGGCTAATGTAATCTCATTGCCCATTCACTTTACCGCCTTTCAATTTGTGGCAACACTGTTGACACAAATTACCCGTTCTTTATCCTGCCGATTGTGTCACCGGCGGTGACACTTTTGATTATCCCTTTGTTTTTCTTTGTCTGCTTTTCTTTTCAGAATCATTTCCGGCCTTTCGTTTCCGATATGCCATCTGCTTTCTTGCGTTTCTGGCTCTCTGGCATTCCTCGGAGTCACAGAATTCCTGCCGATTGCTGCGCCGGATCAAAAACTTTCCGCAATGCCTGCAGCAGATCATGATCCCTTCCGGCCTTGATTCCTCTCTTTGCCGGTTTTCAAGCGCCGGATCTTCTGAGATCATCCTTGCAAGCGTGTACCAGGCTATATCAAACACCGAATCGATATCAGCCGAAAAATCAAATCTGCCGGTAGTGGAGTTGAACTTAAGCCTCATATTGAAATCCGGAATGAAATCTGCAAGCTTTGTCCGCAGCTCATCGTAATCGTCATACGGATTGTGATTAAAATCAAATTCTCCTTCGAGTGGCTGCTCTACAGGGTGTTTTTCGATATATTCATTCGTCCGCTGCATTTGTTCAACTATATTCTTTGAGGATGACTCGATTTCTTCCATGACATCATCCGGAATCTCAGGTGCAGCGTGTTTATAACTTTCAAAATAGTTATA
>DGVE01000228.1 GCA_002395865.1 Lachnospiraceae bacterium UBA4292 | reverse complement strand
GGACCACAGCGCTGTGGATGACGTGATCGTGTACCACCGGAGGAAGTTCCACTTCAATACCGCCGAGGACAGACAGGACAACCTGTACAGGGAGCTGTGATGGAGCTGATCAGTATAAATATTGCCCGCAAGGCGGTGCTTCTCGACGTGGACGGCGTGCTTCTGGCGTGTACCGAGATCGCGTGCGATATGTATAACGCGGACCACCCGGACGAGGAACCGATATGCATCGAGGATGTGAAGGGGTATGGGGTCACAGGTACGCGCGCAGACGGGCTTCTTAAGTATTATGACCTGCCGGAGCTTTACGATAAGCAGGAGCCCTACGAGGGCGCGCAGGAGTTCGTCAGGGAGCTCTCGGAGAAGTACGATGTGTACTTCCTGACGGCGGTGCCGGACCATATAGTGGAGAAGAGAGGAAAGCAGCTGGAGAAGTTCTTTCCGTGGATCAAGAGGTCGCACGTGTTCTACGGGCAGGTGAAGGAGAGATTCATCGCGGATTTTTCGCTCGACGATGCCCCCGGACATATTCTGGCACAGTTTGAGAGCGGGAGCGTAAAGCATCCCGTGATCATGAGAAGACCGTGGAACGAGAGCCTGTCCGGTATCATGAGCGTCGCGGGATATAAGGATTTCCTCACATTTCTGGAGTTTTATACGGGCATGTATGACCCCATGGGGGTCAGGAGACCCTGCGTCATAGCGCTCGTGGGACCTGCGGGCTCGAACAAGGGAAAGCTGTGCGGCAGGCTCATAAAGCGCGGCTTTGAGAGGCTTCCGAGCTGCACGACCAGCGCGGAGAAGAGCGACGAGGCGCAGGGCTACAGGCATATCAGCGTGGAAGAGTTCAGGCGGATGAAGAGGGACGGGGAGTTTCTCGAGACCACCTGCTACGCGGGCAATTACTACGGTATCCCGAAGGATGCGGCGCAGGATCTGTTAAAGAGCGGCAGAAGCGCCGTGACCGTGGTGGACATCTGCGGCGCCGTGGTGTTAAAGCGCATATACAAAAGGCATTGCCTGATGGTGTATGTCGACAGAAATGTGGACGCCGTGCTCGACGACCTGATAAAGAAGCATAAAAAGGACGAGCTGAAGAGCAGGCTGCGGTGGCTGGGCGCAGAGCAGAAGAACCGCGAGCTCTGCGAGATAAGCATTGTGAACGACGACTCCGACGCGGCCGCTAAGGCGCTTGAGGAGTATGTCGAAGGATTGGACAAATAGAAAGGAAGGAACAGATCATGAGTAAATTGGGACCCAAGAAGAACAAGGACGAGGCGAAGAAGAAGCAGATGCAGCAGCAGCTGGCTGCCCTGAAGCGCAAGCAGGAAGGAAAGAAAAAGTGATGCATCCCCTTGCGCATTTTCTGACCATTACCAGACACAGGCATCTGGTGATAAAGCATTGCTTCGCGTGCGGCATCTATATGCAGGGACTGCTGCACGACCTGAGCAAATATACGCCGACGGAGTTCATCCCCGGGGCGATATACTATCAGGGGACGCGCAGCCCGAACGCCGCGGAGCGCGAGGCGAAGGGCTACACCAGCGCCTGGCTGCACCACAAGGGACGCAACAAGCACCACCTCGAGTACTGGATCGATTACGACACCGGCCCGCAGGGGCAGATGTGCGGCATGAAGATGCCCGTGAGATACGTGGTCGAGATGTTCTGCGACCGCGTGGCGGCGAGCAAGATCTATAGCGGCGACAAGTACAACGACAGATACCCGTACGAGTATTACCTGAAGTCCAAGTCGCACTACATCATTCATAAGGATACACAGCAGCTTCTTGAAAAGCTGCTTAGAATGCTTGCCGAAAAGGGCGAGAGATACACCTTCGCGTACGCCAGGAGACTGATAAGGAGAGGACATGATTAAGGACAAGAATCCCATTGGCTGGTTTATCGGCAATCTGTTCAAGAAACCCGGTCCGTCGGAACCGGCCGTCACGGAGCCTGAACAGATATGCACGGACGAGCCCGCCCGGAGCTGTTCGGGAGATGAATTCGTGTCGTTTAAGCTTACGGAGAACAGCTGCACGGCCGACGATATGGTCCAAGAGGGCATATTTACGGATAATGGCGTCACACTGAAGAGCTATCTGAGCAGGCCCGGTTACTCTCCGGGCGGGCGCGGAGATAAGGTCGTGATGATAAACACCATCACGGGAGGAGATGAGCTCGCTAAGGAGGTCAGGGCTCTTCTTGCCTCCTGCAATGCGAGGAAGTGGAACGGCTTTCACGGAAATAATCCGCCCGGAGTTTTAGACGGCAGCAGCATGCGGTTTGAGGCCGAGCTTGCGGACGGCAGCACTATCAGCGCCTCGGGCACCAATAATTTTCCCAGAGGCTACGGGGAGCTGCGCAGCGGACTTGCGGCTATATTCGACAGAGGAGTTGTGGAGAGCAGCGAGTTTACCTACAAGGGGCTTACGTTTACGCTTCCCGAGGAGCTGGTGGGCAAGGCCGGTGTCAAGTATTATACCGACGATGTTCGCTTTACCATAGACGAAGGAAAAAAGACCGTGCTCACCATCAGTGCGGAGGAGTACGGGTACGCTTATCCGGATAGCGACACTGCCAAGCGGGTGGGTATATTAAAAGCTGACGGCGACGAGCTGTATTTTGCAATATCTTATTCAAAGGATATAAAGGACAAAGCGGCCGGGATCGCTTCGGGCGCGAGAGCGCTAAGCGGGCAGTTTACGCGTGAGGATGGAATCAGGCTCTACAAGAAGGACGCGAGACAGCTTTTTGACAAGGCGAGGTCGCTCTGGCTCTCGCTCACACTGTGCGGCGAGTACCCCGCGGGCTGCTCCACCATAGAGCACGAGGGACGGAAATATATCACATTTTCACCATCGTACGAGACATGGCCGGTCAGAAGCGTTGAGATGCTCCGGGAGAAGATGAGCGGCCTGTTCACCGAGGAGCTGATCGACAGGGTGATAGCGGAGAAGGAGAGCAGAGGAGCGTTCCTCGTGGCGAACAACAGGCTCTACGTGGATCACACCAAGATCAAGAACAAGACAAGGTTCGGGGGCTTCGGTCTGGGCGTGCCGGTAATGGACGCGGACGGCGCGGGGGCGACTGTGATCGCGACCGTGCATACAGCCTCGGATAGGGATGAAGCCTACAGCTACAGCCTCCGCACAGACTACCCGTTCCACCTCGTCAGGACGCAGAGAGGGTGGCTTTTTGATACCTTTGACTTCTGGGAGGAGGGCGAGTGGGTTTAGCCTGTATTCCTGATTTCTTAATATATTTTTTATAATACACCCCGGGTTTGTTGGACATTTGTTGGACAAGCTCTGTTATAAATAATCCATCATAACAAAACGTGATGTAGTCTGATGAAAAAGTACTGTATCGGCTTATGATCGGTGATAAAGATGCCTCATACCATTTTCGTGACATTTGATATCATGAAAGTGATATGCTTTTAGCCTGGATGAAGCAGATGTTTACGAAATCGTTTAGTCAAATTTCATGAAGACCACTGGATTCTACGAAAACGATTAGACAAAAATGACGAAACAGATGCGAAATTTTGACGCAATCGGCGCATTTTTAGTTCCCTTGTTAATAAATATTTTATTGACAAAATCGACAGTTTATAGTACACTTTCATCAAGAAAACCGCAGACGGATCCACACCGCCTGTTAGTACATATCACATTAGTAAAGGAGAATAATTATGGCAAAAAAGAATTCAGCTATGAAAAAGCTGGTTGCAGCTGCTGCGATGCTCGGCGTATCCACCACGATGCTCAGCGGTGCAACATATGCATGGTTTACGATGAGTA
>DGVE01000142.1 GCA_002395865.1 Lachnospiraceae bacterium UBA4292 | reverse complement strand
ATGGGCGGGTGCTGAATAGTTACAAATAAGCTTTATACACCGGGCCGCGAAGTGCGGCCCGGTTTTCATTCTTAGAACCCTGTATTCGTAACAACTATTTTGGAGCCCTTTTCCTGTTGACAGGCTTTATTTTTGATGTACAATGATGACAAGATCATTTTACTAAAAATAATAATAGGACGACAAAATGGCAGAGCAACGTACAAAATCCAACAAAAAATTCATGCTCCTTTCCGCGATTGGTATTGTTATGGTGGCGGATCAACACACATTTACTGCATTTAATATATTCAGCAAATTCCTTCCGTATAACTCCTTTTTTATGCCCATGTTTGTTTTTATTTCGGGCTATTTTAACAAGGTGAATTCAGATACAAGGCTTTCTTCCTATGCGGGTAAAAAAATAAGATCTCTGTTGGTTCCGTACGCAGGTCTTTCCATGACTGTATTTTTTCTCCAACAACTTATCAATATCATAAAAACGGGTGGACATGCCGATCCGCTTCCGCCGGGTTATCTTACATATGTCGCCGGGAGGATAGTGACCGTCGGCACTTATGGCGCAATAGTTGAGCCCATGTGGTTTGTGATCTCTCTTTTTTCAACGCTAATGATCTATGCTGTACTAAAAAAATGTCTCAGCAGGATATGGAACAGCTATATAATGTTTGCGGTCTTCATTGCCATGCATCTTTTTGCGGTATACATCGCGAAGAATACGGCACAGGACGCTATAACAAACTATCTTTTGCCGCTTAAGTGCATGTTTTTCCTTCCGTTTCTTGAGCTTGGAAGCATTTACAAAAAGAGTATCGAAAGACGACATGAAGCACTGTCTGCCGGCGCCAAGCTTGGACTTATGTCGCTTCTGCTTTTGGTCAATGTCATACGTACTCTGTATCTTCCTGACGCTTACGACGTGGCGTTTGACAGCATAGATTGTATGAGCGGGTTCACCAGCCCATATATAGTGACGCCGTTGATCTCTTCTGTCATAGGCATTCTTTTCTGGATGACTTTTGTTGATCTGTGCGGAAAGCAGGTGGCTGAGAGCAGATTCGTCAATTACCTTTCTTGCAACACCTTCTGGGTCATGGGCCTGCACGTACTGTTCTACAATATCCTGAACTGTATCCTGATGGCGGTTGATCATATAGTGAAGCTTCCACATTTTGATGTGGAGACCTTTAAGGGGAGTGAGTGGTATTTCTGGGGCATCGGCGACAATATAAAGGTAGTGTATGTCTTTTTCGGTGTCCTTGGAGCACTGGGACTTAAATATGTGTATGATAAAATATGGGCCGCCCTGGGACGTAAAACAAAAAAGGCCGGCTTTATCGTGCCGGTAGTGACTGCATGCGTTTTGGCAGTGGGAATATTCATAGTGGTCTCGGTGATAAACAGCAAGGCGGAAGCGGCAGGAAATGGCAGTGAGACCGTAACGGAGCCGGGTATCGATGATAACGGTACCCCGATAGATCCGGCAGATAGTGGCGATGAGACCGTAAATGATGCCCCGGTGCTCGCGTATGCCTGCGTGGAGATCGTCTATGATAACGGAGGCACGCCTGGCGACTATTATTCGGATTTCGTCCCGGTTTATTCCGATGGGAGCTATACCGTGAAGCTTAAACGCACCGATGAAGGTATGGTTCCGGCTGTGTTTGACGGACTTTCATACCTGAGTATAAAACTCCTGCACGAATCCGAGGAGAACCACATTAGCGCGGCAGAGATCGGTGATATCGGGGTCCTGCGCGGTGGTACAAAAATAAATGTCATTGCCGGTGAAACGGAGGAATTTGGCGAAGGGGACCGTGTAGCTCTGATCGATCGTTTTGACGCACAAGGAGCAGATGAGATCGAAATATCATTTTCGGTATCGGGTATAGAGTGATATATCGGTGCCTGTATAGTATTCGCAGGAATGAATTCGGAGGGAAAAATGGATCTGACAAAGATAACAGCCCAGAGCCGTCAGGCTGTGGAGGAGCTGCTTAATGTAGCGCATATAAAGGAGGGGGCCATATTCGTCATCGGCTGCTCCTCGAGCGAGATACTGGGAGACCAGATAGGGACCGCGACGAATCTGGAGTCGGCCGGTGCGGTGTATGACGGAATCATACCTCTTCTTAACGATAGGGGAATATTTGCTGCGGCGCAGTGCTGCGAGCATCTGAACAGGGCGCTGGTGATGGAGAGAGAGGGTATGGAGAAGTACGGCTTCGAGCAGGTGAATGCCATACCGCAGCCTAACCATGCGGGCGGAGCCTTCGCGACTGTGTGCTATAAGAGATTTAAGGACCCGGTGCTGGTGGAGAGCGTGCTTGGAAAGGCTGACGCGGGCATTGACATAGGAGGCACCATGATAGGAATGCACATGCACGCTGTGGTGGTGCCCGTGCGAATATCCCTGCGAAAGATAGGTGAGGCGCCAATCATCTGCGCAAGACACCGTCCGAAGTATGTGGGCGGGCAGAGGGCAGTATATGACGAGAGACTGATGTAGGAGGTGCTATGCAGTACAGAAAAGACAGATACGGTAACGAGCTTTCGGTGCTCGGATACGGCTGTATGCGCTTTACCAAGAGGGGGAAGAATATCGACATAGACAAAGCCGAGAAGGAGATCATGGAGGCATATGCTTCCGGGGTGAATTATTATGATACGGCATACATTTATCCCGGAAGCGAGGCCGCTCTCGGCGAGATACTGGAAAGAAATAACATACGCGGCAAGGTGAACATCGCCACGAAGCTTCCGCAGTATCTGATAAGAAATGCAAAGGGACTGGATAAGTATTTCGATGAGGAGCTCTCGCGCCTCAGGACCGATTATGTGGACTATTATCTCATGCATCATCTGACCGATGTGGAGATGTGGGAAAAACTTAAGAACGTGGAAATACAGGAATGGATCACCGCGAAGAAGAAGGCGGGTCAGATAAGGAATATCGGTTTTTCATATCACGGAAATTCGGATAACTTCATAAAGATACTGAACGATTATGACTGGGATTTCTGCCAGATACAGTATAACTATTTCGATGAAGTCACTCAGGCAGGTGTAGAGGGCCTTAAGGCCGCAGCGAAAAAGGGCATACCGGTCATCATAATGGAGCCGTTAAGAGGCGGCAAGCTGGTAAATATGCTGCCCGAGAAGGCGAAAAAGATCTTTTCGAACAGCGACAGGGGCTGGACGAGCGCGCAGTGGGCCTTCAGGTGGCTGTATGATCAGCCGGAGGTCACGGTAGTGCTCTCGGGAATGAACTCCGTGGATATGGTGAAGGAGAATGTAAAGACTGCGGATGAGGCGAGACCGGGCAGTTTTACGGAGGAGGACTTCGCCACACTCGAGGAGGTCAAAAAAGCTATCCGCGAGAAGGAGAAGGTGGGCTGCACCGGATGCAGATACTGTATGCCGTGCCCGAAGGGCGTGGATATACCGGGCACATTTGCGTGCTGGAACACGATGTATATAGAGGGGAAGAGCGAAGGAAGATTTCAGTACGCTCAGACAGTCGGACTCACAAAGGAACCTGCGTTTGCATCGCAGTGCATAGAGTGCGGTAAATGTGAGCAGCATTGCCCGCAGTCGATACCGATCAGGCAGAAGCTGAAGGAGGCCGACAGGGAGCTTCGGCCCATCCATTTCAAGGCGGGTATAAATGTGGCCCGCAGATTTATGTTTAGAAAGAAGAAAAAGGCTAAGGGTGAGTAGATGGCACGACTGGTCGCTAAAAGGGACGCTAAGCTGGTATTCGAGGATCACAAGGGGTTTTTATCCGTGATAGACGGAATCATCAAAGAGAGAGATGGTCTGAGGCATATCATAGCGGACGATGTAAGAAGGCTTTTGAATGAGCAGATCTATCTTCAGCTTAAGGAGATCCCGGTCGAACAGCTCAACCAGAATAAAAAAGGAATAAGGGTCACCACACTAAAAAACAGTGGCCTGACGACTATGGCGGACGTGTTTATAGCCACGGTGCCCCAGCTGGAGTCCATACGCGGCATAAGCTACGAGGGCGCTATGGAGATAAAAAACATAGCGGGTGCCATAGCCTACGATATGGGCAGGGGACAGAAGCTGAAGTTAAGCGCCGACAATCGTACGAAGAACGCATCGAAGCTGGTGCGAGACCTTTCCCTGTTCCTGCACATAGAGGATATGGCCAGGCTCTGCGAAGGGATGCGCGGCAGCTACGGTACTCAGCTCAGAAACGACCTCACCGCTCTTGAGCCGGCATGCTCCGACATCAGGTGGTTCTTCTCTTCAACTAAGACGAAGCAGGCAGCTTTCGATGCTTACAGCCGTCTTGCGCAGCTCAGTGTGGAAAAAAACTACGGAGGAGCATTAAGTCAGTACAAGGTGCTGTTTGCGCAGTTCAAGCTGCGTACGGAGGCTGACGCGTGGGATGATTTTATACTCGATCCCATATCGTTCTTCAACCTGATAGAGAAGATCGCGCCGAATGCCCTCGGAAATGACGACAGCGTCTACGGCCTTTCACAGGAGCTGGCCGAGGATGTCGGTGCGCAGGACCTTTTACTCGAAGGTTTAAAATGCAGCCTCAGAAAGTATCAGGAATGGGGCGTCAGGTATATTCTCCGTCAGGGCAATGTACTCCTCGGCGATGAGATGGGTCTCGGAAAGACCATACAGGCGATAGCCGCTATGGTGTCACTCAGGAACAGCGGGAGCACACATTTCCTTGTCATCTGCCCCGCATCGGTCATAACCAACTGGTGCAGGGAGATTATGAAAATGAGTGATCTCGTGCCTCATCAGCTGCACGGCGCGGGAAGGCTGCAGGCATTCGAAAAATGGCAGAGCGAGGGCGGCGTGGCGGTGACCAATTACGAGAGCACGCAGGGCATGGAGATGCCGCAGGGGCTCATCCTCGGCATGATGGTGGTCGATGAGGCGCATTACATCAAGAACGCGAACGCGAAGCGAAGCATCAACACGAAGAATCTGGCACGTTTTGCACAGAGGATCCTTTTCATGTCGGGTACGCCTCTTGAGAACAATGTTGACGAGATGGTCTCTCTCATTTCGGTCCTGCGACCTGATATCGCAAGGACCGTAAGCTCCATGACCACAGTTGCAAATGCTCCTTCGTTCAAAAACGCCATAGCACCCGTGTATTACCGCAGAAAGCGTGAGGATGTGCTCACCGAGCTGCCCGATTTGATACAGAACAATGAGTGGTGCGAGATGACGCCTCAGGAGGAGGCCGTATATGCTCAGAGCCTCTACGGACACATAATGAGCATCAGGCAGCTGTCGTGGAATGTGGGCGATCTTCGCTATTCGTCGAAGGCCATGCGCCTGAAGGAAATAGTGGAGGAGGCTGCAGCGGACGAGAGGAAGATCATAGTGTTCTCCTTCTTTATAGGCATACTCGAGAGTGTGATGAAGCTTCTCGGACCTGTCTGCATGAGACCTATCACCGGCTCTGTGTCGCCGCAGGAGAGGCAGGCTATAGTCGATGAATTCGACAAGGCGCCCGCAGGCTCGGTTCTGCCTGCGCAGATACAGTCGGGCGGTACGGGACTGAACATCCAGTCCGCCAGTGTGGTGATCATCTGCGAGCCGCAGTTCAAGCCGTCCATCGAGAGCCAGGCCATTTCCAGAGCATACCGCATGGGGCAGGCCAGAAATGTGCTCGTGTACAGGCTGCTGTGCGCGGATTCGATCGACGAGGAGATATTCGAGCTTCTGCGCAGAAAGCAGGATGAATTCAACAGCTTTGCCGACGAGTCGGTGGCTGCACAGAGGGATTCGATAGAGATCGACAGAAAGGCGTACGAGGGCCTCGTCAAGAAGGAGATCGAGAGGGTGAACGCGCAGAAGATGTTGGTCGATAAAACTGAAGAACAGCCCGACGCGGAAGATACACAGGGGAAGTAGGAAGACTGACAGAGAATATTTTGGATAGATGAAAGGACCCCGGAAGCCTGGCGCCTCCGGGGATGTTTTTACCAGATATTAAGTCTCTTGCTCTTTTCGATGTACATCTTATCGTTTTCTGTTACACCGAAGGTATCATACCACTCGGGGAAGTTTCTGGGAGTGATATTTGCGCGAAGCTCGGAAGGAGAGTGTACGTCGCTGGTCAGAAGCAGCTTTATGTAGCTCTCCTTTGCCTTCTGACACCATATTCGCGCCCAGTTCGTGAAGTACGCAGAATAGTCTGGGTCGGTGAGCTCGTGCATGATCTGCAGCGTGACTGCCATTCCTCCGTTGTCGGCGATGTTCTCCGAAACGACCAGCTCGCCATTTACCTTGCCGCCATGGTAGGGTATGCCATCGAACTGCTCTGTCATGGCCTTCGTCTGCTCCTTGAAGTTCTCAAGATCCTTCTCAAGCCACCAGTCCTTAAGATTGCCGTGCTCGTCGAAATGCGAGCCGTTGTTGTCGAAGGCGTGCGAGATCTCGTGTCCGATCACCGCGCCGATGCCGCCCAAATTCTCCTCGAGCTTCTGATCCACACTGTAGAACGGCTTCTGAAGGATAGCCGCCGGGAAAGTGATATCGTTCTTGAAGGGATCGTAGCATGCATTTACCATGTGTCCGGGCATGGACCACTTTGAAAAATCGGTGGGCTTTAAGAATTTATCCAAGTGGTGCTTTACGCTCTCTTTAGACAGGCGGCGAACAGCCGTAAAATAGGTGTCATCTTCGGTGACGGTGAGGGTGTCATAAAAGCTGTCGTACGAGTCGGGGTAGCCCATCTTTATCTTCATGGTGGACAGCTTAAGGATGGCCTTATCCTTCGTCTGATCACCGAGGAAGGTGTTGTTCCTTACGCGCACCTTATATGCCTCGATGATGCGCTCAACTATGGAGGTGATATCCTCCTTGGCTGCCTCACCGAAATACTTTCTTCCGTAGTAGACGCCGAGAGGCTGGTCAAACATGGAGGAGGCGAGGCGGAAGGCCTGCTTTTCGATGACAGGGTTCTCCTTGATACCTGTCAGCTTGTTCATGTAGTATCTGGACAGGTCGCTGATCTTCTTTGACAGAGCGGGAGCATAGGCCATGAGAGCACCCACGTAAGCCCAGTGCAGATATTTGGTGAAAGTCTCCTCGTTGAAGATCTCCTTAAAATCCTTTATGAATGCGGGGTTGGTGATATTGATCGTATCGGGCACTTTGTTGCCGTATAGATCCTTCAACAGGCCTTTTAAGTCAAACGGCTGCATCAGCTTTGCAACCTCGTCGAGCTTCATGGGATTGATCATCTTCACATAATCGGCCTTCTCGGTGTTGCTGAGGACCTTCACTCTGATGATCTCATCGAATGCGAGGGTGTCGGCGAGAAACTCCTGCTGCTCCTTCCTGGACAGGGGAGTGAGCTTTAGAAGCTCGGATATCATCTTCTTGTAGTGGAAGAGAAGCACGAATCTGGGCAGCTTCTTCTCGTAGAGCGTCTTATCCGGGAGGATGATCTCGGGGTCGAAGATACACAGGCACTGCTTCGAGGTGTCGTAGACGTCCTCATTGAGATCCAGTGTAAACGGAAGGCGTACGCTGTCGCGCAGCATCTTCGCGCTGAGCCTGTTTAGCTCGTCGATATCCCCTATGGCCAGTATCTTTCTCAGGAGGGGGAGAATGGGATACATGCCTGCTCTTTCCCTCGAGTCCACATCAAGAGCCTTCTTATAGAGCATCACCGCGCTCTTAAGGGCGGGTATCTCGCTTGCTGCTTCGTCCAATGCGCCCGCATCCTCAGAAAAACGCTTGAAATCGTTCATGAGGGTCTTCTCCACATCCAGTGCCAGGCTGACAAATCCGCCTGTTATGGGAAGATCCGAAGGTATCTGAGCATCCTTCAGCCACTCGCCGTTGACATGCTGGTACAGGTCGTCCTGTACGCGAACGGTCTCTTCAGTCTTCTTTTTGTTGTTCATCTCGTAATCCTTTCCGCAGACACGTATGCCTGCCTGACCGGTAAAGGTCATTTCCATGATATAGTACCACTTCACAGGCGCAATATCAATAACGATTTTAAAACTAAAGCTTGCTAAAATCCGGGGCATCGTATATAATGCACTATGCTTTTTGCGTGACGATAGTTTCGTGATCGTCAGGATAGATTACGGGTAAATGGTATGAATAATATAAAAAGAAAAAAGACCGCGGGGGCAATAATGCTTGCGATATCGCTGTCAATGAGCGGCTGCGCGGGCGGGACTGCTTCGCAGGAGAGCACTTCTTCGGCGCGGGATACTGCGCAGGTGACTGCGGCCGCATCGACGCCGGCCTCAACCGTCGCCCCGACCGAAGCGAAAGAAAAAACAGAAAAAACGACCGAATATGTCCCCGAGACCACTCAGGATCAGACAACATTTCCTGTGATAGAGGATTCTACGGAGCCGGAGACCGATGAGGGGAGACTCTCGGAGGAGGAGGCGCTGATGGCGGAGGCAGCGGCTAAAGCCGAGGAAGCGCAAAGAAGGGCTCAGGAGGAGGCGGAGGCAGCGGCCAGGGCTCAGGCTGAAGCTCAGGCGATAGCCGATGAACAGGCACGCCGGGAGGCTCTCGAGGCGGCTCGCATTCAGGCGGAGGCAGCGGCCAGAGCGCAGGCAGAGGCTGAGGCTGCGGCAGCGGCTGCAGCTGCTGCCGCGAGCGGTCAGGGAGCGCAGGGAGTCGCGAGCTACAGTATGGGCGGAACGCCCTACTATCTTCCTTGCAGTGAGGCTCCCGCGGTTAATAACGAGGTCGCGAGAAAGTATACTCATTACTATCTGGCCGCTTTTGTGGCCGCAGGCGCGAGCTATGCCAACTGGGAC
>DGVE01000113.1 GCA_002395865.1 Lachnospiraceae bacterium UBA4292 | reverse complement strand
TAAATTTGAACAAGCCGATATCAACCCTATGTAATCGATATCACCATGATAAATCACTCCGCAAATATACGGATTATTTTCTATGGGATATACAATACCTACCTTCTCCCCATCGTATGTCTCAGGGACTTCGAGTATAAACGGCACCTTCAGGCTTCCCGTATACGCTATTGCTATGCCGTCGTATTCCCGGTCGTCATACACCCTGACCTTTGAAAAAAACTCCTCCCCGGTGACGTGCATGGCGGAAAAAGCTTCGTCGTCCGTATATATGCCCGCCGGCGAATTCCCTTCCGACTGATCTACCGACTGTGATACGATCTCATTCAGGCTGTTAAGCAGCTGTCCGTCAAACTCGTCGTAATATGCATATTTAAACCCGCTCTTTTTTGCGTATTCCTCAGCTTTGGATGCCTTGCCTACCACCAGTGTTATATTCAGGCTGTTCACAAAAGAATTCTTTATCTCGGTGTCAGCAGACGGAACAATAACATACTGCAGATTCGGGCAGTTATTGAAGCAGGTGTCTATGACCTCAAGTTTATCATCACACACGGCATAAAGCATGTGGGGCAGATTATTAAGGCTCCACTCCAGTCTGCGAAGCTCTCCCGGTAGTCTGAGCTTTTCCAGTCCTGCGCCCACCAGGCAGGTATTGATACTGAGTATCTTATCCGGAAGATCGATCTCCTTCAGCGATATAAGGTTCTGACATCCGCCAAGCTGCCCATACCCGCAATCATCTGCAAACTCCACAGTCTCCAGTTCCGGCAGCCCGGTAAAATCCGGATACGGTTCAAGTGTCACATAGTCTATATTTTCAAAATCGATCTTGTCCGCGCCGCATCGCCCGAACCATATCCTCTTAAGTGACCCGCAATTTGAAAACGCCACATCCACCCCATCGGGTACGACCGCCTCGGTTATGTACTTGTCGTCTTCCGCGGCAGAAAAAGCCACGACCTTTTTATCCCCATAGAAGGCCGGTATCTCCAGCTTATAGCTGCTCGTAGGTACGCTCTCCAGCCCCAGAACCACCCCATCCTCCGTCTCTCTGACTACCGTAAACTGCGGTTCACCGGCGGCATACGATTCATCTGCAGAGACCGAAGCAGACCCGAAGGCGGATTCGCTGTTCTCACCGGGTCTTTTATCGTTATTTCTAAGGATCAATACTGTCAAAGCTGCAACCAGAACAGCCGTAAGCAGAATAATGAGAAGCATCCTTCTGTTTTTACTCATTTATGTCCCTATCCTTCCGTCAGCCATCACTATCTTTCTTCCGCACATATTCGCAACATCGCTGTCGTGGGTAATGATGACCACAGTATGCCCACACGAATTCAGCGTTTTGAAAAGCTCCATGATCTCGCGTCCGGTGGCGCTGTCCAGTGCGCCGGTGGGCTCATCCGCCAGTATAAAGGACGGATCATTAACTATCGCCCTGGCTATGGCACAGCGCTGCTTCTGGCCGCCCGAGAGCCGGCTTACCTCCTTGTTTCCCAGTTCCTTAATGCCTGTGCGTTCCAGCGCGCTCTCAACCTTCTCGCGGTATTCATTTCCAGAAATGTGAGCAAACTTCAGAACAAGCCCCACATTTTCAGCTACGGTGTAGTCCTCAATAAGCGCGAAATCCTGCATGACCACGCCGACCTTCTCGTTACGTATCTTCGCAAGCCGGCTCTCCGATAACCCCTTAAGCTCAACTCCATCGATGCTGCAGCTTCCCGAATCGTATCCGTCGATCGCGCCGATAATGTGAAGCAAGGTGGATTTTCCCGCGCCTGACCTTCCCACGATGGCGACCATCTCGCCGTCATTTACAGTCATCGAGACACCGTTCAGCGCCTGAAATTCGTTCTTTTTCCCCTTGTTGTATATCTTTACCACATTTTCAACTTTTATCATATGGTCCTCCACGTAGGAATGCGGTGCATTGTCTGAGTAAACAATACACCGCATTCGCTTTGCTGTCAACTATTCACAGCCTCTTTATCCGTTTTTCTCCACACTATTATCACTGCCAGAGCTAACGCTCCGGTGCCGATAAGCATTCCTCCCCACTGTGCGATGAGCACGCGGGTGGGGGTGCTTTTCGCGGGATCCATATATACTGCCAGTATCGAAGGGCAAGAGTTATTTACCGCGTGGAGGATCGCCGCAGGCCAGACGGAGCCGCTCCTTTCTGTCACAAAGGTGAGTATCACCCCAATACACACACAGTATACGCACATGATAAGTATGCCTGTGAATGGGAAGCCCGGATAATCCGTTCCGAAGTTATGGCCTATGCAGGTCAGGGGCGCGTGCCACAGCCCCCAGATTACGCCGCCGATCAGAAGCGCGCGGTACCTTCCGGTGAGCTTCATGAGCCCCGGCATCATATAGCCTCTCCAGCCGGCCTCCTCCCCGAGGGCTGCGAAACTGCCTATCGCTCCGGTGACTATGGCATTTATCGGAATCAGGGGGATGAGCCTTTTGTCCACGCCTGTCATCAGGGCATGGTCCTTATCGTACAGGTCGGGGCAGATGATGATGGCGATCAGGTTCGAAAGCTCCGTGTACGCCCAAGGCAGAAGCAGTGCCAATATGAAGAATATCCATTTCCTGTCCGAAAATGTTATACCAAGCCTCATGGAGCCCTCGCCCGACATGGCGAAGCCCTCCTTCGTGATGCGTCTGGTGAGAATATGTGCGATCAGCGGAAAGAGCATTCCGAGGCAAACGAAGCTCTGCCTGTTCACCGGCAGATCGTTCCACAGCGTCATCTCGGGGTTCGATATAAAAAACCACATCCAACTCAATCCGAAGGTGAGCCCCAGAAATATCAGGAGGCGCTTTTTGTCGTTCATATTTTCTTTATTCATCCCACGCCTCCTTCTTCAGATAGAAATGCACCGCGATGCGGTATGAGAGCGCGTAAAAAGCCAGACAGATGACGGGAGACAGGATCGAGATGAGATTCAGCTCGAAGCCGTGATCGTTTATCCATATCAGAATATGTTCGATGTCAAGCCTCTCAAACACGTCCAGATCGCCGAACAGAAGGTAGCCTATGGCGCATAAGCCGATAAGCAGGATGATGCCTATCTTTATAAGCATGCTCTTCTCCCTGCCCAGATTTATAAACAGAGGCAGTTCTATCGTCTCCAAAAACATGATAAGGCTCAGAAACGTGGCCGAAAAGCTGTAGATCATCATGGACATATCGGCCGCGCGTCCCTGCACGGCGTACGCCATATCCGCCACATGCCAGATAAAATACAGGGAAAACACAGCGTACAGGGAGATGCCGACGAATATATATTTCGACGCGACATAGGTCTTCTTGCTCACCGGCATGGCGCACAGATACTTCCTGATCTTGTTCTTCTCATCGGCCTGCACCAGCTTCGATCCGAAGCCGTTTATAATAAAGCCTCCGCACCACAGAATGCAGAACTCGCCCGTGACAAAGGCCAGATCGATAAGACTGAACATTTCTCCATGGTCACTTACCAGGATATACAGATCCCCCGGAAATATCATGCGCAGGAACACGAACGCTACCGTGCACACGGCAAGTGTCAGCACCAGCTTTTTTCCCTTTACAGCGACAAACTCTTTATATAACAGACCGCCCATCAGATAACACCTCTCTTTCTGTCCGCGATCTTAAGCGCGGCGAAATAGGTGCAGGCGCACACAGCTGCTGCGGCTATAAGGAATACCCCGCCCCGGTCCTTTATATACTCTATTGGTCCGCCTAATATCTCACTCAGACTGTCGGGATTATCCGTCAACAGAGCCATAAAGAAATTCTTCAGAGCCCCGAAATAGCCGATCACAAAGAGCGCGATAAGTGACGCGATCGAAAGAAGCTGAGCGTACTGTTCACTTCCGCTTCCAAGTACCACGCACCACAATATGACGAAGGCGCTGTAGATGCACATGGCGGACGTGGCGGATATTATTATCCCCAGAAACTCGCCGAAGGTGAGTATGTTCCCCAGCGCACAGAGTACACCCGCTATCGCGATGTCCACCGCGGCGCCTATCCCGAAGAGCGCAAATACGGTCATATATTTGGCCAGAAGCCTCTTCCAAAGAGGCACGGGAAGCGTGGCAGCCACCTTTACAAAGCCTGCCTTCGCGTCTGACGCGAACACGAACACCATGTCGCACACTGTCGCGGCCGGCAGAAGCATAAAGAGTATCAAAGCCTCGGTCGCGATATTCTTCACATCCCTCGCGGACAGGTTGTTCTTCTCATTCTGCAGCTCCTTTGCGACCTCTGCAAGATTGCCGAAGCTCGCGGACAGGACGTACATCACGGATACCGCAAGCACCCCCACGAGAATGAAGGCAAATACGGTGAGCTGCTTCCTAAGACACATGATGTCCTTTATGATAAGCCCCTTCATCGCCTCACCCCCTCGCGCGGTTCACGTAGTAGATCATGATCTCCTCAAGTGCCGCGGGCTCTATGACCATGCCCGGGTAGAGCTTCGCGGCCGCGTGCCTGTCGTTTACCAGGACCTGCGCGCCGTAATCGCCCACCTCGCTGCTGACGATCAGCGAGGTGCTGATCTTCTCCAGCTCGCTCTTTTTGCACTTAAGCAGACCGTGGCGCTCCAGTATATCGTCCTTATTGCCTGCTAAAACTATCCTGCCGCCGTTTATGAACACCACCTCGTCCGCGATCTTCTCGAGATCCCCCGTGATGTGGGACGAGAGCAGTATGGTGTGATCCTCCCGCACGACATATTCGCGGAAAATATTTATCATCTCGTTCCTGACGATCGGGTCAAGACCACTGGTGGGCTCGTCCATCACCAGAAGCTTCGCGTTATGCGACAGCGCCACGGCGATCTGCAGCTTCATCCTCATGCCCCTCGAGAAATCTCCGCACTTCTTCTTCGAGGGCAGCGAAAACCTCTTCAGGTTGTCGAAGAATGCCTGCTCGTCCCAGTTTTTGTAGATGTTCTTCATCATGATGTTTATGTCCCTGCCGGTCATGAACTCATGAAAGCCCATCTCGTCAAATACCACACCGATATCCTCCCGAAGCGCGGCGCTGCCCTCATCGATGCTTTTACCGAAGAGCCTTATCTCGCCTGCGTCCCTCCTGATAACATCCAGTATAAGGTTTATCGTGGTCGTCTTGCCCGCGCCGTTCTGGCCGATGAAGCCGCACACGCTGCCCTCAGGCACCGAGAAGCTCACATCGTCCAGCTTGAAGTCGCCATAATCCTTCGACACATGCGACAGCTCTATAACGTTTTTTATATCGTCCATCCTACCTGTTCCTCTCCTCGTAAATGATAGCGAGCATCTCCTGCATCTCCTCAAGGCTTACCTTGCCCAGTACCGCCTTGTCAACGGCCTTGTCGAGGTACTCCTCGATAGCTGCGAGCATGCTCTCCTTCATGATATCGCTGTTCATGCCCTTCACGAAGCTTCCCTTGCCGACTACGGATTCTATAAATCCGTCCCTCTCGAGCTCCTCATAAGCCCTCTTCGTCGTGATCACGCTGATCCTCAGGTCCTTTGCGAGCACCCTCATGGAAGGCAGGGCGTCCCCCGCCTTCATCTCCCCCGTCATGATCATACCCTTTATCTGTTCCTCTATCTGCTCGTAGATGGGCACCCCAGACGTATTGCTGATGATAATGTCCATGGTACATCCTTTCGTTTCGCGGCGGATCCTGCGCATGATACCGCCGCTCTGACATTAGTGTATATACTCATTATATACACTTTATGTGTACTGTCAATACCTTTTTGATTCTTTTCGCGGCTTCTTTTTTTCCTGCAGGCAAAAAAGACCCGGGGCCAGATCCGGCCCCGGGTCGTAATAACTATCCTCTCATGTGTACCTTTTTGCCTCCGCTATCCGAGGAAGCCTTGATGCGCGCCTTGTCCTCATACATGAGCTTATCGGCCTCCCTGACCATATCGTCGAAGCTTCCCTTCATGGAAAGCCCGTAGGCGCAGGAATAACCCGCCTCATCCACCGAGGAGCGTATCTTATCGACAGTCCTGCGCATTGTATCGGGCGTATCGTTTCGGCAGATGACGAAGAACTCATCACCGCCCACGCGGTATATCCTGTCATCGAACTGCGCGCCCTTTTTGAAGCAGTCGGCCACAGTCTTTATCGCCTTATCACCCGCCTCATGGCCCTGATTGTCATTGATCCATTTCAGCTCGTTCATGTCTATGGATATGATGCCTGTAACGGAGCTGCCGAACCTCTTTGCATCGCTGTAGAAGGACTGGCGGTTCAAAAGCCCCGTCATGCCGTCCTTTTTGGTGTAGCTGGCATAGGTGAACAGATAGTACAGTGAAAGGCCCACCGCGTATACGGTATTGACTACCTCATCGTGATCCATAGAGGCCAGTACCATGGCCCCCGCGGCACCTATCGTGAGGATGACCATAATGATACTCTCCTCCACGCGCTTGTCCGCTATCACGCGCATGGATACCATGAGAAGCCCCACTATGTAGAATACGGCCACCGCGTGCGGGAAATAGCCCAGCGGTCCGCGCTCGAAGGAGTTGGTATCCTTTTCTATCGTAAAAACGATCGGGGAAAACAATGCCGTAAATGACATCACCGTATTTATTGCGGCAGGTATCATCACCCAGCGACCCGCCTTTTCGTACGCCACGAACACCATCATCATGATGACCGCGGGACGCAGACTGTAGCATATGCTTGAAAAAACTATTCTGAAGTAGGAGAATTCGGGCTGATTTCCCAGATAGTCCTCTGCCACATCAAATACAGTCAGACATATGAGCATAACCAGCGACAACCGGAGAATTCTCAGTTTTTTCTTCTCCAGGAACGGATCGTACATGGAGAGTACAAAGAGCCCGCAGGCCATTATCGCCATGGCGAAATTTTCAGAGATGTAATTAACCAAGTCACCCATAGTTTCCCTTTATTTAATCGTCCCCGCTCTCCTTCAGCTCCTTCGCCTGCGTCTTCTGGACCTCCGGGAAAACCGAGAGCATGGGCTCGATCTTTGCGCCCCTGAAATGGCGCGAAACATAATTGGCCGTGCAGTGCATTACCTGCGGTGAAAGAACTATGACGCCGATAAGGTTCGGAAGCATCATAAGTCCGTTAAATGTATCCGATATATCCCATGCGAGCTGTGCTTTCATCACAGAACCCGCAAGCACTATAACGCAGAATATAAGTCTGTAGGGTATGACTGCCTTCTCTCCGAAGAGATAGTGGATGGCCGTCGTTCCGTAGTGGCTCCAGCCCAGAACTGTCGAATACGCGAAGAGCAGTATCGCGAGTGCCACGAATACCGAGCCTGCCAGGCCGAATACCTTCTGGAATGAGTAGCTGACGAGGGCGCTTGATTCGAGTGCGCTGCCGTCCGCGAGAGTGATGGACAGGAAAGCTCCCGTGTCGAGATCTATCGCGCCCGAGCCGAGTATAACGAGTGCCGTGAGCGTGCAGACGATTATGGTGTCCGCGAACACCTCAAATATTCCCCACATACCCTGGCGCACCGGCTCCTTCACATTTGACGAAGAGTGCACCATAACGGATGAACCGAGACCTGCCTCGTTAGAGAACACGCCTCTCTTGAAGCCCATCTTCATGGCAAGCGCGATACCGCTTCCGACGATACCGCCGGCCACGGACTTCATGGCGAATGCGCCCTTGAAGATCGATACGAATATAGCCGGTATCAGTGAGCCGTGCATGGCGATGATAATGATCGCGCCCGCGAAGTATACGATGACCATGAAGGGCACGATGCGCTCCGTGATAGCCGCGACTCTCTTGAGGCCTCCGACCACGACAGCACCGACTGCGATGAACAGGACGATGCCCACCGCGATCTCAGGTATATTTACGGACATGTCTCTGAATACCTTCGTGACATTCGCGGTCATGGAGTTGACCTGGCTCATATTGCCGAT
>DGVE01000130.1 GCA_002395865.1 Lachnospiraceae bacterium UBA4292 | reverse complement strand
ATCTCCTTCGGATAATCCGTGACGAATACGGGGCGTTTGAAGATGACCTCAGTCAGATATCTCTCATGCTCTGTCTGCAGATCGCATCCCCAGCTCACCTTGTAATCGAATTCATCGTTGTGCTTCTCAAGAAGCTCTATGGCCTCCGTGTATGTCACTCTCGCGAAATCCGAGCTGACCACGTGGTTGAGCCTGTCGATAAGTCCCTTGTCGACAAAGCTGTTGAAGAATTCCATCTCCTCGGGAGCATTCTCCATAACATACTTTATGATGTACTTGAGCATGCTCTCGGCAAGCTCCATATCGTCCTCGAGGTCCGCAAATGCGATCTCGGGCTCGATCATCCAGAACTCTGCCGCGTGGCGCGTGGTATTTGAATTCTCCGCGCGGAACGTCGGTCCGAAGGTGTAGATATTTCTGAAAGCGCATGCGTATGTTTCACCGTTTAACTGTCCCGATACGGTGAGGTTCGTGCTCTTTCCGAAGAAATCCTGTGAATAATCCACGCTGCCGTCCTCATTAAGCGGAACGTTCTTCAGGTCGAGAGTCGTCACCTGGAACATCTCACCGGCGCCCTCGCAGTCGCTTCCGGTGATGAGCGGAGTGTGTACATACACGAAATCCCTCTCCTGGAAAAATCTGTGGATGGCATATGCCAGAAGCGATCTCACGCGAAATACCGCCTGAAATGTATTGGTCCTGGGGCGAAGATGCGATATCGTTCTCAGGTACTCGAGCGAATGTCTCTTCTTCTGCAGAGGATAATCGGGTGTGGATGCGCCCTCCACCTCCACTGTGTCCGCCTGTATCTCGAAGGGCTGCTTGGCCTCGGGTGTAGCCACGAGCTTGCCGGTCACGATGACTGCAGCGCCGACATTGAGCTTCGCGATATCCGCGAAATTATCCATGGTATCGTGAAATACCACCTGAAGTGTCTCAAAAAACGTTCCGTCGTGAAGCACAAGAAAGCCGAAGCTCTTCGAATCCCTGACGCTCCTGACCCAGCCGCCGACCTTAACGGTCGTGTCTATATAATCGGGAGTCTTTTTATATATATCCCTCACTGTAACAAGTTCCATAGTTTACCTCTTTCTCTTATCCGACAGATCCGCAAATGTATCTGCGAAATAACTTTTATCCTCCAGCTCCCGCATATCCCTGGCCTTTATCAGCTCGGAAAAGTCTATGACCTTCTCCTCCTCCGGCTTGTAGCTGTTCGTGTTCTCATGGACCTTTCTCTTATCAGCCTCATAGTTGGCCACGGCCACAGTCCTCTCCTTCATCATCCTTTCGAGGTACTGTTTCTCCCACGCTATAAGCTCACTTATGGGATGCTCACCGGGTCTTGTGCGGTCGTGGTAATACCTGCTCCTGTGGATATTCACGGCATGCCAGACGCACGAAGCCGCAAGGCCGATGCCAAGAAAGATCACGCAGAAGAGAATCCCCATGCCGGCGGCTGCCATTATCGGACTGGTTCCATATGGTCCTGTAAAGGAATAATGACCGTTTGAGACAGTTCCCCAGCACAGCAGAAACGTGATCAGGGAAAATCCGAACACTCCGCCGACCACGGCGATGGTCATAAGACTCATCCTCCGCCTTCCGGTATATTCCGTCCTGCGGTTCTCGAGCCTCTTCAGCCAGCGCTCACTGTCATATATCTCTTTTTCGCAGTATTTCAGCCGCTCCTCGTCATATCTTATGACGTGTGCGACATCTCTGTATCCGTCGGACATATCATCAGTATTTGCAGACCTCTTCCTCGCCGTCCATCACTCTGATGGCGCCCTGTGCGAGTGCAAGAAGCTCATCCTCGCCGGGGTATACGGTAAACGGAGCGATCCAGCCGGCTCTCTCCTTAAGTGCCTCAATGGTGACCTTGTTGTATGCGATTCCGCCTGTGACGATGATCTGATCCACCTTGCCCTTCATTACGGTGGCAGCGGCGCCGATATCCTTGGCTACCTGATAGTGGAACGCGTCTATGAGATCGGCTGCGGCCTTATTGCCCTCGGATGCCATCTTCACGAGATCCCTCATGTCGTTGGTTCCGATGTATGCGTTGAAACCGCCGCCGCCCACAAGCTTCTTCATGACCTCAGCCTGGGTGTATCTTCCGGAGAAGCACATCTTAACCAGATCGCCTGCGGGAACGCCGCCTGCTCTCTCGGGTGAGAAAGCGCCTTCGCCGTCGAGCGCGTTATTTACATCTACGACTCTTCCGCCCACATGGCTTCCGACTGAAACACCGCCGCCCATGTGTACAACGATAAGATTCAGTGAATTATAGGGAACTCCCTTCTCCTTTGCGTATCTCTTCGCTACGGCCTTCTGGTTGAGAGCGTGGAAAACGCTTCTTCTCGGAAGCTCCGGAACTCCGGAATATCTGGCAATGGGCTCGAGCTCATCCACTACGACAGGGTCGACGATGAACGAGGGAACGCCTATCTCATCACCGATCTCTCTGGCTAAAACACCGCCGAGATTGGATGCGTGCTGTCCCTGACGGCCGATCTTAAGGTCCTCAAGAAGGTCATCGGTAACCGCGTACGTACCGCCGCTGATGGGCTTTAACATACCGCCGCGGCCTACGACCACATCGATGCTCTTAAGGTCGATGCCCTTGTCCTTAAGTATATCAAGTATCACCGACTTTCTGAAATTCTTCTGGTCGATGATCATCGCGAAATCGCGAAGCTCCTCAGTGCTGTGGCGCAGAGTCTCCTCCATCACCTGCTTCTCATCCTCGTAGATACCGATCTTGGTGGATGTTGAACCCGGATTTATTATAAGTATTCTGTACATGGCATTCTCCTGTTATCACTTCTTGATATTTGCAGCCACAACTGCGGCAAGAGCTATTGAATTGAGCTTTACTTCAAATGTATCAGAACGGCTGGTAAGGATGCAGGGAGCGGTGGTGCCCACGAGTATGCAGCCGTTTACGGACTTGGTGGTGTGAACGAGGCACTTGTATACGAGATTGCCCGCATCAATATCGTGGAAAAGGAATATATCCGCATCGCCTACGATCTTTCTTCCTGTAGCGTTCTTGTGGATGGCTGCCTCAGCGTCCATAGCGAGGTCAAGAGAGAGAGGTCCGTCGATGATGCAGCCTGTGATCTTTCCCTCCTCGTTCATCTTTGTGAGCTCTGCGGCATCCACGCACTCGGGCATCTTAGGGTTTAGCACCTCAACTGCTGCCAGAGGAGCCACCTTCGGGTTCTCTATGCCGCATGCATTGGCAACCTCGACTGCATTGCCGATGATATCGACCTTCTGCTCAAGCGTGGGGTAGGTGTTGAAAGCCACGTCGGTGAGGAACATGAGTCCGTCGTGTCCGGGAACGTCAAATACAGCAACATGCGAAAGCTGCTTGCCCGAACGGAGACCGACCTCCTTGTCCAGGACGCTCTTTAAGAATGTCTTCGTGTCCGCAAGGCCCTTCATGTACATATCTGCCTTGCCGTCGTGAACAAGCGATACCGCCTTGTGCGCGGCAGCCGTGATATCCGGCTCATCTATTATCTCATAGTCATTCAGATCCATACCGATCTGAGCCGCGATCTCCCTGATCTTCGCCTCGTCACCGACTAAGATGGCGTCCGCGATATCTCTCTCCTTCGCAGCCTTTATGGCCTCCAAAACGTTTGTATCCTGCGCCGCAGCTACGGCAACCTTCTTTCTGTCAAGCTCTGATACCTTCTTTATCAGATCCGCAAAACTCTTGCTCATGTCATACCTTTCCGCCGGAGATACCGGCTCATTTTTTTGTCACACGACAGTATAGCATCACGCTTTCATTCGGTCAAGGAATTTCTGCCTATTCCCAGCTCACCAATACCACTGCTTCGCCGCCGAATACCGCAGAAATGTCCTCTGTTTTCACATTTGACGACTCTCTGGTCGCGGGATCGTATATCCTGACATCATTCTGCGTATAACCGGTGATCAGCTTTGAATTGTCCACGCTCTCAGGCAGAGCCATGACCGGGTGCCCGGCGCTTAGATAATGGGTAATATACGCGGTATTCAGCTCCCTTATCACTATCATCCTGTCGCCGAAGATATACTCCAGCTCCTGTGCGGCCTGTGTAAATCCCTGCTTAGTGTGATCTTTGGCCACCTGCTCGCTCACGGCGCCGTTTGCAAGACCCGCATAGGCCATTATATCCACCGCCCTCTCAAGCGGACTCATGGAGTTTAATACCTCCTCCTGCCCCTCCTTCGTCCAGCTCATCTCGGGAAGCTTGATGGTGGTATATATCTCCTTCGCGTCCCTGTCCCAGATGACCCTGTCGAACTCCGCGTCAAGTCTCACGGTTCCGAAACGGTCCCATGCGGTCCTTATGGCATCCAGCAGATCGTCGCTGCGGCCTGCAGGCTCCGCGAGCACCCAGGCCATATACTTTTTGTCTCCGTTTACCGCCGCGTAATTTACCGTTGCGGGAGCTGTGGCTGAAAATTCCGCCTGCGAAGTGACGAGTTTCTTTGACTGCGGTATCGTCCGGCCGAGATTGATATAGTAGTAATCCCTCTTTATCTCGGAAGCCGCCACACGTATGCTCACAGTCCCATCGGATGCAGGTACGGATGCTATGCCCAGGATATCGTTCTCCATAGGCACATATCTTCCGTCAGTGTAAGCGTCCCTCTCTATGATCACGCCATATTCCGTAAGGGTCACGCCCTTTATGAACACACCGTCGCGGTGATATCTGGTCTTGGCCACCCCGTCCGTTCCCGCGATCACCAGG
>DGVE01000212.1 GCA_002395865.1 Lachnospiraceae bacterium UBA4292 | reverse complement strand
GCGATCTTTCTTCTGACGGAGGCCTGCTTCTGATCAAAGAATTCGCAGCCAAAATCGGTCTCATAAAGCTTATCAAGAAACATTTCAAGGCCAATGACATCGCAGCCTACTGCTTACATAACGATTCGAGCAATCTAATGCAGGTGATCTACCAGATCATATCTGCCTACTTCGAAGATGATTGTACCGATGAATTGACAAACGATCCTGTACTATCCGCCATACTGGAAGAGGATACTCTGGCTTCCCAGCCTACATTATCCCGTTTCTGGAACAGGATGGACAAAGATACACTCACGCACTGGCATATAATCTCCTTAACTGGTTTCACCGGTTGGCGCTTACCGCAAGCATGAGAAAACAGCGGATAGAAACCATTCGATTAAAACTGCTGAAGATTGCCGCAAAAGCGGTTCGTTCGGCAAGGTATACCGTGTTTAAGCTGCACGACGATATTTCTCGCCTCACACTCGAAGGAGGATGTGGGAGTTCTGTGCGATGAGGTGTATCAGATGGAGCATGGAAAGATTAGGCTACATTAAAATTTCAGATGAAATAATCAGTTGAGTAGAATTAGTGCTACCTTCGTGCTCATACACGTTCATTCTTGCGAAAAATCGACGACTCTTGCAAAAATCTGTTCAAACTGAAGAAAATATGCTATAGTGATATCACCAAGAGGAAAGTGGGCGACAGGCTATGAAAAAGAATATAGACATAATGGCTATATAAAATCCGGAAATGCATTTTGCGGAATAACGAGTGGAAGCGTCGGAAATCCGGGAACACAGACGCTATATTTTACACCATATCATGTCATTAATAACGCGGGATTTACGATATATGTGAATTGAGGTGCATAGTATGAAAAAAAATTTTTGGCTTCTTTTGAGTATATTACTTGTATGCTCCTGTACCGATAAAGAGAAGACAGAGGAATCACAGATTGCACCTTCAAGTGAATTAGCTATAAGCTCCGAAAGTGGTGAAGGGCTTACAGCCACAGTGAAGAATGATAATATGGTTTTTAAGGATCAGGCTGGGAATGATGCGCTCATGGTTATCCCTGTCAGTGTGAACTGCAATTTTGTAAGCTTCAATGTGAAAAATTTATCTCAGTCGTCCGTAGTCGGGGGGTCTTCCGGTAATCTGGTGCTCCTTAAGAAAACTGATAAGGATGATGACTATGACGGAAAAGCATACGGACTTGAGAAGGGGTGGAAATGTCCTGTAGGAATTGCATACACTCTTATAGCGAGACCAGCGGTGGCCACGGGCTCGGAACTGGATTTTGCCATTGATTTTGACAAACTGGGTTATAAGCTTGAGGAGGGTATATACAGATTGTACACATCACCAGCAAAGACCCTTGATGTCGAAATAATTGGCGGAAACGGGGAGACAAAAGAAGAACGTGAGTATATAAATGTCTATCTGGAATTTGAGATAAAAAGGTAACTATTTAGGACTAGAAAACAACCCGGTCGAAGCACAATCGGCCGGGTGAGTTTTTTTGAGATTGTACTAAAAAAATACAATTTCGATGTAATATTCGGGCGTTTTTTGTTGTCTATATATGTAGAGGAAGTAGTATAATATTTATAGAGCCGGAGGGACCTTTTGAAAAGGTGTGAGGTGATACATCATGTACCCAGGTGAATTAAAAGAGAAGATAATGGTTCGGGTAAAGCGGCTTGCGGTGATCTCGGCGGCATGCCTTATGGCGGGCTGCGGTTTTATTGAAGACACGCAGGTGGAGGAGACGAAGGAGACGGAGAACGGTATATCCAATCTGAATCTTTCAGAGGCTGATGTGAAGGAGTATAAGCCCGAGAGCGGCGTGTGGAGGGTGATAGAGTATAAGTCCGAAGAGATGCTCGGCGCCGCACAGAAGTACCTCCCGAAGATGGCGGGTGAGTACGGTCTGACATTTGATCCGGAGAATGCCTGTATAAGAACACAGCGCTATTGGTATGCGAAGGATCATCCGGAGCTTGCCGGCCCGGGTATTCCGGATGATGCCATCGTGCAAACAGAATCGATAGACTATCCTTATACGGAAATGGCGCAGATGCCCGAGGACCTGCATAGTACGGCGCACACGGCTTTATATGATGACGGGAGCATCAGCATCTGCTATTGTTCGGACGGTGAGTGCATCATAAGCTATCCGGGTGAGATATGCAATATGTCCGGAAGGGAGCAGAGGAAATTCTATATATACGATATGACAGATTTCGGAGATACATTCGAAGAATATGATCTGGAGAAGGATCCTTCCGCTGCCGATAAGGTGTATAAGATCGGAAGCCGGGAGGTAAGCATCAAAGAGGCGGCCGAGACGGCAGCGGACAAACTCATTAACAGCGAGATAGAGGAGCTGAGGACAGGTGATTTCGGGATAAGGCCTGTCAGGGTAGAAATAAAAAGGGCTGCTTCGGGTGATATAGGGTACCTGATATACTTCGAATACAGCTATGACGGGATACCTCTTCTGGGGCATGCCGGTTATGTCGAGAGGGATTTTCAGGAAGAGGAAAATGACAGAGATTATTACAGACTGCACTGGGTGGGCGGCATCAAAGCGGGGGTATACTCGGACAGAGGACTGGACTTTGTGTGGACGGGATATATCACATCGCCATCCGCGACTGTCAGAGAGGTAGGCCCCGAGGAGGTCATGGATTACGAAAAGGCCTGCGCCGTAGTGTCAGGCTTCCTGTCCCCCAGACATGTATTTGATGTCTCAGAGGTCGTCCTGCAATACGGAGTGGTCGGCCTTATTCAGAGGGAAAATGACGGCCGCATCGGATACGGAAGGGACAGAGTGGGTTATATCGCGCCGCTGTGGAGATTTACGATAACCAACCCGGACCATATCGGCTGGGGACAGATGTTTGTGTATGTGGATGCCGTAAACGGTGATATAATACTCGAGGCGCTGTAATAACGGCGACAGAGGAAACGGAAGATTGCCATGAAACGAAAGACCATAGGGGGGCGCCTCATAAACGCATATATAGTGCACGGGCTGTTCGCGCTGGCTGTGGTGCTGTTTGCATTTATGGCCATGAATTCGCCTGTGATATCGGTCGGCGAGAAGCGCTACTCGCTGCTGGGAGCGCTGACGGAGAACGGCGTGATGATAAAGTGCCGGCAGGAAATGATAAACAACAGCTACCTGACGGTGTACGGCTTCGATGCCATGAAATGGTTCGCAATACTGCTGCCGGTCGTCTGCGCGCTTCCGGCGCTGTATATCTACGAGAGCATCGATGACAATACTCGCAACTTTCTGCTGATACGAATGAGTAAGACGAGATACTGCCTGCTGCAGTTTATGGCGGCCTTCGTCACCGGATTTTCAGTGGTGGTGTGCGGTGTTATGTTGTATGCTTTAGTGGCTTACGCGCTGCTGCCAGGCTTTGGTGAAAGTCCTCTGGCGGGAGGACTGGCGGAGTATTACGGAAAGACGCCGTGGGAAAGGTTTTTATTTCTCGCGAGGAAGGTGTCGGATACGGCGGTGGCGGGAGGCTTCATGGCGTGCTTCACGCTCATCCTCTACCACGTGGTGCACGACCGCTTCCTGACGATAACCACGCCGATGATGCTCATGTATATCTCCGACAAGCTCTATGTGCTGCACGATAAAAAGCGCTTCGAGAACTACGATTTCATGACGGGGCCGGAGCCGGACAGGATATGCTTCCTGTTTCCCTCCAACATCGGAAATATGCACTATATGCTTCAGACGGAATGCGGTGTTAGCTACGGCTGGTATTTCGCGGGAATGGCGGGGCTTTTGCTGCTGGCCTTTATCATTTACCGCAAGATCTATGACAGGGTGATGGGCTGATATGGTAAAACTGTTTTATATACTGCGAAATGAACTCGCGGGCACATTTCATCAGACTAAAAATCTCCTCATACTGTTCTTCATCGTGGTGGTGTACGAGGAGACATATACACCGATGGCGCAGCTGCTGGCGCAGACTGGGATGGAGGCGGGATTTTACGAGCCGTTCATACTCATGATACACAACAGGCTGAATATAATAGCCATCCCGCTGATATTCGTGAGCATAGTGAGCGCGTTTCCGCACTGCAGGCTGGACTACTTCGGCATGATAAGACTCAATAAGCGCAGATGGCTTGCGGGCGAGATACTGTTCGTGACGGTGGTGTCATTTATAGTGGTGTGCTTACTGTTTATCGCGTCCTGCATCTTCTTCATGAAGCTGCCGGACGCAGGTGCACACTGGGGGACGTTCATGGAGCATTTTCCGCACGAGTTCAGGGAGCTCTATGAGCAGAATCAGACGCTTATACTGGGGGCGGAGGTTCTCACGCAGGGCGCTCCGATAAAGGTGTTCGCATACTGCGCGCTTGCCATGTGGATGTATCTGATCGTCATGGGGCTAATAATGATCGCGGGCGCGGCCTGCGGAAAAAGGCTCGCGGGGCTCGCGGTGGACATACTGCTCACACTTGCGGGAGGAGCCGCGCTGTACGCGGACGGCATGGTCTGCTGGTCCCTGCCCCTCTACCACCTGATGTACGGCAATCATTTCAATCTGTTCTTCGCGAAGGTGAAGCTGCCCGTGTGGTGTTCCTTCGCGTATCTGGGAGCTCTGATCGCGGCGCTGACGGTATTTTGTGCACTGAAGCTTAAGAAAATGGAAGTGGGTGAAGCATCATGATAAAAGTGGAGAATGTAAGCCTTGTAATAAAAAAGAAGACCATTCTGGACGATATAAACGTGGAGTTTGCCGACGGAAGGATACACGGCCTCATAGGTCGCAACGGCTCGGGCAAGACCGTCCTGATGAAATGCATCTGCGGCTTCATGAAGCCCACGGGAGGTAAGATAACCGTGGCCGGGCAGGTCATTGGCCGCGACTGCGATTTTCCGAAGGACACGGGCGTGATCATCGAGACCCCGAAGTTCATAAACTATTACTCCGCCATGAAGAACCTGAAGATGCTCGCGAGCATCAACGGCCTCATCGACACCGAACGGATCCGCGAGACCATCAGCTATGTAGGCCTCGACCCCGACAGCCGCCTCCACGTGGGCAAGTACAGCCTCGGCATGAGGCAGCGCCTCGGTCTCGCGCAGGCGATCATGGAGGACCCGTCCCTGCTGATACTCGATGAGCCCTTCAATGGTCTCGATAAGGACGGCGTCGCCGAGATGCGAACATACCTGTTAAACCTTAAGTCCCGCGGCAAGACCATAATCATTGCCAGCCACTCCATCGAGGACATCGACATGCTCTGCGACACCGTGCATGAGATGGATAAGGGGAGGATAGAGGCGATACGGGAGACGCCACTGTCTTAGCGGCCGTGGGGGTCAGAAAGGCCTTCAGAGTGAAAGAAAAAATAAAATACAAATTATCCTGTTGGACATTTGTTGGACACAGGGTGTTAGACTCCTCCGTGTAAGGCTGAAAAGTCTGTGACACGGAGGTTTTTGTATGAGCGAAGCGGTTATCGAGCTGCGCGGATTGCAGAAGAGCTATGGAAAGCATCACGTTTTAAAGGGCGTGGATATGCAGGTGAACAAGGGCGATATCTACGGCCTGATAGGCAAGAACGGCTCGGGCAAGACGACGCTTTTCAAGATGATACTCGGATTGTCCGCGTATGACGGCGGTACCGTGTCCGTGTTCGGCGGTAAGAACGACGCGGAGAACGCCGCGCAGAGAAAAAGGATAGGCTTCTTCGTGGGCGCGAACTTCTTCGGCTATCTGTCCGGAAGGGCTAACCTCGAGTACTACAGAAGGCTGAAGGGCATAGACGACAGAAAGGAGATCGACAGAGTACTCGCACTCGTCGGCCTCGACGCCAAGGCGGCGGCCAAGCCCGCGAAGGGTTATTCCCTCGGTATGAAGCAGAGGCTCGGCCTTGCGAACGCCCTTTTAGGCAATCCGGAGCTTCTGATACTCGATGAGCCGACCAACGGTCTCGACCCTCAGGGAATACATGATATAAGGACTCTGATCACGAGGCTCGGCGAGCAGGGCAAGACGATCATTGTGTCGTCCCACATCCTGTCGGAGCTTGAGAATACGGCACAGCGCTTCGGCATCGTAAATGACGGAGTGATCGTCAGAGAGCTCGGGAGAGGAGATCTCACCACGCAGTCAGCGATAACCTCCATTCAGGTGAAGGACGAGGACGCTCAGAAGGCAGCCGCTATACTCATGCAGAACGGTATAGCAGTTCAGGGCGTGAGCAAGGCTTCTACGAGCCTCGAGGATTTCTATTTCAGTATGGTAGGAGGTGAGAGGGCAAATGTTTAACTGTATCAAGGCGGACGCCCTTCGCGTCCTGAAAAAAGCAAGCTTTAATGTGATGACCCTGATAGTGGTCCTGCTTATGATAGGTGCCGCCGCGCTGACGCTTCTTGTGAAGGTGGATCCCGGCAAGGCCGGTCTGAAGGAGGCGATAGCCGCCGCGGAGCAGTCGGACGACGGGGAGATGACCGGCGAGCAGGCCATGGAGCTTTTGGCTGACGCATTTACCTTCGAAAGCAGGGCTGAGGCGTATTCAGGCTTCGTGAGTCCGGTCCTCGGAATGCTCGGACTTCTCATCGGTGTACCGATATTTCTCGCAGTCTTCTCCGACGACTTCAAGTCGAAGGCGATGCAGACCGCGATAGGCTGCGGAATATCCAGATCGAAGCTGATACTGTGCAGGATCATGGAGGTCATATGGCTCATATGCCAGACCGCGATCATCTTTTCCGTGGTCGGAACCGTGTGCGCACTGGTGCTGGGCGGCAACGCGAAGATCATCGGCGAAATACTTGGCGATGTGTGGCTCTCCACGGCAAAGATCATATTCTATGTATCGATACCCATGATGATCGTTTACGCGATGCAGAACGCCACGCTGGCGCTCGTAACATTTATACTTATGACACTGGGAACAGTGGATATGGTGCTCTCGGGAATAGGAGCGATACCCATTCTTTCAAAGCATAATATCGACCCGAGTATGATCACGATCGGTTCAGTCCTCGACAAGGCGACCGACATGAAATACAATCTCTGGCCTCTGATGTGGGTGATACTCATAGTATGCTACATTATCCTTCCGGTGTTCCTTACAATGAAGATATTTGAGAAGAAGGAGCTTGAGTTCTAATTATGTCTTACAGAGATGACCTGTATGTAAATGACCCCATGAAGCGTACAACCGGTCTTCGGGAGGGTCAGAGAGGAATATCTAAGCTGGAGTCGGGTTTTCTGTTGAAGGATATGGAACTCCTTGAACAACTTGGCATCATACGCAATGATGATAAGACTGTCAGCAGCTATTCCGATGTCCCCAGAATATTTATCATGAAGACCTCCGAGGATGGTCTGAGCGAGGAGATGGCTGATCCGGGCAAGCTCGGGATCGGGATAGGCAGCCATGAGTTCTGGAAGCAGGCGCAGCTGGGCAATGTGTTCGCGTTTCCCGCAGGCGATGACAAGCCGGTGCAGCTGCAGGTGGACTGCCGGAATGGAAAGGATCCGAAGATAAGCTATTCAAAACCTTTTTCCGCAAGTGATTTTCCTCCGCCGCCCGAACCGAGAAAGCCGAACCTGTGGCACAAGATGTGGAGCTGGGCGAGCAAGAACTACGCCAAGATCTGCAACGACTACGATACCTGGGAGTCCAAGTGCAGGGTGAATTACAACAACTGCCTCTTAAACAGCAGCTTGAGAACGGGCAGCGGTAAGCTCGAGACTGAGAAGAAAGACGCCAAACGTGTGATGGACTACACGGTGGAGACTGAACGCAGAAATAAGAATATAGATGCGCTCAAGACGGCCAAGGATCACGAGGAATGGAAGAAAAAGGGCCTCGAGATAGTGAAGGATATCTATAAGCCGGTTCCCGAGCAGCACGCCGAGCTCACATATAAGAGGAGCATACCCGGTGTCATAGACAATGAGGACCACACCGAAAAGCTGTACACCCAGGAGGAGTTTGACAAGCTGAAACCCTATAAGGATCTGAATCTTGAGAATATCAAGATAGGCGGAAAGAGCGTGTCGGAGATGGAGTTCTGCGAACTGGCCATGATGGCCGGCTGCCAGGGGAAGTATTCCATCAATAATCCTCTTATGACCGTGCAGGATCCATGCATGGCTGAGGTGTTCACCAATATCGTGGGTCTCAGTGAAGAGGAAGCAAAAGTGGCGATGGCTATGTCCTTCGACAATGTTGTGAATAAAGACATTCTTGAGAAATCATACAGACAGGGAGCCGGACAGGCCTTTGAGTCCATGACGGTGCCCGGAAGAGAGGACGCCAAGAATGCTCTTGAAAAGTACAGACCCGATGACATAGAGTCCAAGAAGGATCTTGCGAAGCTGCTGGCCTTCGGTGTCTGGAGGGTGAATCGAAGCATCTCTACTCTGGGCGGACGACCCAACGATAATGTTCAGAATTATTACAGAATGTCAAAGTGCCTTACCGACCTTATGGACAGGGACAAGGATCTGAAGAAACTTGCCGTGGAAGCCGGAATGACAGAGGAGGATTACAAGCGCGTAAAGAACCTGCATGTGATCGATAAGATGCATACCGGATCGCTGAAGGCCCAACAGAAGCTTCTTACCTCTGCGCTGAATAATGAACCTCTTCCGAAGGAAGAGAAGAGACAGGTGCTGAGGGATATCTTAAAGTCCAGCCTGGTGGAGAATACCCTGCATCAGGAGGTGGAGACGGCGAAGGCTCCGAAGGCGGATGAAGCCCTGACCAAGATGATGGCAAATTCGTATGATGTTCCCCATGTAACAGAGCTGGGAGAGAATCCTTCCCCGGAGAAGATCAAGGAACATGCAAAACAGCAGGCTCTGTTTAAGGATTACAAACAGGGCAAGATGGCTCCGGGCGGTAAAGTGTGGACGCAAAAGGTTTATATTTATCAGTATCCGCTGGTAGAGTATTTCAAGGAAAGTCCCAAGACTATACTTAACCTCGGTGATCCCAAGAAGACCGCATCGCTCGATAAGATGGTCGACAAGATCATCGACACGGACGGGCTCATGAATCTGCCGGAGGACAGGCTGGCGGAAAAGATCCGGGAGGATGAGTACAGGGCCAATGAAATAGTGAATAAGGGCAATCTGGCTGCGCAGGCCATAAAGGCGGAGCAGAAGGCAGGTGAGCCGGTAGCACCGGAAAAGGATAAGGAAATGGAAGAAATCGGTATTCAGGGCGCTCAGCAAAGCGTTCTGGGTATGGAATGATAAGAGGATGAATCAATCGGAGGTGTGACATGAGTGATATACCGGAGAAGGCATTTGCGGCTATGTTTATAGAGGCATACCAGAATGGCGGAGAGGCCGCGGGAGTGCTGGACGGATTTATAGCAAAGCTTGAGGCCAAGTCGGCCGAGCTTGGGAAGTCCATGAAGAAGGAGGATATACTGATCGCTGACAGTGTGAACGGGCTTTTAGCCCGGGCCAAGGTCATGCGTGAGCGCTGCCAGGAGGCTGCGAAGGCGACTACCGAGAAGAAGGAGGAGCAGAAGAAGTATCTGAAAAACGCGAATCTGGCGGCTATCTATTACTGGGAGAGTGTCAAGCAGATGCGCAGGCTCGCGATGCTTCCCGTGCCCGACACCGCTTTCGGAATGCCCATTAACGATAACTACGGCAGGGTCTATCATGAGCTCGTGGAGAAGTTTATAGAGAAGACTGCCGAGATCGCCGCGAAAAGCTTCAATAAGGCCAAGGAGGCGGGCAAGAAGATCGGTCTCAATGTCCGCTCCGGCTCAAAGGAGGAAGGTGCCGACGGATGGGAGATCTGGGAGAGAGACGAGGCGTTCACACCGGTACAGATCGCTCCGAAGAAGACTCTTGAGGAGAAGGCCGATGAGCTGGCCGCAAAGATGGTGAAGCTCTTCAACGAGGAGAGTCCCGACGAGAAGGGAGGAAAGGCGAAGCCGAAGGCAGAGATCAAGAAGCTTAAGAACAATCCGATATTCAAGTATCTCGTGGCTACGGATGAGAGAGCCGATCACTACCTGATGAACAGCTCAAAGATCGGAGAGGCTTGCCGTGCAATAGCAAATCCCTTCCTTATTGCCGACTACAGCGGAATTACGAAGACCCAGAGGGAAGTGGGGAAGATGGGTTTGGCATACGCCGCAGACAAGTACCGCGACAATGAACCTCAGGAGTGGAAGGATTTCTGTGATACGGTAGTGAGCGCGGGAGCCGATGTGGACGCTGCAGGGATGAATAAGATATTGCAGTCCGCAGAGCATCTTCTCACCAGCACCGCAGGCAAGGATCCGGGGTATCGTGAGAATGCGATCATTGCCCTGAATGTACTGTCAGGAGCCGGAGCGGCACCCACCGCCAGGATCAATGAGATTCTGAGAAAGGTCGGCGAGCCCGAGATCACACCGGAAGAGGATATCTCCGGCAAGAGCCTCGAGGAGAAGTCGAAGGAGATACCAAAGATCTGACAGCGAGTCAAAGTGGGGCTGCCGCACGGCGGCTCCATTTTCATTTCAGCGCGATCTCTGCAAAAAAACTGAAAAATATTTAAAAACATATAAAAATTGTTGGACATATGTTGGACAATATGAGATAATATACGAGGCGTAAGATAAAAGACTGATGATCATCTGAAGTGATGATCATACATCGCGGCGAAGCAGGCGCGCCGCGACGGCCACAGAGCCTGCGCTAAGGTAAGAAATATGCCTAACTATCGTGAATTTATGGCATCACTGAATGCCAAGGATAATCAAGGAAATCCGCTCCCGGACCAGCCGTATCAGGAGAGTTCGGTAGCGACCTATATGGCTGCTTTCATGAGGATGAACTCTCATCAAAATGTGGAGGGTGGCAACGGAAACCTTAATATCGATCCCGCCGAGCAACAGATCGATGAGCCGGGCATCCGCATGGTTCAGCGTCAGCTCCTGGACATCCCTGCCTTTAAGGAGATGATGAAGGATCCCCATACGAAGGAACTCTTCTATAACGGAGATGGTGCAGGCCTTATGGGGTTGATGGCGCAGAAACAGGTCGAGATTCAGAACAGGGCGAAGATATACGAGCGTCCCAAGAGCATGGTGGAGGAGGATAACGCCTTTTATAAGAACGTTATCAATTCGTTAAAGGGTGGCGGAGCGGAGGGTGCTCCGGCTCAGCTTGAAAAGACGGACAGCCATTTCATCGAGATGATGAAGCAGCTCGAGGCGGTAGAACAGGTGACCCGCAGTGGCACACAGCCCTCAGGTGAGACCATGAAGAGCCTGACGAGCGCTGTTCAGAAGTATGTGAACCGAGGCACCAAAATCACCGGTGGTACCGAAAAGAATGTGGCCGGCTTCAAGGAGGCTATGTGTCTATTGAAGAGGACCATGCCGGAGAAGAAGTTTGATACTTTCTGCAAGAACTATAATCGTCACCATCCCAAGAAGAAGATACAGCCCGATTATTTCCTTGCGGGACGCCTCTCCGGCACACTTAAGACCGGATTGGAGTATGAGAGGGAACTCAAGAAAAAACTGGCTAAGAGCTACGACATAAAGGATGCGGCGACTCTTCTGGCATCTAAGCAGCTGATGAAGGGCAGCAGGATAGCTCCTCTCAAGACCTATGAGGTGGATCAGCTGGCAAATAAGATTCTTTCTCCCGGAAGCGCGTTTATGCGTGCAATGAAGGATAAGGAGTCCAAGGACAAGATCATTAAGCTTCTCGGCGATAACGTGTCGGTCAAGAAGGTCACCCTGGCCATTGAGAAGGAATGTGATATACACAGGATCAAGACCGCACAGGGACACCTCAACAAGGCTATGGAAGCGCTTACAGGTACGAAGCTCAACCTGTATAATTCCACCAGGGCTCTTGCGAAGGCTATGGCAGCACAGGAGATAGCGGTCTCCGGAAAATTTGATCAGGACATAACCAACAAAGGCTTCAAGAAGCGCGAGGAGGAACTGATCAACGACAGGAATTTCCAGCGCCTTGCAGAGAGATATACAACGGATGCGGTGTTCCGCAACAAGATAAACAATAGTCTGAACAATGAAGGCAACGCGAATAGAATCGTATCCGAGTATGAGCACATAGCAAAGCTTTCAAAGAAGCATCTCGAGCAGGAGGCTCACGCAGAGCGGCCGCTTCAGCTTCAGCCGGCACAGCAGCGCAGGAGAGCCGGAAGCATGGATTTTGGTCACGTGCCCCAGATGCGAGACCTTGAGAACCGCGGGAGAGACAACCAGGCCGAGTTAAGGGAAGCGAATCCTGTATTGAATTAAAGATATCAAAATAATCATTTGCGACATCAGTGGGGCAGGCTTCTGCGCCGCTGAATGCTGCGTTAAGGAAAAGAGGTTTATCGCAGACAATGACCGTATTTCTACAGACGCTTCTGGCATTTAATGCCGCACTTATCATACCGCTCATAGGACTTGTGGTCTATGTTTCGATGGATTCGTACATACAAAAGGAAAACAGGTTCCTTTTTGTCTTATCGGCTCTGATCAGCGTCATTCTCCTTCTTCAGGGACAGACGGAGTACTTTATCTCCGAGGGCGTTCCGGATGATGAGCTGAGGACCATGGTATCGGCCATAGGCTATATACTGAGACCGGTGCTGATCGTTGTATTTATAAGGATAGTGCGCAAAAGGAACGATATTATCTTTCTTGCCACTCTTCTTGTCCTGAATACGGTAACCTATTCGGCCATGTTCGTGCCGGGGCTCAGGGAATATGTGGTAAGCTTTCACGATAACATTTTCCACAGAGGCCTTATGGGACACATGTGCGCGATAGTCAGTGTGTTCCTGATGAGCTATCTGGTCATCGTCTGTATAATCGAGTACGGAAGAGTCAGAAGAAACGGCGCCATAATCCCTACGATCATCGGTATGATCGTGCTCACGGCGGTGGCGGCCGACGCAGTGGTGGGCATCAACACCCCCATCACCTTTCTGAATTCGACAGTTGCCGGCTGCAGCCTCTTCTTCTATGTGTGGCTGCACCTTAACTTCGCATGGGATCACGAGGAGGCTCTGATAGCGGAGCAGAAGATACAGATAATGATCTCGCAGATCCAGCCGCATTTCATGTACAATACGCTCTCCACGATCCAGGCGCTGTGCAAGATCGATCCGGACAAGGCGTTTGAGATCACGGGCAAATTCGGGGTATATCTGCGGCAGAATATCGACTCATTAAACTCCGAGACCGTGATACCATTCGAGAAGGAGCTGGATCACACGAGAGTCTACACCGATATAGAGCAGGTGCGCTTCCCCTCACTCTCCATCGTATTTGACATAAAGGACAATGATTTTTACATACCCGCGCTCTCGATACAGCCGATGGTGGAAAATGCCATACGCCACGGCGTGAGGTCCAAAAAGCACGGGCTGGTGGCTGTTGAGACCCGCCGCGAGGGAGGGG
>DGVE01000225.1 GCA_002395865.1 Lachnospiraceae bacterium UBA4292 | reverse complement strand
AAATACAGGGACAAGCTCTGGTCCTATGCCAGTCAGCTTCAGAACGGCTGGAAATACGAGGACTTCTTCGGGGCACCCGGAGACATAGAGTTCTTAAAGAATGCTGTACAGAGCGCCGTGGACGAGGGCTATGACTGCGTGAAGATAGATTTCGTGGCCAAGCATTTGGACGGCAGCAGAATCGATTTCTACGAGGGAAGGAACCACCTTTCGATAAAAACACTGAAGGAGATCGACGCGAAGCTTGACGCGGTAAAGCAGATCATTGACGGCAAGGCAGAGCTCATCATAGAGAACCACTCCATAACCACAGCCCACACGGCATTGCAGGTCGCGGAGGTGGCTAAGGACTACAAGCCCATACTTTTAGAGGAGCCGGCCGACCCGCAGGATATACACGATTACGAGAGGCTCAGGGCCGGTACCGACATACCGCTTGCTACAGGCGAGAGGATCTACACGAGAAGGGGCTTTGCCCCCTTCCTTCAGGGAAATCTCCTCGATGTCCTGCAGCCCGATATCGGAAACTGCGGCGGTATCACGGAGGGAAGGAAGATCGCGGACCTGGCGGAGCTCTACGGAGTATCCGTTCAGACGCACACCTGCAACACGGCACTCTCAGTCGCCATCGCGCTGCATCTTGAGGCGGCGATACCGAACTTCTTTATCCATGAGCACCATACAACGAATACATTTACGCACAACCGCGAGGACTTCATCTACGATTATCAGCCTGTGAACGGCTATTTCGAGCTTCCGAAGCTCCCCGGTCTGGGCAATGAGCCGACCGAGAAGACGATCGCGGAGTCGCAGATAATTACAGTGAAGTAAAAAATGATACGGGAGGAGAGCATGAGCGATACATATATCAACAGTAAAAGACTTACGGAAGAGTTCGTCGAGCTGATATCGATCGACTCGCTCTCCTTCCGGGAGGCCCGGATGGCAGAGAGGCTTAAAGAAAAGCTCAGAGCCATCGGGCTTACGGTGGAGGAGGACAATGCGGCATCGTCCCTTGATAAGGACGGGGACGGTAAGTCCGCATCAAACATCTATGTGAGACTTCCCGGAAATATCCCCGGCCCCGCCAGACTGTTTTGTTCACATATGGACACGGTCGCGCCGGGTACAGGCAAAAGGGCGGTCATCGGCCCCGAAGGAACCATAACCTCCGCGAAAGATACAGTACTCGGAGCGGACGATGTATCCGGGCTGGTATCGATACTCGAGGCGCTGCGGGCCATTGAGGAAAACGATCTGCCCCACCCCGATCTGGAGATACTTTTTACGGCGGCGGAGGAGCCTTACTGCAATGGAAGTCGTTATGTCGACTACGACAGGCTGCACAGCAGGGAGGGATACGTTCTGGACCTGACCGGGCCTGTGGGCACGGCAGCCGCAGCGGCACCCTCGATCATCTCACTCACCGTGACTGTCACCGGAAGGGCGGCACACGCGGGATTTGCCCCGGAAAAGGGTATAAATGCCTTAAGCATCGCAGCGGTTGCGCTGGCGGGTATGAGGACCGGAAGAGTGGATGAGGACCTCACGGTAAACTTCGGAACCATTACAGGCGGAAACGGTAAGAACATCGTGCCTGAGAAGATAGTTATCGAGGGAGAGATAAGGTGCCTGGATCACGAGAGGGCGCTGTGCGAGGCCGAGAGGATACGCGAGGAGTTTGCTCACGCGGCCGCAAGGTACGGCGGAAGCACGGAAGTTTCCGTGGAGGAGAATATCAGAGCCTACAGAGTGCGTGAGGACAGAGGTGTGGTTAAGAGGCTTATAAAGGCTTCGGGGGAGCTCGGATTCACGTCTGAGATCATTGTGACATACGGAGGAAGCGACGCGAACAGGCTGAACGAACACGGCATAGAGACCATAGTAGTAGCCTGCGCAATGGAGAACTGCCACAGCACGCAGGAATACACCACGGTCGACGAGCTCACAAGAAGCGCGCAGCTGACTCTGAGGCTTATGACAGAGCAGGAGTAAGGAAGGAGGCGGAGAACAAATGATATATAACAGCATACTGGAGCTGGTGGGCAGGACGCCGCTCCTTCGCCTGAACAGGATAGAAAAAAATATAGAATCAAAGGCAAATATATATGCCAAGCTCGAGGGCTTCAACCCCGCGGGTTCGGTAAAGGACCGGGCAGCGCTTCACATGATAGATGCCGCGGAGGAGGAGGGAAAGCTTCTTCCGGGCGGAACTATAGTGGAGGGCACCAGCGGAAATACCGGTATAGGACTGGCAATGGTGGCTGCAGTCAGAGGCTACAAGGCGATCATCTGCATGGCGGAGGGCGCCAGCGAGGAGAAGATAAGGCTCTTAAAGGCCTACGGAGCGCAGGTCGAGCTCACACCAAAGGCGAACGGTTTCGGCGGAGGCGGAAAGAAGGCGGTCGATCTGGCCGAGAGCATACCGGGAGCCTTCAGAGTAGCGCAGGGAGAGAACCCCCACCACCCCGAGACGCATTACCAAACGACCGGTCCCGAGATATGGGAGGATCTGGAGGGGAAGGTCGATATATTCGTGGCCTGCGTGGGCACGAGCGGCACGAGCGGCGGCATAGGAAAGTTCCTTAAGGAGAAGAACCCCGATGTGGAGATCTACGGAGTGGAGCCTGCGGGCTGCCCGGTATTAAACGGAGGCGAGCCCGGACCTCACAAGATACAGGGCATCGGCGGCGGCGCGATCTGCCCCATAACCGACCTGACTCTGTACAAGCAGATATTCCTTTGCACAGACGAAGACGCGTACAAATACGCAAGGCTCTGCCCGAGGACAGAGGGACTTCTTATAGGTATAAGCGCAGGAGCGGCGCTGTGGGCGGCCTCGGAGCTCGCAAAAAAGCCTGAGAACGCAGGTAAAAACATAGTCGTCCTCTTCCCGGACGGCGGGAACAAGTACCTGACAAGCGATCTTTATGAATAAGAATATAGTGAATGATATACAGGAGGAAAATACTATGGCTGAATTTAATAAGAACAATACAGTGGATATCGGAAGCGCCTGCTCCATTTCCTTCGGAGCCAATAAACAGAACGCCGAGTCCGAATATACGGATGAGGAGGCGCAGACTCACGCGGATGAGGTCGGCGCAAAGCCCAGACCCCGCGAGACCATAAGCGAGATAGACGAAAGGGGTGCGTTCATCCGCCAGCCGAACGCGTTTACAAAGCCCTTCGGCGATAAGGAGGGCGATCTGAAGGCGGAGGACGGAAGGTTCGCCGTATACTGGGCTCACGGCTGCCATTGGTCGAACCGTCCGGTGATAGTAAGAGACCTCCTCGGCCTTGAAAATGTGATCGGCGAGGTCCACACGACTCCTTCGGGCCAGACGAATGTATACGGCCACGGCTTCGCGGATTATCCCGATCATAAGGATCCGCTCACAGGAGCGTATTTCCTCAGTGAATTCTACAAGAACGCGAACCCCGACTATCAGGGCAGGGCTACGACACCCACACTGGTCGATCTGAAGGAGAAGAAGGCTGTAAATAACGACTATCACAGGCTCTCGAACTACATCGAGGTGCAGTTCAGAAAGTTCCAGCCCGCGGACGCTCCCGACCTCTACCCGAAGAAGTACAGGAAGGAGATCGACGAGTTCAACGACTGGCTCTTCCCACACATAAACAACGGACACTACCGCATGGCATTCTGCCAGAGCTGGGAGGCCTACAGCGAGGCTTACGAGGACTTCTTCGACTCGCTTGAGAAGCTCGATCAGAGGCTTGCGGATAACCGCTTCATCTTCGGCGATTATATAACAGACTCCGATGTGAGGCTTTATGTAACACTGGTGCGCTGGGAGACCGGCTACTACAGAAATGTGGGACCGATCAAGAAGAGAATCACCGAGTACAGGAATATCTGGGGCTATGTGAGGGATCTCTTCAGCCTTCCGGTATTCAGAAAATACACCTTCTTCGAGTTCCCCACAGCGGGAGGTCCCGAGCTTTTCAGAAGCTACGCGTACCGCATCGCTTCGCAGGTGCCCTACGATGAACTATGGAAGACGGACGGAGAGAGAAAGAAGCTTTCGGCCACACCCGATGAAGTGTTCTTAAGGCATCCCGAGGGTGAGACTGCAGATGATTATCAATCGGAGATCTCGACCACCATCTGGAACTCACCCAGCTGGGAGGACAGGAACCCGAAGAACGGCGTTATAAGCGTGGATGCTTCGATCAATCCGATCGCATCCAAACTAAGAGATTAAGTTTTGTGTAATAGATACATACGGAGGTTTGATATGAACAGAGAAAGAGGCTTTGCCACGCTGTGCGTGGGCTATGAGAGAAACGCAAAAGGCCCCGATAAGTCGGGCTCCATAAGCACACCAATCTATCAGACCTCCACATATGCGCACCCCGAGGTGGGGCAGAGCACGGGCTATGATTACAGCAGGGTGCACAATCCCACACGTGAGAAGCTCGAGAAGGTGGTCGCGGGGCTCGAGGGCGGCGTGGACGCGGTGGCTTTTTCCTCCGGAATGGCTGCGATCACGGCGCTCATGGAGATTTTCAAGCCCGGTGACCATATAATAACCGACGCGGATCTCTACGGCGGAAGCATAAGGCTTTTCGACCACATATGTGAGAAGAACGGCATGGAATTCTCTCATATCGATATCAATACCGAGGACCCGGAAGACTTCATCCGTGAGAATACGAGGGCGATATATATCGAGACTCCCACGAATCCCATGATGAATATCGTGGATATAAGAAGGATGGCAGATATAGCCCACTCACACGGACTGCTGCTCATCGTGGACAATACCTTCCTGTCACCGTATTTCCAGAAGCCTCTGAGTCTTGGAGCCGATATAGTGGTGCACAGCGGAACGAAGTTTCTGGGCGGTCATAACGACACCCTTGCAGGCTTCGTAGTCTGTAAGGGCAGTGATACCGCGGAAAAGATACGCTTCATCGTCAAGACCATCGGCTCGGCGCTCGCGCCATTTGACAGCTTTCTTGTGCTTCGCGGCATAAAGACACTGCCTCTTCGCATGGAGAAGGCGCAGGAGAACGCTTTCTCCATAGTGAAGTATCTTCAGGCAAATCCGGAGGTGAAAAATGTATACTACCCCGGTCTTCCCGAAAGCAGGGGCTACGAGGTCTGTAAGAGCCAGGCGAGCGGGTTCGGTTCGATGATCACATTTGAGGTGAGCAGCGCAGGGCTGGCAAGGCATATACTTAAGAGCACACAGCTGATACCGTTTGCCGAGAGCTTAGGCGGCACCGAGACTCTGCTCACATACCCGATGACGCAGACTCATGCGGACGTTCCTGAGGAGGTGAGGCTTAAGAACGGTATCAATGACAGGGTGCTCAGGCTTTCGGCCGGTATAGAGGACGTAAACGATCTGATAGAGGATCTTTCACAGGCGTTTGAAAGCTACGGGTGTTGATATGGGTAAAAAAATATATGATCTTGACAATGTTATAGATAGAAATGATACCGACAGCCTGAAATTTGACTTCGCAGTGCGCCGCGGCAGGCCCGCAGACATACTGCCGCTGTGGGTGGCTGACATGGATTTTGTCGCACCCGATGAGGTGATAGAGGCCATAGCCGAAAGAAACTCGCACGGCATTTACGGCTACACAGATCCGAGGGAGGATTACTACGCAGCGCTTGCTTCGTGGATGAGGAAGCACCACGGTCTGGAGGTAAAGCCCGAATGGGTCACTGTCACCCCCGGAGTGGTATTTGCGCTTGCGGCGGCTGTCAGGGCATACACGGAGCCCGGTGAGAGCGTGCTCATCCAGCAGCCTGTGTATTACCCCTTTACGGAGGTCATAGAGGATAATGGGCGCGTGGTCGCAAGCTCCGATCTGTTGTATGAGGGCGGAAGATATCATATCGATCCCGACGACTTCGAGAAGAAGATCGTCCGCCATGGTATAAGGCTTTTTATCCTCTGCAGCCCTCACAATCCTGTGGGCAGGGTGTGGACGAGGCGGGAGCTCGAAAAGCTCGCCGATATCTGTGAAAGACATGGCGTGACGGTCGTGAGCGATGAGATACACGAGGATTTTATCTACCCGGGACATGAGCACATTCCGTTTTCAAATGTGAATGACTGGGCCGGGGAGCACAGCGTCATCTGCACAGCGCCGAGCAAGACCTTCAATCTGGCGGGCCTGCAGAATTCAAATATCATCATACCGGACCGCAGACTCAGGCAGCTGTTCAGAAAGCAGGTGGCCGCCGCAGGCTACAGCCAGGCAAATACCCTCGGACTTGTATCCTGCCGCGCCGCGTACGAGCACGGCGAGGACTGGCATGAGCAGGTGTGGAGATATATCCGCGCCAACTACGATCACTTACGTGATTATGTACAGCGTGAGCTTCCCCAGCTTGATATCATAGAACCTGAGGGGACTTATCTTCTGTGGCTCGACCTCAGAAGAACAGGCTATTCGGCACGAGAGCTTCGAGACAGGCTGGAAAACACAGGTAAGGTGTGGCTCGACGGAGGAGAGATATTCGGAGCCTGCGGTGAGGGCTTTCAGAGGATAAATCTCGCCGCTCCGAGAAGCGTGATAGAGGAAGCGCTCGTGAGGATAAAGAGAGCGCTGGAGAAATGAAAACAGGTTGAATACATGATCAGGAGCCGCGGACGAACGCGGCTCTTTTTCTATTACGACTTGCGTAAATTGTCCTTTATTTTTCTTTGGACTTGTGGTACATTTATCAAAGTATACTATAAAAGCGAGGTAGTGCTATGATTTCAAAACTGAATGAGAAGATAAAGCAGAAGAAGGCTCCGATAGTTGTCGGACTGGATCCGATGCTTTCGTACATTCCGGAGCATATTTTGAAGAAGGCGTATGCGAAGTTTGGAAGAACGGCGGAGGCGGCCGGTGAGGCAGTATGGCAGTACAATAAGGCGATAGTGGACGCTGTGTATGACCTGACGCCGGCAGTTAAGCCGCAGATCGCGATGTATGAGCAGTTCGGTATAGCGGGACTGGTTGCTTTCAAGAGGACTGTGGACTACTGCAAGGAGAAAGGGCTCATCGTGATCGGTGACGTGAAGAGGGGCGATATCGGCTCCACATCGGCGGCTTACGCGGAGGCTCATCTGGGCTCTGTCGATGTGGACGGCGAGAAGATAGCGGGCTTTGATGAGGATTTCGCGACTGTCAATCCATATCTCGGAACGGATGGCATCAAGCCGTTTATAGACGTATGCAATAAAAATGACCGCGGAATATTTATCCTGGTGAAGACATCCAACCCTTCATCGGGTGAGTTCCAGGATAGAATCGTGGACGGAAGACCTCTCTATGAGCTCGTCGGCGAGAAGGTAAATGAGTGGGGAGCACTTTCAATGGACGGTGACTACAGCAATGTGGGCGCGGTCGTGGGTGCCACATATCCGAAGATGGGTGAGGTGCTTCGTAAGATCATGCCCAAGGCATGCATACTCGTGCCCGGCTACGGCGCGCAGGGCGGCAAGGCTGCGGATCTGAAGCCTTATTTCAATGAGGACGGTCTGGGAGCCATCGTGAACTCGTCAAGAGGCATCATAGCCGCTTACAAGCAGGAGAAGTACGCGAAGTTCTCAGAGGAGCATTTCTATGAGGCTTCAAGGCAGGCTGTCATCGATATGATAGAAGACATCAACAGTATATTTTAACCGAAGCAGGAAAGATATATGATCGATCTTAACGGAGATTCTAAGCTGTACACGAGCATGATCATTTACGATGCTTTGCAGATACAGCTCACATTTACAAAGGAGGGATGAGATGTCCAGATTTGCACAGGTAGACAGGAAGACAAGGGAGACGGATATCTCCGTGGGGCTCGAGCTCGACGGAAGCGGCAAGGCGCATATCGATACGGGTATCGGCTTTTTTGACCACATGCTCGACGGTTTCTCGCGCCACGGCCTGTTTGATCTCGATGTAAAATGTAACGGCGATCTGAACGTCGACTGTCACCACAGCATTGAGGACTGCGGTATAGTTCTCGGTAAAGCCATTGCGCAGGCTGTGGGCGACAAGGAGGGCATCAGGAGATACGGCTATTTCCTGCTGCCCATGGATGAGACGCTGGTGATGTGCGCGGTGGACCTTGGCGGAAGACCTTATCTCGTATTTGACGCGGAGTTTGCGGGTGAAAAGTGCGGCGAATTCGACACACAGATGGCGAAGGAGTTCTTCTACGCCGTAAGCTACAGCGCGTGCATGAACCTGCACATCAAGGTGCTCTACGGCGACAACGATCACCACAAGATAGAGGCTATGTTCAAGGCCTTCGCGAAGGCTCTCGACATGGCGACAAGCAGGGATGAGAGGATAAGCGGAGTGCTGTCCACGAAGGGAACGATCTGATATGGCTAAATTTCAGGAAATGGGGGAGGTCATCTCGCAGGTGTGCCTCTGCCCCGGAATATTCGATCTTACGATAAAGGCTCCGCAGATAGCCGCCGAGGCCGGCTGCGGACAGTTTGTTGCGGTCTATTCAAAGGACGCGGCGCACCTTCTGCCTAGACCCATCAGTCTGTGCAGGATAAACCGCCAGGCAGGCACCATAAGGCTTGTATACAGAGTGGCAGGCTACGGAACGGATGAATTCTCTCGCCTTGCGGCAGGGGACAGCGTCAGGGTGTTCGGCCCTCTGGGCACGGGCTTCTTCCTTTCGGACAAAAAGGCTATGATAATAGGCGGAGGAATAGGTGTCCCGCCCCTTCTTGAGACCGCGGCGGCTCTTAGCAGGCGCGGAATGAGACGCGAGAATATCCAGATAGTCCTCGGTTACAGAAACGAGTGCTTCCTGAAGGATGAGTTCGAGCAGTTCGGAACGGTCTATATAGCCACGGAGGACGGCAGCACAGGCGTGAAGGGAACGGTCATCGACGCGATAAACGCGAACAGGCTCAGTGCCGATGTCATCTACTCCTGCGGCCCCGCGCCGATGCTCAGAGCGCTTAAGGCATATTCGGAGGAGAAGGGCATCACCTGCTACGTATCCATGGAGCAGAGGATGGCGTGCGGAATAGGCGCGTGCCTCGCATGCGTATGCAACAGCACGGAAAAGGACGGGCATTCTCAGGTGAACAACAAGAGAGTCTGCGCGGACGGGCCTGTGTTCAACGCGAAAGATATAGTTATTTAGGGGGTGGAGCGAATGAGTATAAATACATCGGTAAATATTGCAGGCGTCACCCTCAAAAATCCCGTGACTGTGTGCTCCGGCACCTTCGGCTCCGGCATGGAGTTCGTGGAGTTCACGGATCTTGAGAAGCTGGGTGCGGTTACTACGAAGGGCGTGGCGAGCGTTCCGTGGGCGGGCAATCCCGTGCCCCGCATAGCCGAGACGCCTTCGGGCATGTTAAACGCCATCGGACTTCAGAACCCCGGTATCGACGTGTTCTGCGAGAGGGATATACCTTTCTTAAAAAATTTCGATACTAAGATCATAGTAAATGTCTGCGGACACAGCACCGAGGAGTATGTGGATGTGGTAAAGCGTCTCGCAGATCAGCCGGTCGACCTTCTCGAGATAAACATATCCTGCCCGAATGTGAAGGAGGGCGGCATAGCCTTCGGACAGAAGCCCGAGGCAGCCTATGATATAACAAAAGAAGTAAAAAAATACGCGAAGCAGCCGGTGATCATGAAGCTCTCTCCGAACGTAACGGATATCACGGAGATGGCGAGGGCAGTTGAGGATGCGGGAGCCGACGCAGTATCTCTTATAAATACCATCACCGGTATGAAGATAGACATAAATCGCAGGACATTTGCTCTGGCGAACAAGACGGGAGGTCTTTCGGGACCCGCGATAAGACCGGTTGCGGTGCGGATGGTTTACCAGGTCGCGCAGGCGGTGAAGCTTCCCATCATAGGCATGGGCGGCATCACCTGCGCCGAGGACGCGCTCGAATTCATACTCGCGGGAGCCACGGCGGTGGCTGTGGGCACCGCGAACTTCGCGGATCCCTTCACTGCCGTCAGGGTCGCGCAGGGCATAGAGGAGTATATGATCAGACAGGGCGTGAAGGATATAAACGAGCTGATAGGTGCCGTGCGGTAAGATTTTGTTAAGATTTTGTTATTGTGCTGTTTAAGATTATTTTCCTATGAGTTGATATAATACGCACATCAACACAATTGATAAAGCAAATGGACATTAGTCCAGAGAAAGGAAGGTAATGTCATGAGAATGTTGCTTCTTTCCGCATCACAGGATGTGGGCGACATCTTAAGGATAGCTATTCCGATAGCTGTCGTAGTTGTTTTATTCCTGTTTTTTATCCTTATAGGATATGTGAAGGCGCCGCCGGACACAGCATTTATCATCTCCGGTCTTCGAAAGAAGTCGAAGATACTCATCGGTCGGGCAGGCATCAAGATGCCATTCCTCGAGAGATTAGATAAGCTCTCTCTTAAGCTGATACCGCTTGATATCAAGACAGGCGACGCTGTTCCCACAGCAGACTGCATCAATATCTTCGTAGACTCCGCAGTCAATGTAAAGGTGAGCTCGGAGATAGCGATGGTTCAGATCGCTGCCCAGAACTTCCTTAACAAGACACCGGACGATATCGGACGCATCGTTTCAGAGGTTCTCGAAGGTAACATCCGTGAGATCATCTGTACGATGAAGCTCAGAGACCTCATCGGCGACCGCAAGGCCTTCGTTGAGAGAGTTTCGGAAAATGTCATCCCCGACCTTCAGAAGATGGGTCTGGAGCTTGTATCATTCAATGTACAGCGCTTCTCGGACGCAAATCACGTGATCGAGGATCTCGGTATCGATAACATTTCACAGATCAAGAAGGACGCTGCCATTGCGAAGGCAAACGCAGACAAGGAAGTTGAGATCGCTCAGGCGATAGCTGCAAGAGAGGCTAACGACGCGAAGGTGGCATCGGACGCTGAGATCGCGGTTAAGCAGAACGATCTGGCTATAAAGAAGGCGGAGCTCAAGAAGAATTCCGACATCAAGCAGGCAGAGGCAGACGCTGCTTACAAGATCCAGGAGGAGGAGCAGAGAAAGTCTATCGAGATCACTACCGCAAATGCAAACCTTGCACGTCAGGAGAAGGAGCTTGAGCTCAAGGAGCGTGAGGTAGCCATCCAGGAGAAGACTCTCGAGGCAAATATCAAGAAGCAGGCCGATGCAGACAAGTACGCTGCACAGCAGAAGGCAGATGCGGCTCAGTATGAGCGCCAGAAGAAGGCAGAGGCCGATCTGTACGAGCGCCAGAAGAAGGCAGAGGCAGAGAAGTTCGAAGCTGAGAAGGAGGCAGAGGCGAAGCGTGCGACTGCGGAGGCTGAGAAGTTCGCTAAGGTTCAGGAGGCTGAGGCTATCAAGGCTGCAGGTCTTGCAGAGGCTGCTGCCATAGAGGCAAGAGGCCGTGCGGAGGCTGAGGCTATCCAGGCCAAGGCAGAGGCAGAGGCTGCAGGTATCCTGAAGAAGGCTGAGGCTATGAAGGAGTACGGCGACGCGGCTCGTCAGCAGATGGAGCTCGATACCTTGAAGGTATACTTCGAGCAGCTGCCCAAGATCGCGGAGGCTATCGGTCGCGGATATTCGAATGTCGAGAGCATCAAGATGTTCGGAGGCGACACCTCACAGCTTGCGGGCAATATCATGACCACAGTTACTCAGGTGACCGACGGCATCAAGGAGTCCACCGGTGTGGATGTTTCGAAGATGTTCAAGACCTTTGCCAACGGCAAGGGCGAGGAGAAGGAGAAGGAAAAGGCCGCGACTGTGGTTGATGATGCCAAGACCGACTACAGAGAGGTATAATCCGGGGCGGGCTCGTTCCGATATATATTCTGTCAGACACCTCCGGAACGCGTAACGCGTTACCCGGAGGTGTTTTTGCATTTTGTTATCTTTATCCCCCGGAGACTTGAAATATGTATCAAAAACTGATACAATCAACATTCAAGCTGATATGATGCAGTCGGGCTATCCGTAAATGAGGGCATAAGGATGTTTAAAGAATATATACTGGACAATTGGTCGCTGATACTTATTATGGTCGCCTTTGTGATCCTGCTAAAGACCACATTCTTTTTGGAAAAAAAGACTATCAACAGGATGCTGGCGCTGGTAGCGGCTGTCTTTGCTTTTTCACAGGTGGTTTTCGTAGAGTTTTATCTGAATGAACTGGATGAATATAGGGATCTGAGGACAGTATTAATTGCTGTCAGATACAGTGCTACGCCTCTTGTCATGGCCATGATTCTTTATACACTTGTGCACAAGGAGAGAGTCTTTGTGTTTGCTCCGGCGCTGGCATTTGCCGCTGTGAACTTCGTCTCAATATTTAACGGAATCGTATTTAGCATCGGCGATGATAATTCCTTAGTGCGAGGCCCGCTTGGTTACCTGCCCTATTTTGCTGTCGGGCTTTACGGCATATTTTTGGTATACAGCTTTTTCAAGTACAGCAATAAGCAAATGTCTGAGACAATACCCATATTGTTTATGGCTTTTGCCTTCGGGTCGGGGCTGGTTCTGCCGTTCATTCTCGGCAAGGATTATTCGAAGATATTCTGCCCTACCATAATGATCGCGCTTTTTGTGTACTATGTTTTTTCGATTCTTCAGCTCACCAGCAAGGACGCTCTTACCGGACTTTTGAACCGTCAGTCGTATTATGCTGCTGTCAATGATAATCCCAAAACCATAACGGGTATCGTTACCGTGGATATGAACGGACTGAAGCGCATCAATGACACCGATGGCCATACGGCGGGAGATGAAGCGCTCAAGACTATTTCACATTGTCTGATGAGGGCAAAGAAAGGGAAGCAGTCAGCATTTCGCATGGGAGGCGACGAGTTTTTGCTTGTCTGCCGCCGATCCTCCGAAAAGGAGATCGAACAGCTCATAGACCACATCAGAAAGATCGTTTCCGAGACAAAGTACAGCTGCGCAATCGGCTACAGCTTCTCTTCAGACGGAAGCATGTCCATTGAAGAAATGCTGAAGGCATCTGATGAAATGATGTACGAGGATAAGGTCGCTTACTATAAGAGGGTGGGTGAGAGTAAATACCGCGGCTGATCGGACAAAACATCTGTATATTTTTCAATTAGAGCTTCAAAAGATCTTGAACGCAGCACTGTCTAAAGTTTTTTTACCATGTTGGACATCTGTTGGACACAGCGTGGTAGACTCCGCGCGAGAGGGTGACAGAGCCCTGCTATTTTGGAGGTTGGATATGCCGAAGCCAGGTATAAATACAAAAAAAGATGTTAATCCGTTTCCTTTTGGATACGCTTCACTTCCGGATCCGAAGACGGGACTGTATGTAAAGACGCGTGTTGTGAGCCCGCAGGTTCCCGAATACATTCTAAACACCGGTAATCTTGCCGTTTTGCAGAGCTTCTATGAGCAGAATAAGGGCACGCTTACCGCAGCGGACCACAAGTATATGAAGGCCAGGCTGAACACTGCCTGGAAGGTGGACAGATACCACAAGCAGGCTCTTAAAGACATCGGCCAGAGAGTGGACCCTCCGAAGCCCGAGATCACGACCAAGAAGGGCTTTTCGGGAATCGATATCAAGTATTCCGGTCCTCAGACGAGCAATAACGGCTGCTGGTCACAGGGCATGAGCCTGCTCCTTAAGTCACGCGGAATAGATCTGTCGCAGGAGGAGATCCGCGCGTGGCGTCCCGATATGAATATGGAGCAGGCGAGGGGGATGAGTGCAAACCGCCGTTCAATTATGGAGCAGGACACGGCCAACAGTGTTTATGAGAACGCCGATCTGGTGCAGGAGGTCCTTCCGAACAGCGCACTCAATCAGGTCACTATCAACGCTCTCCCGGAGAATTTTTATCTCTCGAGCCAGAAGCCTCTCGACAAGACCGCCTGGGACTTTATGACGGAAGGGGAGCAGAAGGAGGCAGAGCGCCGTTATAATGCGCAGTATGCAGGCCAGAGGGAGGAAGCCAGAAAGGTATACAAGCAGGCCCTCAAAAAGCAGCTGGGCGATATGGTAAGAAATGCTCTCGAGAAGGACAAGTCCCCCGTTCTCCTGAATATCAGCGGTCATTATGTGACTGTCACAGGTATCAGCAAGCACGGAAACCGGTTAAGGATAGAGGATTCCAGAAGATCCCTCGATAAGACGACCCAGACAATGTCCGTAGATGAGCTCATTGAGAATCATGTGATCTGCCGTCCCGGAAGGGAAGTGAACGGTATCCAGCTCACTTGGCTCAAGGATATTCCGGCTCCGGAGTATGAGCAGAGAAAGACTCAGCAGACCAAGGTCTATGACGGTGTTCCGAACGCTTCTTCGGTATCGGAAGACGGAGTGATCAGTATAAGGGAGCCGCAGGATTCTACTGTCAGCGCTTATCGGAACGGTTCACCGAATCTTGTCAGAAACGGCCAGATCAACGGACAGGAGCTATCGGATGTCATGCTGATACCTCACGACGAATATAAAACGCAATTAAACGGCGCCAAGCTCTATGCCGACGATTCCGGCCCGGAACTCTACCCGAAGGGCATGTATTTCGGATCACAGCAGACATATCTTCCGAAGAAGGTTTATTTCAAGGGTGACCCCGAGCTGAACGCGGGTGCCATAGAGCAGGATTCACTCAATAAGCAGAAGGAGACGGCAAGGGAAATAAATGATACCCTGAAAAACCTTCCGCAGCACAAGCTCCGCCCCGATGAGGGCACCTTCGGAGCGTTCGTCCACGATAATAAGCACGAGCTCATGCAGCAGACACAGGATCCCGGATACTTCATTGCGAATATCTATGCGGCCAATAAGCTTCTCGCGGGTAAGGATGCGCCCGAAAACGGCGATAAGAACTCTCTTCTGATGAGTCAGGAGGATAAGGATGCCGTAAAGAATCTGGCTTCCACGCTCGGCCCCATCATTAACAGCATGTTTGAAAAGGCACAGGGAGCTGTCAAGCTGCCCGTGATGGCCTGCGATAACGACCCCAATGTGCTGAACCGGGAGGTGGATAACTACCAGAACAGATACAAGACCTCCGCAAATTCTGATATGGAGGAGAGGAAGAAGGTCATCGACGACGCCTTTGCCGCCATGGAGGCCACAGGTACCGGAAAGAATTATCTGGGAATAAAGAGATCCAAGAACCATGGCGAGTTCGACGAGATGATGACGGAGCTCGCAGCATACAAGCGCAGGCTTGCGAAAGGAGAGGTTCCCGAGGGGAGCGTCAACTATAACCTTACGCAGAAGATGCTCAAGTATATAGAGGACAAGAAGGGCGTTCGCTCGACCGAAACGGGTGCGATCAGATTCGACAACACCATGCGCGTTCTTAAGCAGCTGATGCCTGCAGCGGATTATACGAAGCTCTGCAACAACATCAACCGCGCAAGGGAGGTCAACAGCTCAAGCGATGATTATATATCGCCTACCACCTATGCTCCGATGACCGTGGGCAATTATGTGAGCAAGCTGAGCAAAAAGCTGTCCCACGCAGGCAATTCCGAGATCAGGAACGCGATGGCACAAATACTGGCAGTACGTCAGATCGCAAGGGAGAAGAACCCGGAGCATCCCTTTAAGGAGATGGTGGTCACGGGGGCTGATAAGAAGCATGACGAGGAGCTGATCAAGCAGCGCGCCGCGCAGATAAAGAGGGATCCCGCCTTCATCAGCATGGTAAATGCCGTTAAGAGAATGGATGACAGACAGAAAAAGATGTACCTGGATACTATGGTAAGCGATGCGGGTAACAGCCTGGAGTACCGGTATGACCAGGAGAAGAAAAAGGTCATGAATGCGGACAATACTCAGCAGCTGTTAAAAGATGATGATACGGTAAAAGGGCCGGAGCTCAGTTAAACCCGA
>DGVE01000057.1 GCA_002395865.1 Lachnospiraceae bacterium UBA4292 | reverse complement strand
GTAGATGAAGTCTACCCTATAGGGGTGCATATTATCCATACACCACTTAAGTATAAGCTGTTCCTTTGGCGTTTTATTGTCATAACTGTCTATAACCTTAGCAAGGTTACACAGGCTTATCAGCAGTTCCTTTCCGGTGGGTCCTTCAGAAGACGGGAATTCCGGCTCCTGTCCGGGCTTGCATACCGGGTAAACGAGCTGTTCCTTACCATCGAAGGAACAGGTGTAGGTCTTAAATCTGAACGGATGATATACAAGCTGTCCTACGCCGCCGATTTCCTTTAATCCTAATATATCTGTCGTTTTATCTGCCTTTGAAGGGATATGATCCCCGTTCCAGTTAAGCGGCATTTTTACACCTCTGTCATCCTTATTGTGCGTTACCGTTAAGGTTACCGTCAGTTTTTAGACATCGGTTATATTATAGTCTAAAATGGCGTTGAAATCAATAAAAACTTGTAGAAATTAGTACAACGCAGATGAACGCTTCATGAAGAAGTCGGCTTCCTACGAGGAAGAGCAGAATGCTCTTAAAAAGCGGATTGCAGAGCTTGAAAGTGAAATAGCTTCAGATAAAGAGAATTCTCTGAATATCTGTCACTTCCTTACACTTGTAAAAAAAGTACACGGAAGTACCGGAACTCACAGCAGAGATCATCAGAGAATTCATATAGAAGGTATATGTTTACCATCCCGAAAAGATAAACGGGCAGAAAACCCAGCGTGCCAGGATCGTTTGGAACTGCATTGGTGAAATACCGACTCAACTCGAAAATAAAACGGCATAGCCGGAAATGTTATTCCAACTATGCCGATTCTTTCGGGGATTAAAAATCCCTTAGACTACCCGCCTCCTTTGAGGCAGAGCTCCCTGTTTTAAAGACAGCTATTAAAGTGCTATTATACAATCGTCCGCAACTTTGATTAAACGATGCCCTGAGACATCATAGCGTCCGCTACCTTCTCGAAGCCTGCGATGTTAGCGCCGGCTACGAAGTTGCCTGCTACGCCGTATCTTGCAGCTGCGTCGCTTACCTTAGCGTAGATGCCTGTCATGATGTCGTGAAGCTTAGCGTCTACCTCTGCAAATGACCATGAAAGCCTCTGAGAGTTCTGGCTCATCTCGAGTGCGGATGTAGCTACGCCGCCCGCATTTGCAGCCTTGCCGGGCATGAAGAGGATCTTCTTCTCAAGGAAGTAGTCTGTAGCCTCTCTTGTGGAAGGCATGTTAGCGCCCTCTGCAACGAGCTTGCAGCCGTTAGCGATGAGTGCCTTAGCATCCTCAAGGTCGAGCTCGTTCTGGCCCGCGCAGGGAAGAGCGATATCGCAGGGGATCGTCCAGATGCCCTTGCCTGCTGTGTACTTGGCTGTGGGAACAGCGTCCACATACTCCTTGATACGTCCGCGGCGAACCTCCTTGATATCCTTAACGATGTCAAGCTTGATGCCGTCAGCATCGTAGATGTAGCCGTTTGAATCGCACAGAGCAACTACCTTTGCTCCGAGCTGCTGAGCCTTCTCGCATGCATAAATGGCAACATTACCTGCACCTGATATTACAACAGTCTTGCCGTTGAAGGAATCTCCGACATGCTTGAGCATCTCCTCAGCGATGTATACGAGACCGTAGCCTGTAGCCTGTGTACGAACGAGTGAACCGCCCCAGGTTAAGCCCTTACCTGTGAGAACGCCCTCATACAGGCCGGTGATCCTCTTGTACTGTCCGTACATGAAGCCGATCTCTCTTCCGCCTACACCCTGATCGCCTGCGGGAACGTCCACGTCAGCGCCGATGTACTTGCAGAGCTCTGTCATGAAGCTCTGGCAGAACGCCATAACCTCTCTGTCAGACTTGCCCTTGGGGTCGAAATCGGAACCACCCTTGCCGCCGCCGATGGGAAGGCCTGTGAGCGAGTTCTTAAAGATCTGCTCGAAGCCTAAGAACTTGAGCATGCTCTGGTTAACATCGTAACGGAAACGAAGGCCGCCCTTGTACGGTCCTATAGCAGAGTTGAACTGAACTCTGTAGCCCTTGTTTACCTGAACCTTGCCGTTGTCGTCCACCCACGGAACTCTGAAGGATATGATCCTCTCCGGCTCGGTAAGTCTCTCAAGAAGGGAAACGCTCCTGTACTTCTCCTCATTGGCGTCGATGACCAGCTTGAGGGAGTCAAGAACCTCCTTGACTGCCTGGTGGAAAAGAGTCTCGCCGGGATTGTTTGCAACGACTCTCTCGTAAATCTCGTCTACGTATGACATGATACTGTCCTCCTGTTTCGGCTCTCGGCCGTATTATATGTATGAAAAAAGGCGCAGACCCCCCCTCTGGGGTCTGACGCCTTTGCCAAACTACGTTACTATTTTAGCACCGCGCAGGCCTTTTGTAAAGTACTTTTTTCTGTTTTATGCACATTAAAGGCAATTATGCCATCTGCGTGCAGAATAATTACTGCCGTGCAAGAGTCTGTGCTTCCTCGCGGTGTTTGTCATGCTCCTTTTTGTAATTCTTCTCCAGATACTCATATGCGAATGAGCCTGCGCCGCTTTGAACCTGCCAGAAGGCCGCGTCAAAGAATTCCGACCCCTTTCCTCCGCCGGTATTCATAAGGGTGTACATGACAGGGTCATTATAAAAACCCACTGCCTTTGCGGCAACGGCCGCCTTTTCATCATCCGTAAGCGCACAGAACACCTGCGAATCTGCCAGGACCGCCTCATAAAAGCCTATCCTGCATAGAGGGCCGCCCGGATTATCCCTGTCAGCTTCCGAACCCGCCTGCTCTTTTGTATACTTTTCAATAAAGTATCCCGGAAAGGCAGCGCACGACGTAAGCTCCCCATAGGAAACTACAGTTTTACCATCCGCCTTCATCTGCTTATACGGCTCCATAGTGTCAAAAGCTTTTATCGTCTGTATATACTCATAAGCCGTATTGTAGAGATGATAAGGTAAAACCAGCGCGTATAAATCCACCGCATCATCGATCAGCTTCATATCTGCCCCTGACCATGAAACCACCTCAGCCTGCGTGGATTTCTCCACAGCTTCTGTTGTGACCGGATCAGTCGCAGCCGGCATCTGATCTGTTTGCTCAGTTTTCGAGCATCCTGTGACAGCAATCGCACCCATTAAAAGTGCGAGAAAAGTATTTATACTGTGTTTTTTCATTTTAAGCACCATAATATTTGTGATAATTGAACGATGTATATTGATATGGACAATTGTCAGGAAAATGCACAAAAATATAATAGGGTCCCCACTTAGCCCAAAACATCATTATGTGCATAAGAAACGACGCGACCCCCGGAAGTGACGCCACAGTCAAGCTGCAAGAATTATATTACCACATAATATAGCTCTTGCAAAGTGTATTATTATAGCAAAGCACGTGATGCCGCGCAGAAAAACGATAGTTTTTTTGTTCATTCTGCACAATCACAGACGCCGTCTCAGCGCTTTTTGGCGTTCCTCAGCTCCGCGTAGAACAGATACTGCTGTATTATCCCCGCGTATCCGGCGAAATACCCGGTATCGAAGCCGTCCGGATAATACTTCGCCAGAAGCTGCTTCACATGCGTGTCCACCGGAAACGCCTCCGTATGATGCAGGCCGAAGAGGCAGATGCAGTCGGCCACCTTCGGGCCTATCCCCTTCATTTGCAGAAGAGCCTCGCGCGCCGCGTCATATGCCATCTTTGCGAGTCTTAGCAAAAAGTCCGGGTCGCTTCGCACATATTCGCACATCTTCGCGATGTACTCCGCCCTGTAGCCGAGTCCGAACGACTTATCCGTAAGTCTGCCGGTATCGATATCGCAGGCAGAGGGAAATGACCTTCTCTCACTTCCCTCCACCTCACCTCCGAAGGCATCACAGAGCGCCTCCACAGATCTCGTGATCCGCGTAATATTGTTATTCTGCGATATCAGGAAGGTGACTATCATCTCCCACAGGTCCTGCCTGAGTATCCTTATACCCGAGCCCGCCGCGTAGCATTCGCTCAGATGTCTGTCGCCGAATGAAGCTATGAGAGCCTCCACTTGCCCGTAATCGGTATCCATATCCAGGTAGTGTGCCCAGCACTCATCCCACTCCTCCTCCGTGCAGGAGAGAGCAAAATCAGGCCCCTCATTTTCTATGAGGAGCCTTTTTCCGAAAGCTATTATCTCGTATCCGCAGTCCATGCGCTTCCATCTGAAGCACTGGCCGCTGCCCGCCACCATGGCGGGACTGAAGTGATCTATTATCATAGCATAACATACCCGCATACAAACGCCAGAAGCCACAGGAGCAGCAGGTGTGCGGGGTAGAAGGCATAGTTGATTATCCTGTTCGTCCTGCCCTTCTCGCCGTTATAGTGCGCCACGGGGGCGATGGCGATAAAGCAGAACGCCTCGAAGATATTTAACGGCATGAGTGTCAGCACAGCGCAGCATACGCCGATGCTCCATACCCTGTACCGCCTCAGGAGATACATGGCGCCGATGGCTCCGACACCTGTGTAGGAGTAGTCGGTATTAAGCATCCACGCAGCGATCATGAACAGCACCATGACGGTCAGCACCGAGGCCGCGCAGGTCAGGTACCTGAGCAGATCGGTGGATTCCTTGACCTCCATGTTCTTTTTTATGACATAGGACAGGCACCATATGCACAGAAAGCCTATGAGCAGCGTGAATATCACGTTCTGGTAGCCAAACTCAAGGATATTACCCCATGTCAGCGTCTTAGAGCGCAGGGACACCGCCAGATCGAAGGGTATCTCGGACACTACAGCCAGTAGGAGAAGCCTCAGAGCGTACTTCCATCTCGAGCGGGTCTTCTCGAAGCCCTCTATCATCAGGAAGATGTACAGGGGAAATGCGATCCTTCCCGCGCTTCGCAGAACACAGTAGAGCACGTTCCACGCTGAAAATGTGGACATATCCAGCACGTCCCTCACGCCGTTTGCCACAAGCACTCTCTCGATAAACACCGCGCCGATGTGATCCGCGAGCATGGTCGCCATGGCGATGACGCGAAGTCCCGCCGTGGACAGTCCCTTCCTGCCCTCCATCACAGCACCAGTCCCTTCGACTCGGGAGCTCCCGTAGCTATGTTGAAGCACTGTATAGCGGCACCGGATGCGCCCTTTCCGAGGTTATCGAATCTCGCGTTCACCACAATCCTCTCGTCATTTCCGGTGACGAATATCTGCAGGTCGTCGCGGCCCGAGTAGTTGTTAGAACCGATGAAATTAGAGAACTCCGCCTCAGCGCCGTAGGGCATTACGGTTATGAACTGCTCACCTGTGAAGAACTCCGCGAAGTAGTCACGCACATTCTCGGGGGTCATCTTTTTCTTCAGCATGTCCGCATACAATGAAAGCGTAACCACCATGCCGCTGTAGTAGTCGCAGACCACCGGATTAAAAAGAGGAGTACGGTCAAGCCCTGTGATCGCCTTCATCTCCTTTAAATGCTTGTGCATCTGCGAGAGCGCGTACTGCCTCGGTGAAGAAAGCTCCGCAGGCCTCCCGGCCGCCTCATACGCGGCTATCATCTTCTTGCCGCCGCCCGAGTAGCCGCTCATGGCAAATACGCTCACAGGGTAGTCGCTTCCCATTATCCCGCCCTTTATCAGCGGATACACGCAGGTTATAAAGCCCGTGGCGTAGCAGCCGGGCACAGCGATGCGATTGCCCGTCTTTATCGCGTTCCTGAAGCTCTCGCCCAGCTCCGGATAGCCGTAAGCCCAGCCGGGAGCAGTCCTGTGAGCGGTGGACGCGTCGATTATCTTTACGCGGTCATTATCCGCGAGGGCGACAGCCTCCACAGCCGCCGCATCCGGCAGGCACAGAAAAGTCACATCGCTCTCATTTATATACTTCTTTATCTCCGCGGGGTCCTTGCGAAGCTCCGAGGGTATCTTTAAGAGCTCGATATCGTCCCTTCCCTCAAGCCTCTCGTTTATGCGAAGGCCTGTCGTTCCCTCGCTTCCGTCGATAAACACCTTAGTCATCATGCCACCTCTGTTCGTGATTTTCGCTCCATTATAAATGTTTTCACCGTCAATGGCAAGAGACTTTTTCAGTTATATTCCTTTAATACCTCCAGCCCCAGAAGCAGTGCCTTCTCGTGCGAGCCGGTCCCGAAACCCCTGGCATCGTACTCTCTGACGTTCGCAAGCGAATCCGCGGTAAATAAAAACTGCCCGAACTTAGCGCCCCTCTTCCGGCAGCAGGCGGCCAGAGCTGCGCATTCCATCTCGACCACGCAGCAGCCCTCCTCAAGGCGATATCTCACCATATCCTCCGTCTCCCTGAAGAAACCATCCGTAGTCCATGTGGTGCAGGTCACAAAGGGCAGTCCGTGCTTTTTAAATGTACTCTCTATCACCGCCGCAGGCTCCTCATCGAGCTCTATATATCTCGAAGCCGGCAGATAATGATAGGACGTTCCTTCCGCCCGGAGTGCCCTGACCGGAACCATAAATGAGTTCTCAGGCAGATTCGCCAGCACCCCGCACGAGCCCACAGCTATCACCTTGGTGCACCCACAGACTACGAGCATATCCAGCACCTGCGCCGCGGCCGCCGCCCCGATGGGGGACTGCACGAGGCATATATCCTCTTTCTCTTCGTGAAGCACATAGACCTGTATATCATGCGAAACTGTGATCAAGGTCTGTACGACCTGCGCTCCGTGTTTCTTCGCATACTCATGCACCACATCCCCCAAAAAGGCAAAAAGGCACTTATCCGGCAGCCTCCCGCCCTCCCAGTCATGGTCCGGCGCTATGACCTCCCGCGAGGACATGTCGTATTCTAAAATAGGAATCTTATTCTTAATAATCATAATGATCTCACTTTACTGCATGGAGAAGCCCCTGTCAACCGGTTTCAGCCAAAAGAAACCGTGCTATACTCAAAAACAGTAAACCACAGTAAAAAAGTACAAAAACAGTAACCCACAGTAAACGACAGTAATAATAAATAAAAACAGTAAAATAAGAGGTATTGCATGACACCGACCAATCCATACACGCTTACATTCGGTCAGAGCCCCGCTCAGATCATTTCCAGAAGTCTTCAGGCAGAGGAAATCGTAAATGATTTTTCAGGCGAGATTCCATCGCAGCACATCTATCTGATCACAGGCGTCCGCGGTTCGGGAAAAACGGTCTTCATGACTGATATATCCAGGACTCTGAAGGCTGATGACGGCTGGATCACAATAGAACTGAACCCTGAACGCGATCTCCTCGAGAGCCTTCTTGCGAAGCTCTCGGGCATGGACAAGCTGAGCTCATTATTCAGGGAGGCAAAAATCAATTTATCCTTCCTGGGTTTCGGAGTTGAGATAGCGGGTGTGACACCCATAAAAGATGTGGAATCTGCTCTCTCCCGTATGTTTGAAGTTCTGAGGAAGCATGGAAAAAGCAGCCGGATATCGAGGTCATCATGGATGATTACCTGAGCTATCTTGAGGAATATGTCTATGAAAAGATCTGGTCCGAGCTTTCGGCGCAGGACAAAAAGATATGTCACGCCATAGCCTCCACAGAGAGCGCAAAAATAGCAGATATCCGTGAATTTTCAAATATCGACACGAATCATTTCAACCCCTACCGCAAGCGTCTTCTGCGGAAGGGGTTGGTGGATGGTGAGCGGGGTTATTTAAGATTTACACTGCCTCTTTTTGAGGACTTTGTACTGGCTAATTTTATGGAGTGAAGTCAAAGAACCCTTTCTCTTTGAATACCTGCGGAAGGAAGGAAAAGTCCCATCTGTCCCAGTAGCCCACATCCTCGGTACTACCGTCATCATGCGTGAGGGTGTTATCAACAATGAAATACCTGTCGTATCTTCCGTCGGTATTATGTCCGTTTTGTGTACGTGAACCATACATATGCCAGTGCGTCAGGGTATAAAGCACCGCTGTATATTTCACCGAGCCCCCATCCTTTAAGTAGACGGGGACCGGTATGCAGCATAAAAGAAATACCGCAAATAATATGCACAGGGCGTAAAGTATCCTTCGGGTAAGCTTCTTTTTACCGTTCACCCCAGCACCTCCTTCAGTATCCTGTTCACTGCCTTCGGGTCTGCGCTCCCGCCGGAGGCCTTCATGACCTGTCCCACCAGGAATCCGAATGCGCGGGTCTTTCCGTTTCTTAAGTCCTCCACGGAGGACTGATTTTCTTTAAGCACCCCTTCAATGAGTGTTCGCAGAGATCCCTCGTCACTGTTCATGGATAGGCCGTGTTCGGCTACGTAGTTCTCCGGGTCGCCGTTTACCGCAAATATCACCTCGTAGACCGAGGCTGCCACATTTCTGCTGATACGTCCGTCACGCACGAGTCCAATAAGAGCAGCCAGATGCTCAGAGCTAAAAGGCATCTCATCAGCCGCCAGGCCGTGCTCTCTCAGAAGGCGCATGGTGGGTCCGATGATCCATTTCGAGGCCTCAGCGGGCAATCCCGAGAGCTTCGCCGCGCCCTCATATACATCAGCGAGCGGCTTCGCCTGCGCGATAATCGCAGCATCCTTTTCCTGGAGGCCGTACTCTTTCACAAATCTTTCCTGCCTGTCCTGCATGCTCTCGGGAAGGCCGGTCCTTATCCTCTCTATCGTCTCTTCGTCAGTCACGAGCGGCGGCAGGTCGGGGTCGGGGAAGTATCTGTAGTCCGCGGCGCCCTCTTTTCCTCTCATGGAAAAGGACTGTCCTGATGCCTCATCCCACCTTCTCGTCTCCTGAACGACTCTTTCCCCTCTCTCAAGCAGCGTCCTCTGCCTCTCGGCCTCATACTCCGCCGCCTTTATGACCGCCGTAAATGAGTTCAGGTTCTTCATCTCGGTGCGCGTACCGGGTGTCCTGCTCCCCTGCGGCTTAAGACTTAAGTTTACATCGGCCCTCATCGAGCCCTCCTGCATCCTGCAGTCGCTCACATCCGCATAGGTCAGCAGCTCGCGCAGACGCTTAAGGAAGCTCACCGCCTCCTCACCGCTGCCCATATCCGGCTCGGTAACTATCTCTATCAGAGGCACACCCGCGCGGTTTAAGTCCACAAGAGTCGTACCGTCCTGCGCATGTATCAGCTTTCCCGCATCCTCCTCCATGTGTATCTCGCGGATCCTGACGCGCTTTTTGCCGTTCTTCGCATCGATCTCCACATACCCGTTTCTGCATATGGGTGCGTAGAGCTGGGATATCTGGTAATTCTGCGGATTGTCCGGGTAGAAATAGTTCTTGCGGTCAAAAACGCTCCTCTTCGTGATCTCACAGTTTGTGAGGAGTCCCGCGCGAATGGCCAGCTCCGGAACCATGGCGTTTAAAACCGGAAGGGTCCCCGGAAAGCCCATGCAGGTCGGACAGACGCAGGTATTGGGCGATGCGCCCTTTACGACAGGGCAGGAGCAGAATATCTTCGACTTGGTCCCCAGCTCCACGTGGACCTCAAGGCCTATCACGGTATCGTACATAGTTATCCTTTCAATGCCTCGGCCACGGCTATGAGCCTCTCCTCACCAAAACGCGGCGCCGTGAGCATCACGCCCACAGGCAGTCCCTGCGCATCCTTCGACCACGGAACACAAAGCGCCGGAAGGCCGGTCAGATTGGCCGTCACCGTGTATATATCGCTCTCATAGGCCTCCAGCGGTCTGTTTGAAGCCTCCCCGAGCATAGGGGCGCATTTATCAGTCACAGGCCCGAGAAGCATGTCAAAGCGACCGAAAAGCTCCTCATACTGCCTTTTTATCCTCTGCTGTGTCCTCACAGCCTTCAGGTACACCGACTCGTAGCAGTCGCGCCCCAGCACGAAGGTCCCGAGCAGTATCCTGCGCCTTACCTCCTCGCCGAAGCCTTCGCTGCGGGTCATATTATACATCTCATCCAGATCGTCCCGCCTCACACGAAGACCATACTTCACGCCGTCGTACCTCGCGAGGTTTGACGAAGCCTGTGCGCAGGCAATGATATAATACGCTCCGAGAGCCTCCGGCCCCGGAAGCTCATATGTATCGAGCTCTGCTCCAAGGACTGCGAGTCTGTCGGCACATGACACCAGCGCCTGAGATATCTCCGGGCCAAGCCCCTTTACGTCCTTAAGGACTCCCACTCGAAGTCCCGCAAGCGGCTTATCACCTGTGAGATCAATGCCTGAAAGAGCACCTTCAGGCAGCTCTTTTGACGTGGAATCCTTTTCGTCCCGCCCCGCTATCGCGCGCAATACATCGCCAATCATCTGCGGCGAAGCCGCAAGAATGCCTATCTGGTCGAAGCCCGACGCGTACGCGATCAGCCCGTAGCGGCTCACCGCCCCGTATGTGGGCTTTAAGCCGTATATGCCGCAGTAGGCTGCGGGCTGCCTGACGGAGCCTCCGGTATCGGAGCCGAGCGCAAAGGGCACCAGCCCCGCAGCCACCGCCGCAGCGCTGCCGCCGCTCGAGCCTCCGGCGCTTCGCCTCGTATCGTGCGGATTGTGCACAGCTCCGAAACAGCCGGTCTCGGATGCTGAGCCCATTGCGAACTCGTCCATATTTGTCTTGCCGACCATTATAGCCCCCGCCGCCTCAAGCCGCCTTACGGCCTCGGCAGAATACGGCGGCACGAAGTCACGCAACATCCTCGAAGCGCAGGTCGTGCGTATACCGGCAGTGCAGATATTGTCCTTTACCGCAAATGATACGCCGGCGAGCGGGCCGCCCATGCGCCCCGCTCCCATTTCTTTTTTTACAAGCTCCGCCCTTGAAAGGGCATACTCATCGCACACCGTTATAAAAGCGTTTAAGTCGGAGCGCGCCCTTATATTCTCAAGAACTCTCTCCATGCTCTCACCCGTTCGTTCCCGCAAATGTGCGCGGTACCGCTATACAGCCTTCCCGGACCTCCGGTGCGCACCTCATCACATCCTCCGGCGCCTCATGAGCCTCGTCAGGTCTGGTGATCAGCCGGTCATTTTCCGTGATATCCTCCTGCCCGTCCGGAAGCTCGGTGAAGAGCTTCACCATCGCCGCAAGATCGCCGGTGAGCCTTGTCTTTTCTTCCTCGCCAAGTCTCAGCTTCGCCAGATCCGCAAGCCTTGCGACAGTATTTTCATCGATATTAGTCATCGGCCCCTCTTTCAGTCCTGTTTTGCCGCATCGGGAAGCATCACCTTTCCCTCAAAAAGCACGGTATCCGTCTCTGTGTCATAGATAAGGAACGCAAACGGCCTGTCGAGATATACCGTGGCGCTCTCTGCTAAAGCGCAGCAATTGACGAATACTCCCGTCACTGCAGCGGCCTCGGTACCCTTCTCATTCACCTTGATGACAGTCTTCTGGATGATGGCGCTTATATAGTTGTCATCGTCCTCTACCATCTCCGTAAAGCCGCCGTATCTCGCGTCGTCCAGCCCCATTACGGAGAGCATCGGTGTCAGAACGGATGTGTTTTCAAACCTGAACTTCGGTATCATGGCGGCGACATCGATGTACTTTTTGTTCTTAAGCAGCGAAGGGATATCCAGCTCCTCGAGGGAGAAATCGCCCTTCTCGTTCGGAAGAATGCCTACGAACGCGTACCTGTCGCCCTCATAGAACTTCATGAAACCTGTCGCATGGTCGTTCTGCAGATAGATATCCTCTGTGGAGTTCATACCGCAGACCGTATGCTCCTTACCTGTCGCATCCGTGAAACGCGCATCGCCCAGCTGGTACTCGGCATACTGCTCCTTCCATGTCCCGTTGAAATACAGCGCATTCAGAAGAAGCGTCATCGTTTCAGGCGCCGGCGGCTCCGAGAGGAGCTGCTTTATCATACCGTTCGTCTTCGCATCGCACCAGTTGTTCACCTCTGTCACGAAGGCATCGTCGAACACCCTGCTCGCGCACTCAGCGTTGAAATAATCCTTTACTGCCTCCTCATAGGCAGGCTTAGGAGTTACACCGTTTCTGAACCATACCGAATTCGCGATCTTAAGCGTATCGCCCGTGCCGGCAATGTAATACTTGGCGAACTCCTCGTAGGCCTGCCTGTCAGCTCCGTAATAGTCTGCGAATTTTTCCGAAAGCTCCTCACCGGCTCCTGCCCAGGTCATAGCGAGAGCCATGTCGAGCGACATCGGAGAATAGAGAACATTGCCCTTTGAGTCTCCGAGAAGCCTGTCCACTATGGCCGATGAGACCGGTATGTTCGTGGGAACACTGCCGCCCTCCGGTTTTATTGGTTCCTTCTGCGGCTCTCTCTCCTGCTGCCCGGGGTCCGCCGTATACGTCACGATGGCCTCCTGCGTGGGCTCTGCCTCGCCCTTCGTGCTCTCCTGAGCTTTGGTCGCCGCAGGTGAGTTGTAATATGTATTCGAGCAGCCCGATACCGCCATAAGACCCGCCGCTATCAGGGCTCCCGCTCTCTTATATCTTCTCATGATGGACACCTCCCTCTTATACCTTATCACATCTCGTCGATTTCTTCAACATCGGGCAGCATTACCTTGCCCTCAAAAAGCACATTTCCTGTGAGCGTGTCATAGATAAGGAACGCAAAAGGCCTGTCGAGAAATACCTCCCTGCTCTCCATTACACACTCATTCTTGGTGACTACAGCGGTAACTGCGGCCGCCTCCGTGCCCTTCTCATTGACCTTTATCGCGGTCTTCTGAATGATCTTTGCTATGTAGAGCTCCTCACCCTCGACCATTCCGTCGAAATTCGAACCCAAGGCATCCTCAAGTCCCATCACAGGCAGCATCTGTGTCAGAACGGAGCTGTTCTCATACGTAAACTGCGGGATCATCACATCCACCTCCATCCCTTCCCTGTTCTCAAGAAGCGAAGGGATATCCAGCTCCTCGAGCGTGAAATCGCCCTCCTCCTTCGGTAGTATTCCAACGAAGGCATATCTTCCGCCCTGATAATACTTCATAAATCCCGTGGCTGCGTCATTTTCAAGGTAGATATCCTCGGTGGAATACATTCCGTGAGAAGCCCAGTACTTGCCCTGCGTGTCGATGAATTTCGCCCGGCCGAGATCACTCTCGCCATAGCCCTCATCCCACTGTCCGTTGAAATACAAAGCGTTTATAAGTATCGTGACGGTGTCGGGGTCCGGAGCTTCATCAAGTATCTTATCTATCATTCCGCGGGTCTTATCAGAGCACCAGCTGTTTACCTCCTTCACGAATGCGTCGTCAAATGTTCTCGATGCGCACTCCGCCGCAAAGCTCTCCCTCACCGCCTTTTCGTACTCAGGCTTCAGAGTGTACCCGTCACCAACCCACACGGAATTCGCAATGCTAAGCTCCTCACCGCTGTTTTCCACATAGTACCTCGCAAAATCGGTATAGGCGGAGAGTGACGCGCCGTAGTAGGCTGCGAACTTCTCCGAGAGTGCCGTATTCGCACCGGGCCAGGTCATACCCAGAGCCATGTCAAGGGACAGCGGTGAATAGAGTACATTGCCGTTCTTGTCGCCCTTTAGGAGGTCGGATATCTTTGAAGCGAGGGCGATATTCGTGGGAATGCTCTGCTGCTTAGGGTCGAAGGGGGTCGTCTCCACCGGCTCGGTCAGCGGCTCAGTCTGAGGTTCGGTCTGCGCCGCGGGTGTCTGCGCAGGCGCCGCTGTCGCCCCATGCTGCGAGGTCTCCTGTCCATTCGACCCTGTGGAACTGTAATAGCCTCTTGAACAGCCCGCGAGGGTCATGAGCCCTGCTGTCATTATAAGTCCTATTCTTTTTGATCTTCTCATTATCTGCTGTCCTCCTTTGTTATTGAAAACGCCTTGTAACTATTCAGCACGCCTTTACCATACTGTAGCCATTTTCGAAGGAAGCGTAACAAAAAAACGAAAAAAAGCAAAAAAACAGCTCCCGCGCATACGCGCGGGAGCCGAATATGAATCTGTGTTTAAAAGATTACTCGAGGATCTTTGTAACAGCGCCTGAGCCGACTGTTCTACCACCCTCACGGATAG
>DGVE01000138.1 GCA_002395865.1 Lachnospiraceae bacterium UBA4292 | reverse complement strand
TCTACCAAACTGAGCCACACCTCGTCACTGCTTAACGCACAAGCGGTATATTAGCATACCCGCCACCAAAAGTCAACAGGATATTTATTTTTTTTCTGACACTTCGTAATATTGCCTTATATCACCCGATGAGGCCGGTGAATCCCACACATTCTTCCTCTTGAGAGTCTGGTACATACCGTAAGCCTTCTCGAGGATCTGCTTCTCATTCGGGAACCTGAGCAGGTGATAAGCCTCATGGTACTTGTAGTACCCTGAGTCCGCGAAGAATTCCTCGGACTGGGGTCTGGTGAAATAGCTCCTGCCCTTCATCAGATACCAGTACACCTGTTTCTCGACTGTCTCATTGCCCACCTTAAAGCTGTAGAAGCTCTTGTCGATGAAGGAGACGATCTGCGCGTCGGCGCCGGACTCCTCCTTTACCTCACGAAGAGCCGTCTCCTCATGTGTCTCCCCCTCTTCCACCGTACCCTTGGGGAAGACCCATCCCTCGTATTTATTCATAATATTCTTGTAGAGGACAAGAATTTTCCCGCGGAATATGACCACTCCGCCGCAACTGGTTGCATCCATATCCTGCTCCGATAAAAACAAAACTTGTATTTGATTTTATCGCAAAAAATAAAATAAATCAAGCCCCATTTGCGTTAAAGTAAAAATCAAATATAGTCTTTGCTATGGGAGCAGCGTGCTGGCCGCCGGAGCCGCCGCCTTCCAACACTATGGCCACGGCGAGCTTGTGGTATCCCTCCTTGTAACCGAAGCCGAAGTACCACGCGTGAAGATCCTCGAGCGATGAGCCGTACTGAGCGGAGCCCGTCTTGCCGCCGCTGTAATATTCATCCGTGTAGATGGCCTGCGGTGTACCGTTCTTCACGACACAGAGCATGGCATTTTTGAGCCACTGCGCTTCGGCACCACTCATAAGACTTCCGTAAGCCTCAGGAGCATATTCCTCCACCTTGCTGCCCGTAACCGCCGTTATCGATCTCACAAGCCTCGGCTTCATCAGCACGCCGTCATTTACTATGGCGGACGCCAGCATGCACATGTGCAGAGGGCTCACCAGAGTCTTACCCTGTCCGAATGCCGCGAGCATCCTCTCCTCGGCCGTGCTCGAGGAAGTTATGGCGAAGCTGCTCTTCTTGTATCCGAGCGGGTAAGGAAGATCCGAATTAAACAGCAGACTGTTGATCGTATCTGTGAACTCTTCGTTCGAAAGCTGCGCGCCGATATTTGCGAAGGTGCCGTTGCAGGACTGCTCAAGGCCAGTCGTAAGCGTCATATTGCCGTGTACATGCCCGTCGGAGCATTTGATAGTGGTCTTTCCGAGCGTAATGGCACCGGTGCAGTCGTATGTGTAGTTGTCGAAGGTGATCGGGTACTTTCTCATGTACGCAAGGGTAGTAAACACCTTAAAGGTCGACCCCGGAGGATAAAGGCCCTGCGTTGCACGGTTTAATAAAAACGACTCACCGTTATTGTAGCTCTCTATGTTCGCCCATATATCATCTATCTCGTTCGGGTCATAGTCGGGCTTGGAGACCATCGCGAGTATATCTCCCGTCTCGGCATCCATAACGACCACAGCGCCCTTATAGTCGCCCATAGCCATATATGCCGTATACTGTATCGTGGACACAAGCGAGATATCGACCGTGTCTCCGACATATTTCTCCGAATTAAGGTCAGATGATATCTGCTGGCTGATGCTCTTCGTGGAGGTCAGCAGCTTAGTATTCATCAGGCTCTCGATACCCGATGTCGCGGCACCCGTGTAGCCCACGAAATGGCAAAACAGCGAACCGAACGGATACTGCCTGCTCTCCCTGCCCAGTCCGTCCACGGTGGTCACGGCCACGTCCACGCCGTCAGCCGTCCTTATGCTTCCCCTGACTGTCTTGGCGGACTGCGCGTTGACTCTGGCCAGATTATATGAATTCTCCGTGATATTCGTATTATACGGAGCCAATGCCACAAATGTGATCAGATACGCGCCGAGCCCGAGATACAAAATAGCTTGCTGTATACCTATCCTGCGTATCTCCGTGTTGCGGCTGGATCTGGCCTCGTCCTTAACATCATTGGCCAGAAGGACCTTCTTCTGCGCGCGGTTCGGCCTCTTGACCTTCTGCTTTATGACTACGCGCCCGTCCTCTTTTACTATCCTCTTCTCGGTGGTCTGGCTCCTTAAATGCTCCTCGAGCTCCTCAGCCGTCTCCACCTTTACCGTCTTGCACCTCACTCCCTGTATGACGGCGAGCAGCATGAATGTGGACAGAAGCGAGCTTCCGCCGTAGCTGACCAAGGCAAGAGTTACTCCCGTGGAGGGGATGAACTTCAGTGCCCCGCCCACAGTAAGGAATGTCTGTATGGCAATGACAGACGCCAGCCCGACGCAAAGCAGCTTAAAGAATACCACGCTGCATCTGCCGGCGACCTTCAGCATCTCGAGCACCAGATAGAGATAGATGACTATAAGAAGAAAAGCAAATATCGCTCCTGCCTCTTCCGAGATGGCTGCAAACATGAAATCCTTCTCTACGACCGGTATGTACCCGGGCGCGCCGCGGTAGAGACCGCTTCCGAAGAAGCCTCCGCCGGCTATGGAAAACAGTGACTGAGCCACCTGATATCCTGTCGTATTTATCGTGGACCACGGGTCGAGCCACGCACTGACCCTGACGCGCACATGCGAGAACATAAAGTATGCCGCGAAGGCACCCATTGTCAGTATACCGATACCCAGGAACGGATAACGCAGCTTGTGGGTGCAAGCGTAGAGAATGAATATAAAGCTCAGGTAGTATATGAGCGCCCCGCCGAGATCCTTTGACAAAACGAGTATGCCGGTGTGCGCCATGGCGACCGCGGTTCCGAAGAATATCCGCTTCCAGTCGTTGCGCTGCCTGAAAAGCATGGCAAGAAGGAGCACATATGTAACCTTCACGAACTCGGACGGCTGAACGGATATACCCGCCACAGAAAGGCTCAGATTAGCCCCGTAGGTAGTTCGCGAAAGAAGCAGAACCGCTCCGAGAGCCATGATACCCAGCACCCCGAGAGCGCCTGAGAGCTTCTTGGCCGTACTGATTCTTGTCAAAAATGGCGGTATGAGAAGAGAAACTATGCCCGAGGCGCACATGATATAGAACTGCTTCTGTGCCTTCGGATAGTTAAGTCTCGCGAGGAATATCATGCCTACACAAAGAAGCAGATACATGATATTCAGTATTATCAGGCTGCAATTTTTATATACATGCCTGAAGGTCAGGAAATACACAAGAAAGAAAGCGCACTGCAGCCCGAAGAATATCAGATACTTGCTGTTGTTTTCATTCAGGTAGATGACGGCATAATTAACGAAATGGAGAAGGAAAATGACAACATTATTCATTCTGTAATATGCAGACAGATCGCGCGACGAATCGGCCCTCAGCATAAAGAAGATGCTGACGGCCAGTATTATCATGGCTGTAAGTGATGTGTACTGTGCTGCAAGTGTGAATAAAGAGATCACTATTTTACCCCTCTGTTAAAATGTCCTCTGGTTATAAACTCAGGCTTGCTGCCCGACAGCACTGCCTCCACAGCGGCTCTGCTTCCCGCGCCGTCCTCGTCGGTCAGCATGATTCTTCTTCGCAGATAGCCCGCCCTTTCAATGGCATCCGAATAGTCACCAAGAAACAGTATGTGGCAGTTATAAATGATATTGATGCAATTTTTGCAGTCATATTCGACCGGAAATACCCTGCCGTCCTTATCCTTAAGCCTTCCGAAGCCTCCTCCCGAAGTCTTTCTGCACCCGGAAGTGGTGAGGTTTAAGCAATTGGCCGAATACATGAGTGGTATGCGGCCGTATACGATCAGCTCGCGGTCATCATTGTCCTGTGAAAAGAGCTCCGATGAGTTAAGCTCGGGTGAGGATGTGAACACATCCGCGCCCAGTTCCTTAAGCTGTGCCTTCGCCGCATCGTTAAATGTCGGAAGAGAAAAATCGCATACTATCTCACCCGAAAGATCATTCTCCCTTACGAATGCCAGCGCCTCCTGGCTCCCGACCACATATCCGTCCGGCCCGACTCCTCTCATCGTATCCAGAAGCCCCGCATATCTTTCCCTCTGGGCACTCCTGAATATGTTCGGAAAATGAATGTATGCCTTTTTTCCTGCGCTTCTTATCTTCTTTGCAGTATTCTCAAGATCGTCATGAAGTCCCGGCTCAATATAGATGTATTCTATCTCATCATAGCCAATTACGGCATCGAGCTGCACCCGATCTTTCACGCAGGCGCTGTATACGTTTGTATTTCTGCGCTCTGAAGCCGCTTCCGCGACTGCAGCCCCGGACTGCTCTTCCCACGCCTTGTCATCGACTGTTATGCCGGGCTCGTACGCTTTCGCGTCCTTTCTCGAAAAGCGCCCCAGGATCCTGTTCCTCAGTGCCTCGACGCCCCTTCGCCTTAAGTCATTCAGCTCGCCGACGCTTACAAAGAGTCCGTCATCCACCTGCGCGTCGATGGTCTCTGCCGCAAAATCACTCTCACCAAGCCTGCCGATCTGCTTGATCACAGCATCTCTTCCCGTAGGAGCGTTTTTAGCGGGCTGGGGCGGGCTCATTTTTACAGTCGACTTCTCCCTGCCACAGCTGAGCTCGAGACTCACAGGCTCATTCTCCCTGACCTGTATCTTAAGCTTAACAGGTGCCTTGCACTCATTGTCTATGTATCTGTTCTTTATCTGCGACATCCAACCGTCGTCATGCGTTCTGAAAGGCGTGGCAGAGACCGCGATCATATTTTTGCCGTTATGCCTCTCGAAATATCCGTCGCAGAAGCCGTCACGGTTGAACAGATCCGCCAGTCTTCTTATGTCATCTTCACTGACTGCCACCCTTCCTCTCTCCAGATATTCATCGAGATATCTCCTGTAGATCGAGACTACACCTGCGGTGTACTCAGGGCTCTTCATCCTGCCCTCTATCTTAAGCGAATCTGCCCCTGCCTCTATGATCTTCGACAGCAGCTTAAGGGAATTCAGATCCCTCATGCTTAAAAGCCTGCCCTCACGGCAATTTTTCAGCAATCCATCATCTGTGCCGTAGCGGTAATCCATTCGACAGGGCTGAGCGCATCTGCCCCTGTTGCCGCTCCTTCCACCGGCCATGGATGAAAAAAGGCATTGCCCCGAATAGCAATAGCACATGGCTCCGTGAACGAACACCTCGATCTCCAGCTTCGAGCCCTTCCTCACTTCGCCTATCTCCTTAAGAGAAAGCTCCCTCGGGAGCACGATCCGGCTGGCACCCATATTCTCAAGAAGCCTCGCTGCGCCCGCGCCGCTCGCAGTCATCTGAGTGCTTGCATGAAGATGAAGCTTCGGAAACGCCTCCCTGATCAGCCTCAGCGCGCCCAGATCCTGCACTATCACGGCATCCAGCCCCCTCTCATAAAGAGGAAGCAGCTGTTCATATACACTGTACAGCTCACTGTCCTTGATAAGCGTATTGACCGTGAGATACAGCTTTCTGTTTCTTATATGCGCATAATCGATGGCGCGGCACAGGCCCTCAATATCCGGATTGTCCGCAAATGCCCTCGCTCCGAATCTTGGGCCGCCGATGTATACGGCGTCGGCACCTGCAGAAAATGCGGCGCGCATGGCACTTAAGGAGCCCGCAGGAGCGAGCAGTTCTATCTCTCTACTCATATCGTTTGGCAATGCTCTCCAAAAAGAACTAAAGGGGAACGCTCAGGCTCCCCTTGAAAACTATTGATCTGTCTGCATCCCTCTCATCTTAAGGGATACAAGCTCATGCTTGAGGCTGTAGAGCTCACGGTCCTGATCCTTCAGTTTAGCCTTCAGCTCCTCAGTCTCCCTCAGCTTTTTAAAATAATCGTCCGCTATATTCAGCTGTATGAGCGCATTCTGCATGTCGAGGCTCTGTTTCATAAAGCCGCTGTGTCCCTGCAGCTCATTTATCTTGCCGTTAATGTACGCGGCGACCTTCTGGAGGTATCCCTCCTCCTCGTATCCGCTGATAGTATATACCTTACCGCCGATTATGACATCTGCCGATCTCTTGTTATCCATCGCACACCTCACTGAGTGATCTATATATACGATTATACCCGAAAAATCACAGATTACAAGCGAAAAGTGGATAAAAATGCGTTAAACGCGGTAAATACTAAAACGGATTCTTCCTGAACACATCAAGATGCTCATAAGCCCTGTCAGTGGCCACACGACCTCTCGAGGTCCTCATGAGAAGACCGTTCTGGATAAGGTACGGCTCATATACGTCCTCCAGGGTGCCCGCATCCTCTCCGAGCGCAACAGCCAGAGTCTCGAGTCCCACGGGACCTCCCGAGAACTTCACTATGATGGTCTCGAGTATCCTTCTGTCGTCGAAATCAAGGCCGAGCTTGTCCACGTCCAGGATATCCAGCGCATAATTCGCCGCCTCGCCGGTGATCACTCCGTCGAACTTTACCTGTGCGAAATCTCTCACACGCCTCAGGAGCCTATTCGCAAGTCTGGGGGTGCCCCTGCTCCTTCTGGCCAGCTCTGCTGCGCCCGCGTCCTCTATCTTCACATTCAGTATGGAGGCCGACCTCTTGATGATCTTCTCGAGCTCCTCCACTGTATAGTACTCCATCCTGTGGACCACGCCGAAGCGGTCGCGAAGGGGAGCGCTTAAAAGTCCCGCCCTCGTCGTGGCTCCTATAAGCGTGAATCTGGGCAGCTTCAGTCTGATGGACCTCGCGCTCTCGCCCTTACCTATGACTATGTCGATGGAGAAATCCTCCATCGCGGGGTACATGACCTCCTCCACCTGCCTGTTGAGCCTGTGTATCTCGTCGACAAAGAGTATATCGCCCTCGTTAAGATTATTCAGTATCGCAGCCATCTCACCGGGCTTCTCTATGGCGGGACCGCTGGTGATCTTTATACCCGCCTCCATCTCATTGGCAATAACACCCGCAAGTGTGGTCTTGCCGAGTCCCGGAGGGCCGTAGAACAAAAGATGATCGAGCGGTTCCTTCCTGTCCCTGGCCGCCTTTATATATATGCCGAGCGTCTCCTTTAACTTCTCCTGCCCCATGTAATGGGCCAGATCCTTCGGGCGGAGCGAGTTCTCGAAGACCTCCTCCTCCTTTTTAACCTCGGTAGTGATAAGTCTCTTCTCCATATCAGATCCTCTTCAGCGCCAGGCTCAGCAGCTCATCCGTATCAAGCTCAGCAGCTCCCTCTACCGATCTCACGGCCGAAAGCGCCTCAGTCTGCGAATAACCGAGCGCCGTAAGAGCCGCGACAGCATCATTCATGGACTGGCTCATGGCTGAACCCGAGCCTGCGGGAACACCCGCGCCCAGAGACTCGAACACGTCCTTCGCGATCTTATCCTGCAGCTCAATTATCAGCTTCTGTGCGGTCTTGGCGCCTATGCCGGGGGTCTTTGCTATGGACTTCGCGTCAGAGGTGGCCACGGCATTTATAAGGCCGCTTCTGCCCATGAACGACAGTATGCTCATGCCCAGCTTCGGACCTATACCGCTTACACCTATAACTCTCTCGAAAAGCTCCTTATCGGCCATGTCTGAGAAGCCGAACAGCGAACAACCGTCCTCCCTCACTGAAAAACAGGTAAACATAAGAGCCTCATCATCCACCGCGTAGGATGCAAGGAAATCTGCCGTCACATAGACTCTGTAACCTACACCCGCGCACTCGATGATGACGCTTCCCGCGTCCTTATATATGATTCTTCCCCTGAGTGATGCTATCATATCAATGCCTCTTTACTTGTATTTCGTCCGTGATTATACCTCATGGAGCCAAGTGTGTCAATATTAAATCGAACTTTTGTTCTTGTTTCTTTTGATCAGCATTCTCTTCCACGCCATCCTGATAAAGCTCTGTGCCTGAGCACCGGTTATGAGCGCTGGATCGATATACTGGTAGCAGTTATACGCATTTGCCCTCTGTCTTCTCGAGCTGTCCACATACACGCCTACGCTCTTATGTATGGCCATATCCTCATCGGGAAGATAATAGTAGTCTCTGTAATCGTCGAAATAAAACCTTGCCCTTCCCTCGTACAGCACGGCATCGACGCTTATCCTGTCTCCTTTAATCTCCAGAAGGAAACCGTCAGCGCTCGCCCGCAGTTGCGGCAGCATTATGCCTGCCATACGGGCCGTTGCATGAAACCCATTTGACAGATTGATACATACATCGCATAAAGGTGCCTCTTCGACACGCGAAAGCTGCATCAGAGAATGTATGTGCATCATACCGAGAAGATCGTCATGATTATGCAAAAGAAGAAGCCGGGGAGCTTCCCCGGTCGGCTCCTTCTCATACTTCTCATAGACCTCCACCAGCTGCGCGCCGGTACATCCGTCCTCTCTGATATAGCCTGTCACAGTCTCCACGTCCCTCTGCCTGAAGCTCTCCGGCTTAAGCACATAGGCATATCTCCCGAGCGCAGTCTTCAGATCGAGGCTGTTATTGGCCTCATACAGGTCCATATAGTAGCTCTTGGCGCATTTTCTTAAAAACGGCAGGTCAAATGTCGTTCCGTTATAGTGTATGCAGGTATCAAAGCCCTTAGCAAACTCCGAATAAGCCTTAAGAGCCTGCGCCTCATCTGTCAGCTTCTCCACGAACCACTGCTTCATCACCACCTCTTCACCGCAGGCATATGCCACACCTATCAGATAGATGTGTGAGGTAGCCGGAGAAAGCCCCGTGGTCTCTATGTCCAGAAAATACGCGTCTTCCGGCAGTGTTCCAAACAGCTTATTGTCATTTAAGATTCTGTCTTCAAAGATCTTCATGATCACTCTGTAAGTATTCTAAAAGACCACACCCGAGGGTGTGGTCTTTTTATAGACCCGAAGGGTCTACCCGATGCACCTGTGCGTCGGGTACGTTTATGGTTACTCCTTTGTAGCAGCGGGCTCATCGTCGCTGTAAGCAACTGTGTCCTCATCTGCAGAAGCGGGTTCAAGAAGAGCTCTGATGCTTAAGCTGATCTTGTGCTCCTCCTTGTTGAAGTCGATGACCTTAGCCTCGATCTCCTGACCTACGGAAAGAACATCAGCGGGCTTGCCGATGCGCTCATTTGCGATCTGAGATACGTGAAGGAGTGCGTCAACGCCGTCCTCAAGCTCTACGAATGCGCCGTACTCTGTCATGCGGACTACCTTGCCCTTTACAACAGTACCTACAGCGTATTTCTCTTCTGCCTTAGCCCAGGGATTCTGATCCGGCCACTTCATGGAAAGAGCGATCTTATTGCCCTTGATCTCTCTGATGAATGCCTCTACCTCCTGGCCTACCTTGAACACCTTCTTAGGGCTCTCAAGTCTTGACCAGCCCATCTCGCTGATGTGGATGAGACCGTCCGCGCCGCCGAGATCGACGAATGCGCCGAAATCGGTGATGTTCTTTACCTTGCCGTTAACGATCATGCCTACGGCGATGCGTGAGAACAGTTCCTCGCGAGCCTTCTCCTTCTTAGCAACGATTAGCTCCTTGCGGTTACCGATAACGCGTCTCTTCTTGGGATTGAACTCTGTGATGTAGAACTCGATCTCCTGATCCTGATACTTTGTGAGATCCTTCTCGAAGGTATCGGATACGAGACTGGCGGGGATGAATACCCTCGTCTCATCTACTGTTACGCTAAGGCCGCCCGAAAGCACCTGATTAACCTTAGCTTTGAGAACTTCATGGTTGTCAAATGCATCCTGAAGTCTCTGGCTGCCTCTCTCAGCCGCAAGTCTGCGGTAAGAAAGCTGCACCTGGCCCTCGCCGTCATTGAGCTTGATGATCTTGCATGTAAGCTCGTCGCCGACCTTGACCTTTGTTGTGAGGTCAGCACCGGGCTCTGTCGTGTACTCACTTCTTGTGACAACGCCATCGGCTTTGTAACCGATGTTCAATATTATCTCATCCGGCTTTACATCGATGACCTTACCGGTTACCACCTCTCCTGTTTTAATTTTCGGATCGTACTCGTCCAACAACTGTTCAAAACTTAAATCTGACATTTCGTTTGAACCTCCTCTATTATTTTGTGCGGTGTCGAAGCTCCCGCTGTTATACCAACCCTTTTTGCTCCCGCCAACCAACTGACATCCAAATCATCTGCCGTCTGTACCAGATGTGTGTTCGGACATTCGCTCTTGCAGATCTCGAACAGCTTCTGTGTGTTGGAGCTTCCCACGTCTCCGACCACTATCATACAGTCGGTCTGTGATGAGAGCTGCCTGGCTTCGGCCTGCCTTTCCTTAGTCGCATTGCAAATAGAATTATATACCGATATATCATAACCTTTTTTTTGCAATTTTGCAACAAAAAGTTGAAATTTATTGTAATTAAATGTTGTCTGGGCCACAAGACATGTTTTCCGAAGAAAATCCTCCGGAATCCGGTCTATATCATCGGGTTCGGATATCGCCATGACCGGTCCCCGGCTCCATCCTATGATGCCTTTTACCTCCGGATGCACGGGATCACCGGCAATGAGTATGTTGTATCCCTCTGCGCTCTTCTCCGAAACGATCCTGTGTATCTTCTTGACGAAGGGGCATGTCGCGTCGCACACCTTGTAGCCGGCTCTCTCAAGCCCCTCGTATACTTCCCTGCTGACGCCGTGGGATCTGATGATGACAGTTCCATTTCCCTCCGAAGGCACTTCCTCGGGAAGGACCGATACACCCATCTCCTCCATCTCTTTTACGACTTCCTTGTTATGGATGATCGGTCCGAAGGTGTAGATGGGCTTCTCGCCTGACTTGGTCTCACCATACACGAAATCCACAGCACGCTTCACACCGAAGCAAAAGCCTGCTGTCTTTGCGGTCAATATCTCCATCAGAGCCTCCGAACATACCAGAGTATCTGCTCTACGACCTCGTCGATGGTCATATAAGAGCTGTCGATGAGCTTCGCGTCATCCGCTTTTCGAAGAGGCGATATCTCGCGGTTCATATCCCGCTCGTCCCTCACCTCGATGCCGCGCTGTATCTCGTCGAGATCGCACTCACTGCCCGCTGCGGCGAGTTCGAGATACCTTCTCTTGGCTCTCACTGCGCTCGAAGCGGTGAGATATATCTTCAGGGACGCATTCGGCAGCACGCAGGTGCCGATATCCCTTCCGTCCATGATCATATCGGTATTCTGTGCGAGTCTTCTCTGCTCGGCCACAAGCTTCTCCCTGACGGGACCATAGCTCGATACGATGCTGGCAGCCTCGCTGACCTCCGGAGTCCTTATGAACGCATTTACATCCTCTCCGTTAAGGAGCAAAGCCTGAGTGCCGTCCTTGAATACCACATCTATCTTTACGTCAGTGAGCGCGGCGCACACAGAGAGCTCCTCATTCACATCCGTCTTTGTCCTTATCATATAGAGCGCTATGGCGCGGTACATGGCTCCGGTGTCCACATAGACGATATTAAGTGAATCCGCCACACGCTTTGCTATAGTACTCTTGCCTGCTCCGGCAGGCCCGTCGATTGCTATCGAAAGTGCCATTTCATTCCTCCGCATTTGATCCCGCCGCATATCCTGTGCTCCAGGCCACCTGCAGGTTAAATCCGCCTGTATAGGCGTCCACATCGATCACCTCACCGGCAAAGTAGAGCCCCTTTACGAGCTTGCTTTCCATCGTCTTCGGGGATATCTCGCGAACATCCACGCCTCCCCCCGTCACAACCGCTTCATTATATCCCATCGTGCCCTGTATTGTCAATACGATACTCTTAAGGCCCGCGATAAATTCTTCTCTCTCCGCTCTGGTGACAGAGCCCGCTTTCTTCGTAGGGTCGATGCCCGCACGCTCTATGACATGCGCAAGCAGCTTCGCGGGAAGAAAGCCTCCCGCAGCCCCCGAAAATGACTTGGCCGGTGCCGCCGACAGTTCCCTTATCAGTCTCTCATCGAGCTCCTTCTTATCCACTGCAGGCTTCATATCGATCACGAGTTTCGAACCGGTCTTGAGAGCCGATCCGATAAAAGCAGACGCGCTCAGTATGACGGGTCCGCTGACACCGGTGTGTGTGAAGAGCAGTTCCCCGAAATCCTCATAGAGCACTCTGTCGCCCTCGGGAGGAAGTACTTTTATCGATATGTTCTTAAGCGTCAGTCCGGCCATATCGCGGCACATGGGATCCGCGCATGAAAAAGCCACAAGCGAAGGATAAAGCTTCGTCACACTGTGTCCCGCCTGCGCGGCGAATCTGTAGCCGTCACCGTCAGAGCCCGTAGATGGATACGAAAGTCCACCCGTAGCTACGATGACGGATGAAGCGGGTATAAAGTCCTTCTGCGTCCTCACACCCATCACGCATTTTTCCCCGCCTTCTTCCTTCGTACAGATGTCTTTTACCTTTGTGTTCAGGCGAACATCTACCCCCAATTCTCTCATGACATTGTTCAGGGTTTTTATAACGTCCGAAGACTTGTCCGATTCGGGAAAGCATCTGTTGCCCCTCTCCACCTTGAGTCTCAGTCCGTGCGACTCCAGAAGATCGAACATATCATAGTTGTTAAAACCCGCAAAGCTCGAAAACAGGAAGCGCGGATTGGTGACCACATTTTCAAAAAAGGTATCGCGGTCGCACATATTTGTGA
>DGVE01000207.1 GCA_002395865.1 Lachnospiraceae bacterium UBA4292 | reverse complement strand
TTTTTTTAAAATGTATTAACAATCAGGACCTTGCATCTCTTTTTCGCGCGCGTAATCGTAATGTATCTCCAGATTTGTGAAATCCGCACGATTCTTCTCCCCTGTGGCATAGAGCCCTATCATGACTCCGGTGAAACCCTCGGCCACCTCCGTGGAGACGTATTTGCCTGAGGCCGTGCCAAGAGGCGTTCTTACGCCGCCCTCCTCGACGAAGAAGCTGTAGTTCAGATTATCGGCCTCTATTAGGAGGTGCGCCTTTTTTCCGTCCAGTGTATGGATCTTCGCCACATTTACGGCAGGTCCCACGCAGTACCTCACGCAGACCACATAGCAGTCGCCTGCCTTCTGCATGAACAGATCGTAGTGCTCGCTCTCGCAGGCATATACACTCACACCGCCCTCACCGTCACTGAGCTTCAGATCTACGCCCAGCTCCATAAAGAAGCCGCGCTGTCTGAGGCCGATGAATGTCGGTGAGCCGTGCTGAGAAAGCTTAAGGGGCGTTCCCGTGAGAGTAAAGCCCTTCTTCGAAAGAGAGTAGTTCTCCTTCGAGGGATGGCGTATGTACGCCCAGTCAATATTCGGATCGGTATTATCAAAGGTGATATCGTTTGGCTTTATCTGCTGTGCGACGCCTTCGATCTCATACTCAAACTGAGCCGTGCCGTCCAGCCCTGCCCTGAACCAGCCGTCCTCGCCGAAGCGAACCGGCACCATGTACACCTCTCTTCCGAGGGTGTGGTAGGTCTTCCATAAATGCATCTGCCTGAAGCCGAGGCACACGATATGCCACTCACCATACGAATCCTGCACCAGGTCGCCGTGTCCTATGCCCTGGATGATGTAGGGAGCCTTGTTTTTGTTCGTGAGTACCGGATTGAGCGGATAGTTGTCGAAGGGTCCCCATGGGTTCTTCGCCCTGGCATATGTGATCATATGTCCGTACTCCGTGCCGCCCTCAGCCGCCATAAGATAATAGTACTCACCTATATGGTACATGTGGGGGCTCTCGAGGAACCTTCTTCCGCTGCCGTGCCATATGCACTTGCTCTTCGTCAGCTTAGCACCGGTCTCTATGTCCAGCTCGCACTGTATCACACCGCCCTCGCCGTTATCGTCCGTACCGTTGCTCAGGAAGTAGACCTTCCCCTCATCGAAGAGAAGCGACGGATCGATACCGGACTGATCCACGAACACAGGCTCAGACCACTCGCCGTATATATCGTCGGTCCAGACATAGAAGTTCTTGTGGAAGGTATCATTGGTGGTCACCATGTAAAAGCGCCCCTCGTGATACCTTATGGTCGGCGCAAATACGCCGCCGGAGGCGGGCACATCCGCGAGCGCCACCTGAGTGGGTCTGGTCAGAACATGCCCTATCTGCCTCCAGTTCACGAGATCGCCGCTCTCAAAGAGCGGCACTCCCGGGAAATACTGGAAGGAGCTGCAGACCATGTAATACTTTCCGTTGGCAGCGCACACCGACGGGTCCGGGTAGAAGCCCGGTATTATGGGATTTGTGTATCTTATCATTTCTTTCTTGTACTCATCAGATATCCGAAGGCTGCGCCTACGATACCGCCGATGATGTGGGTGAGCTGTGACACATTGTCATTTACGAATATGCCGTCATATATCTGTCCGCCGATGTAGATGAGTGCGATCAGTATAAATGTAACGGGTATGCTTCCGTCGCTGATGCTTGTGAAGGAGCTGAGCAGGATGAACGCGAATACCACGCCGCTCGCGCCGCACAGTGAAACGCTCGGGAAAAATATGAAGTTCACGAGACCTGTCACGAAGGCCGTGACGAGTATCAGCTTCACCATGAACGATGTGCCGTACTTCTCCTCAAGCAGCGGGCCGACAAGGAGTATGAGCGTCATATTTCCGATGAAATGCTGCCAGCCCGAGTGTCCCAGCACATGTCCGAAGAATCTGATCCATGTGAGAGGATCCAGAAGAGATGCGCGGTATACGGAAAAGAACATTGCATTTGTCTTACCGCCGGTAAGGTTTGAAAGCAGCAGCGCTCCCAGACACAGCAGCGCAAATATAAGCACCGCGGGGGAATTAAAACTGATCTTGAGTGTGGGCTTTTTGCCCGAAGAACCTTTAGCCATAACAGCCTCCTTTTTATCAGCCGAAGCCTCCGGCGGGCTTATATACCCGCCGAAGAGTCGGCCAGAAGATCCTCATACTGTCTTGTGTAGAGTCTGAAATACTCGCCCCTTGCCTTCATGAGCTGTGCGTGAGTACCCCTCTCCACTATCCTGCCGGCGGATACCAGAAGTATCACGTCAGCGTTTACTATCGTCGAAAGCCTGTGGGCTATCACAAACGATGTCCTGTCCTTTATGACGGTCTTGATAGCGTCCTGAATGCAGCGCTCCGTCTGGGTATCGATGGAGCTCGTCGCCTCATCGAGTATCAGTATCCTCGGGTCTGCCAGAAGCGCCCTCGCTATTGACAGAAGCTGCTTCTCGCCTGTGGAGAGGAAGTCCCCTCCCTCACCCGTCTCGGTGTCGAGGCCTTTATCGAGCTTCTCCAGAAGTCCTCCGGCGCTCACAGCGTGCAGCGCCTCCATTATCTGTTCATCGGTCGCGTCGGGATTGCCGTACTTCAGATTATCCCTTATCGTTCCGGAGAACAGATGCGGGGTCTGCAGCACGTAGCCGATATTCGCGTGAAGCCACGAGAGCGATCTGTCCCGAGAGTCCCTTCCGTCGATAAGAACCACTCCGTCCGTCGGCTCGTAAAAGCGGCAGACAAGATTTATCAGAGTGGATTTGCCCGCTCCCGTTTCGCCCACGATAGCCACATTCGTGCCTGCGGGCACCTTTAAGTTGAAGTGTTCGAGCACCATCTCCTCGCCGTCGGGGTAGTGGAAGGACACATCCTTAAACTCTATGTCCCCGATGAGCTTCTCCCAGTTCTCCCTCTTTTCATTGAAGGCGTCACCGTATTTTTCGATGACATCCGGTCTGTCGGTGACCTCACCCGTGGTCTCCATAAGCTTTAAGTACCTCTCGATATTTACCTGTATCGAGATCATATGAGCAATGGAACCGACGATATTCTGTATGGGGTCGAGCATGTTCAGCGCGTAGCTCATGAACACCGAGAGCGTTCCGACCTCCACAACTGCGGCAGCCGTGAGGCTTCCGCCCCTCCACAGCACCACGCAGAGGGCAAATGATGAAAGCAGTGTGACGACCGCCGCAAACAGCGCGCCGTAGTGTGCCGTCCTTATCGACAGTCTCCTCATGCCGGCGGTCTTCTCGAAGAACTCACCGCTCATGCGCTCCTCGATGGCCAGCGTTTTTATCGAACGCACTCCGGAGATACCTTCGTTTATCGCGGCTGTGATCTTAGAATTCTCCTCCCTCACCTGGCGGTTGAGATGCGTGAGCTTTCTCTGAAACAGCGCGATAAGAAGAATCGCCACGGGAAGTATCGCCACTACTATCAGGGCCAGCCTCACATTTACGGTGAACATGACTATCACCGAGAAGAATATGTAGGAGCCGAACCAGACGATGTCCATGATGTTCCATGCCACCATCTCGCCTATCTTGCCCGAGTCGGACATGACGCGCGCGTGTATGTAGCCCACATTGTTCTGATTGAAGTATGAGAGCGAAACCGTCTGCAGGTGGTTGAACGCGTTGTTTCGCAGATCCCTGTTTATAAAGAGCTCCATGCGCGCGCAGTCCCTGACATTGATATAGTTGAAAAATCCCTGCAGAAGTATTCCGAGCACCATCAGTCCGATGAATATCGGCAGGGTATCGAGGGTCTTCTCACCCACGAAATGATCTATCGCGTAGCGGTTGAAGAGCGGATAGACCGAGTCAAATACCGACACCAGCGCCCCGAGGGCGATCATTCTTATGAACATCACCCTGTATTTCAGGATAAAGGGCAAAAGAGCCGGCAGTCCGAACAGTTTAAGCTTCGGCAGCTTTTCTTCGTTACTCATGAGCCACCTCCCCTTCATCCTCTGTAAATGCGCTCTGCAGGTCGTAGATCCTCCTGTACCTGCCGCCGAGAGCCAGAAGCTCCTCGTGGCTTCCCTCCTCCGCCACTCTTCCGTCCTCGATCACGAATATCCGGTCGGCGTTCATAAGGGTGGTGATGCGGTGTGAGATCAGTATGACGGTCACGCCCTGTCCGGCCTGCGCAAGGCCTGCGCGTATCTTCGCGTCGGTCTGCGCGTCCACGGCCGACAGCGAATCGTCGAATATCATCACGGGCGTCTTTCTTATCAGAGTCCTCGCGATAGCGGTCCTCTGCTTCTGTCCTCCCGAGAGGGTAACGCCCCTCTCTCCGACGGGGGTCTTATAGCCCTCGTTAAACCGCTCTATGGCGGTATCAAGGCTGGCCCCCTTAGAAGCCGCCTCCACGTCCGCGTGCGTGGACTTAGGAGCCGCGATGGTTATGTTTTCCTCAAGTGTTCTTGAGAACAGGTAGGGTTCCTGAAGCATGAGACCGATATTCTTCCTCAGCTCATGCTTTTTGATGCTTCTTATATCTATACCGCCCACCTTTATGCATCCGTTTTCCTTGGGAAGCTCATAGAGTCCGTCGAGAAGAGCTGCCATGGTGGACTTGCCGGTACCTGTACCGCCCAGTATACCTATTGTCTGGCCGGCCTTTATGTGAAGATCGAGGCCCTTAAGAACCTCTCCCTCACCGTATGAGAAGGACACTTTTTCAAAATCGATATCGGTGCTGTCGGGAAAATCTACAGCGCCCTGCGCGTCCTCTTCACGCTTTGAATCGAGTATGTAGCGAAGCCTGTCTATGGACACGCCCGCCTTGCTCATCTCCGAGATCACTCGTCCGAGCTGCCTCACGGGCCATATCAGCATGCCGTTGTAGGCGATGAATGACACATACTCGCCTGCGCTTATCGCCCCCGCGACAGCCAGGTGAGCTCCGAGGCCGAGCACCGTCACCATCTGGAAACCGCCGATGATATCGTTCGTTATCCAGAAGATGGACAAAAGCTGCATCGTCCTTACCCACAGCTTAGTGTATGTCTCGTTCTTGCCCTCGAATCTCTCCCTCTCGTACCTCTCGCGTCCGAAGGCTCTCACCACGCGCAGCCCCGATATATTCTCCTGGGCAATGGCGGAGAGCTTGCCCTCCTCCGTGTCGGCCTTTTCAAAGGCGCTTCCTATCTTTCTGTGAAAGATGAGTGAGTAACCGATTATCACCGGTATGAATGCGGCTGCCGCAAGCGTCAGCCAGCCGTTTATCGATGCCATCATGGAGAGGGCCAGCACCAGAAGTATCACCATCCTGAACACGCTGGTGAGCTGCTCGGAGATGAAATTGCGAACCATATCCACGTCCGAGGTCGCCCTCTGGATGATATCTCCCGTGCGGTTGTCATCGTGCCATTTAAACGGCAGATGAATGACCTGATCGTACACTGTGTCGCGCATGCGCTTGACAAGTGTCTCAGCCATGGTTCCGTTGAACATTCGGAACGCGTATCTGCAGACTGCCCCGATAACGGCAATGCCTGCCACTATAAGTGAGAACACCCACAGGTGTTCAATACACCAGCTCCTTCCGCCGAGGCGTTCCACCAGGTCCTTTAAAAACTGCGGCATCCGGCTCATGTCACCGGTCACAAAATCCACAGTCCAGCCGATCACCTTCGGATTCACCAGCTCGAATACCACGAGCAGGCAGACGAAAATGACCGAGCACAGGAAGAACCTCACGCTTCCCTTCATGAAGAAGCGTATGGTCGCGAAACGCCCGCGTATATTTTCTTTTTCTTTTTTAGCTTCCATTTTTCCTATATTTTAAGGAATGCCATGTATCCCTTCTTCGATTCGTAGAGATCGGCCTTGGAGATGATCTCCCACGGAGCGTGCATATTAAGCACCGCAAGTCCGCTGTCTATCACCTGCATGCCGTATCTTGCCATAATGTAGGCGATGGTTCCGCCGCCGCCCTCGTCCACTTTGCCGAGTTCCGCGGTGTGGTAGGAAACATCTGCCTCATCCATTGTCCTTCTGATGAGCGCCATGTACTCCGCATTCGCGTCGTTGCTGCCTGATTTACCTCTGGCGCCCGTAAACTTGTTAAATACCAGTCCGTGTGAAAGGTAAGCCGCGTTCTTCGACTCGAATGACGCCGCATACAGAGGATCGAATGCCGCGCTCACGTCCGATGAGAGCATGCACGAATTCTGGAGCGCACGCCTGAGCAGCAGATCGCTGTAGCTATCAGTCGTGAGGCTGATGAGCTCAGCCACGGTGTTCTCAAAGAAACGTGACTTCATACCGGTCGCGCCTATGCTTCCGACCTCCTCCTTGTCCACGAGCATGCATACACCGGTCTTCTCCTGTGCGCCTGCTTCGATAAGAGCCACAAGTGAGGGATACGCGCAGCATCTGTCATCGTGTCCGTAACCCATAATCATACTGCTGTCAAGCCCGAAATTCCTGGCCTTGCCGGAAGGAACCACCTCGAGCTCTGCGCTGAGGAGATCTTCCTCCTCCACATCATATCTGTCCTTTAATATCTTAAGAAGAGCCTTCTTTACGGCATTCTTCTCCTCCTTCTTCTCTTCATCGTCGTTCTGCGCAAGAGGTCTGCCTGCCACGAGCACGTCGAGGTTCTCACCCTCCACCGCCACGGAGGCATTCTTCGCCATCTGCTTGCCTGCGAGGTGGATAAGGATATCCGAGATGCCTACTACGGTATCGTCGTCCTCACCGATCACTACATCCACCACAGTGCCGTCCTTTTTAGCTATCACACCGTGGATGGCCATGGGCAGAGTCACCCACTGGTACTTCTTGATGCCG
>DGVE01000003.1 GCA_002395865.1 Lachnospiraceae bacterium UBA4292 | reverse complement strand
TTCTCATGCCACTCGAGGCTGTCGATGGGATCGTCCGTGGTGCCTACATACTTCACTCCCGATGAGCGGATGATGCCGCGCACGGAGAGCTTCGGGTCGTTGCGAAGAAGGAAGGAGGTCCTCTCCCAGATCTTCTGCGCGTTGTCCACAGTCAGGGGCTCCTCGATACCGAAGTACTTCTTCAGCTCCATATTCGACCAGTGGTACATGGGATTGCCGATGGCCATCTCAAGCGTCGCGGCAAATGCCTTGAACTTCTCGAAGGGCTCTGTATCACCCGTGACCACATCCTCCGGCACCGCGTTGCTTCTCATAAGGCGCCACTTGTAGTGGTCGCCGAAGTAGGAGCCGTCGGGATTTTTGCCGCCCAGCCATATCTGGGCTATATTGTCATATCTTCTGTCCTCGTAGATCTCATGGGGCGAGATATGGCAGTGATAGTCAATGATCGGCAGAGACTTTGCATAGTCGTGAAACAGATGCTTTGCCGTGTCATTGTAGAGCATGAAATCATCATCCATGAATTTACGCATATCTGTGGCTCCTTATCCTCTGACTTCCTTCACGATGCCGGCAGCCTCCTTAACGAGCTGCGTGATCTTGTCGAACTCGCCTGCCTTTATCAGATCGCCCTTTACCATCCATGAGCCGCCGCAGCAGAAGATCTTGTCGCTTGCGAGGTATTCCCTGACATTCGACGCGTTGATACCGCCCGTGGGCATGAACTTAAGAGCCGTGAGGGCCGCGCCGATAGCCTTTATCATCTTCAGGCCGCCCGCATTTTCAGCGGGGAAGAACTTCACCTTCGTGAGACCCATCTTCAGAGCCTTCATCATCTCGGAAGCGGTCTGGGTGCCGGGGCACACGGGGATGTCGTTATCGAGGCAGTACTGAACCACCTCCTCGTCAAGACCGGGCGCCACAACGAACTTAGCTCCCGCAGCCACTGCGCGCCCTGCCTGCTCTACAGTGAGCACGGTACCTGCGCCTACCAGCATGTCGGGGAAATTCTGCGCCATGATGCGGATGCTCTCCTCTGCAGCCGCTGTTCTGAAGGTCACCTCAGCCGCGGGAAGACCGCCCTCCATGAGGGCCTTTCCCAGGGGAAGTGCATCCTTCGCGTCGTTAAGAACGACTACCGGTATAATACATACTTCTGTAAATTTTTCAAAAACCTTATCTGACTTTACTGACATGATATTCTCCTTTATCTCTTTACTCTCGCGCCTGCGCCGCCCATGATGGCCTCGACCTCTGCCTTGCTGGCCATGGATGTGTCACCGGGTGTGGTCATGGCGAGTGCGCCGTGTGCCGCGCCGTAATTGACTGCCTTCTCGGGGTCCTGCGTGGTCATGAGACCGTATACAAGACCCGAAGCGAACGAATCGCCGCCGCCGACTCTGTCCATGATCTCGAGTCCGTCATAGTCCTTTGACTTGTAGATCTGACCGTCAGCCCAGCAGATGGCCTTCCAGTCATTTACCGTAGCGGTCTTGACCGTGCGAAGCGTGGTGGCTACCACCTTGAAGTTCGGGTAGGTCTCGGCAGCCTTGCAGATCATCTTGTTGTAGCCGTCGAGGTTCAGTTCCTTTAAGTTCTCATCATTGCCTTCGATGGCGAAGCCGAGGCAGGCCGTGAAGTCCTCCTCGTTGCCGATCATGACATCGACATATTTGGCCACCTCCTTGTTAACCTCCTGAGCCTTCGCCTGGCCGCCGATCGCGGACCACATGGAAGGACGGTAGTTCAGATCGTATGAAACGATGGTTCCGTACTTTTTAGCCGCCTTGCACGCAGCGATGACCGTCTCGCAGGCCTGCTCCGAAAGAGCCGCGTAGATACCGCCTGTGTGGAGCCATCTTACGCCCAGCTCCCCGAATATGTAATCGAAGTCGAAATCAGCCGGTGTAGCCTGGCTGATGGCGGTGTTCGCTCTGTCCGAGCAGCCCACAGCGCCCCTTATACCGAAGCCCCTCTCGGTGAAATTCAGACCGTTCCTGCAGATACGTCCGATACCGTCGGTCTTCTTCCATTTGATGAGGGACGTATTCACGCCGCCCTGCTCGATGAGGTCCTTCATGAGCTTGCCGACCTCATTGTCCGCAAATGCAGTTATGACTGCGGTGTCCAGTCCGAAGCATTTATGAAGGCCGCGGATGACGTTGTACTCGCCGCCGCCCTCCCACGCTGTGAAGCTTCTCGCGGTCCTGATCCTGCCCTCTCCCGGGTCAAGGCGGAGCATTATCTCCCCCAGTGAAACCGCGTCAAATCTGCATTCCTTTTTGTCTCGCAACTTAAGATCCATGTCTTCCTCCTGATGTATTATGAGGTGGTCGTCCACCTTATTTTTGTCGCAGGCCATATGCCCTTGACTAACATTATATGTGACGAATCCCCCGTTGTCAAAGGAAAAGACTGTTAACTTTTTGACGAACTAAATTGTTATATAATATGCACAAATGCCCTGTTTTATAACGTCCGAATTTAGCGCAAGTAACAAAAGCCGGAGAGGTTCAAGTCCCCTCTCCGGCTGAAATAAAGCATATTCAGACGCATTTTGCGCCCCCTTATTCGTTTCTCCCCCTCCTCACTTTATAAATCTCAGCAAAAAATCGGCTATGCCTATAATCGTAAATCCTTTCTCATCGCGAGTCTCTTTGATCGGTTTATTCACTACAACGATTTTCTGTATTTGATCATTAAGCAGGACATATGGTCGTATTTCTCTGTTTCTGGTGCTTTCATCAGATATATCTGCCGTCACCTGGATATAATACGCCCTCATCCCTTTCTGCGCGAAAAAATCCACTTCGTTTGTTTTTCTGACAGACTTACCCTCTTTATTCTTTTCAATAGTATCGAATGATCCGACATTTACCGAATAACCGTTATAGCAAAGTTCATTATAAACTATATTCTCCAGCATCTGACCTTCATCCGGAAACGCAAAATTTAGTCTCGCATTTCTAAGTCCCGTATCGGAAAAATAATACTTTCTCAGCGCTCCGATCTCTTTCCTGCCCTTAATGTCATATCTTCTGGCCTCATTAAGAATAAATGCATCTACGAAATATCCGATATAGTTTTCAACAGTCTGTTTATCTATCTTCGACTTACGAACACTTAAAAAAGTATTGGCTATTTTCTCCGAATTGAGCAGTTCACCGGTCGCGGAACTGACTATATTGCAGAGCTCATCCAGTTCCTCACCTCTCCTCAGATTATTATGTTCTATAATATCCCGGAAGTATGTGGTTTCAAACAATCCTCTGAGATACTCCTTTTTCTCCTCATCTTTCTTTAATACTGCAAGCGGCATACCACCATATTGCATGTAGGAATAGATCGCTTCAGCCTCATATCCTCCTACATAACCGAAGTATTCTTCAAAAGACAGAGGTGCGAGATGTATCTGTGTTGCCTTGTCTCTGAATTCAGTAACTATGTCTGAGGACAGCATTTTTGAATTGGAGCCGGTCACGTACAGATCTATATTCTTTTCACGTGAAAGCCCCAGAACAACATCCACAAAGGTTACCACATTTGAGTCCTCTTTACGTGCTGGAATATGCTTCCCTTCGGTTAAGTTTGGATTGACGATGGGATATACCTTCTGTACCTCGTCAAGAAATACATAATACATTTCGGGTTCCGAGCATAACTGACGAATATATTCCCCCATTTCCAGCGGATCCCTGTATTTAACATTCCTGTCATCATCCAATTCCATAATGATGATATTCTTATCCGGAACATTATCTGACAACAGATATTCCCTGTAAATTTCCTTTAGTAGGAATGATTTACCACATCTCCTTATGCCGGTGATAACCTTTGGAAATCCGTTATTTCGAGCCTCTGTCAACTGCTTAAGATACTTATCCCGCCTTATCATGTTATTCTCCAATTGTGTAGAATTCTACAATTTTTATGAACATAGTGTATCACACATCAAAGTATTAATCAATAAAAATGTAGAATTCTACACATTTTTGTATCAGGAAATCACCTTCTCCCCCTCCTCAGATACTCCTTCGGCGACATTCTTCTGCTCGCAAGAAAGAAAAACAGAAGACTCACTAAAAGGAACAGAGTGTAATACTCCCCCGCGATAAATGCGGCCGTCATATCTGTATATATCACCGCGGTCCTGCCTGCGTCGATGATGGCAAACAAATTGACTATGATGGTCTGAAAGAGAGCGGAGAATACGACTATTCCGGCGCCGTTACCCATGGACAGAAGGAGCCTTGTGCGCGCATTTGCGCCCAGCAGGTAATACACAGCCATGTGACGTCTTCCGACCGCCTGTATGACATAAACCGAGGCGAATGTACAAATAACCAGAAGCAGAGTACCCACCACGGCTATCGGAATATAGGTCCTGATATTCTTAAAAAACATATCCCGGCTGTTTTCGTTCCACTTTGAAAGTTCTATGGCCGCAAATCCGCTCACATTCTGCATATGCTCGAAAAAGGCCGCCTTCTCCTCCTCATGCCCCTCCTTATAGGTGTACAGCTTATTTACGGAAGTGTAAATATTCTGACCGGTCTTCTCATAATCTTCACGTCTTACCACCAGAAACAGATCGTCATAGCAGATGTCGTAGAACATCTCATAGTTTCTCATGGCTGCGGAATATGAATTTGCCGTACCTATGCAATATGTCTTCGGAAGCATGATACCCGTCACATCAAAACGGTATTCCATTCCCTCTGTATCGTACATGACCAGCTCATTGCCCACCCGAAAACGCTCCCACGCCTTTTCTCCGCCAAGTACAGCGGCAATAGAGCTTCCCTCATGTGCCTTATCTATCCAGCTTCCCTCGCCAAGCCTGGGCGAAGCTGCCGACCACGCCCACTCATCGAGGCATACGATCTTAACCGGAGTATATTCCTGCGCATCCGGACTCAGGTCGGAATAACCTGTCACATACTCCTCGTCCAGAAACGCTCCCGCTGCCTCCTTATCTGCCTCGTTCATAACGATAGTAAAGATGCCTTCCCTGCCCTTTAGCGGATAAAACGGAGCGTACCTGTTCCACTCATACATTATGACCGATCCGGTCGCAATGGTCACTGAGGTCATAAGAGTCAGCAGTATGATAAGCACGATATTCAGTTTGATGTTGCGGATGAATTCATTTACAGCAAGCGAAAGCATGATCACAAACTCCTGAGCTGTTCTTTAAGTGACACCGAAGCATTTGCGAAGGACATTATCATATTTTCAACCATGACCAGTGTAAATACGACAGCCATGCAGCCCGCATAAGCACCGGTACCTGATAATGAAGCCGTGTATGGATAATACTTAACAAGCCACAGTTTTTCACAAAGCGCAAAGATTCCAAGCCCCATGAGTGCCGCGGCAGTGGATATAAGCAGGCTTTCGGTTATGTAACAGCGCGCCGCATATGCCTTGCTGCATCCGCACAGCTTCATCTTCACCAGCACGTCACGCCTCGTCTCATAGATATAGCCGTAAAGGACCATAAGTGTTCCCAGAACCAGAACACTCACGCCTCCCACGGCAAATGCAACCGTACGATACAGAGCCTTCATATCATCATTTCCGGCGAAATATGGACTTATCTCATAACCATCGGGTCCTACCAGGCCATCCATCAAACGGCAGTATCTGTCGTAATCCACCTGCGTAGGTATCCTGTAAAATGTGAGTTTTACCGAATGTGTAACAAAATTCCACGTAGTCGCAGGCAGCCACACTATGGCCAGTTCCATATCGCGCCTGCCGACTATCTCGAGCTGTGTCCCTTCTATAGACGCACTACTCCTGTCATAACCGGTAGTAACCACGCATACTCTTTTCCTTTGCAGAAAATCATCCTCTGAGAGGCTTCGGCCGGAATTTGTCTGCACACGCAGAGTATCCATGATCTCCTCACTGTAGGTGAGTCCGCCCTCTCCCGGTCGCCCGGTAGCCACATAACCCACGACTCCGCCTTCATAAGCCTCTTCGGCCTCAAAACTCATAAGAAGCACTTCGTTCACATTTTCGCCGAATATCTCACGGATGCCTTTCACCAGACTGTCATTATCATCGCCTCCGTTCACCTTAAGCGGCTGAAGAAGGTTGATGCTGATACTTCTGGCCTTACTATCGCTCTCCAACAGTTCATAATGATTGTTATACAGCACGCTCACACAGAAGCATAGCGCAAATACCCCCAGCGCCTGAGTGAGTATGATAAGCAGGGCGAACAGCCGCTGGCCGGTAAACAGTCTTCTTAGATTTTTGATCACTATAAACATATCGTTCTATTTATGGTCATTATCCCTTTTAAGCTTTATATTGCATTCATGCGGTATATAGCATGAAGTAATCTGACTGACCCGGGACAAATCATCATAATCGTCCCGGGTCATCAATACATATGATGAAAGTAATTACAGCCACCGAAATTGTTCATCATTCTCCCGCTTCTATGTAGCTATACCTCATCCCCCTCATATATGCGTAATTCTCCGTTTCTGACCACTTTATACAGTAGATCATCAATTCATCACTGGTCACTTGTCCCGGGGGCATTCCCTTTGTCTTTTTGCCATAGACGTAGAGTTCCTTTAGATTTGGGCAATCATTAAAGCTCCACTCTGCGTCAATTACGGTATCCGGGAGGACAATTTTCTCAAGTTGATCGCAGTGATTTGCAAAATGGTAAAGCTCTTCCACACCGTCCGGGATGATCAATTCCCTCACTGCCGTACCATCCAACCCCGTTATATATTTCAGATGTCCCGGAATATCATCCGGGCAATACCTCTCACACAGAGAAGGATAAACCCACGAATCCGAATAGTCAATAGAAGCAAGATCTTCTTTAAGCAAATTGTTGCATTGCGAGATCACGGGGGCGCCTCTGGTGCTTTCAGACTCAACAAATCTTAACTTT
>DGVE01000167.1 GCA_002395865.1 Lachnospiraceae bacterium UBA4292 | reverse complement strand
GCCTGCTCCCTCATCTGGGAGAGTATGACATCCTTGCTGTCGGGCTCTATACCGCCCGTATCTATCAGTGTAAATTTTCTGTTAAGCCATTCGCAGTCTGCATAGATCCTGTCCCTCGTAACTCCCGGTGTATCCTTCACTATGGATATCTGCTCACCGGCCAGTGTATTAAAGAGCGTGGACTTGCCCACATTCGGTCTGCCTACTATGGCCACTATAGGTCTGCTCATTCTATCTCCTCGGGTTCATAGGGTGAATGTCCCTGATATTCGCGCTCCGGAAGAAGTCCCAGAACCGCCTCCACCAGATCGCATCCGTCTGATTTTACAATATTAATCTTCACTTGTAAAGCATTTTCAAGCTCGGTCCTCGTCATATCATCGAGGAAGACCTCCTCACCGCTCCTGAACATATTAACGGGAAGGAGAAGTTGTGAGCCTAAGTTTTTATCCGAAAGCTGATTCTTCAGATCCCCGCCCGTTATAAGCCCCGAAACGGTTATCTTTTCGCCGAAGAAATCATTTCTTATCGGATACACGTGTACCGTCACATTCGGAAACTTGTCGTGTATCCAGTCCATGTATCTTCTGATATACGGGTATGCGAGCATACCTGTGGCGGCGGACAGCTCCCTCTTTATGCCGTCCGTCTTCATGTACTTTCTGAGGCCCGGCAGCAAAAGCCTGCCCACTCCCCTGCTCTGCACGCGGTATACGCAGTCCTTGATGGCGGACTTTACCTCCTCGGTCAGCAGCCTCATCATCCCGACACCGTTATCCAGCTGCATATAACCCTCATAGGTCTCCTCCGACGGGAGGTCAAGACCCGCATTTATATAGAATTCATCGCTCGCATATACGAATCTCCTGCCTGTCCTCTTCCTTATCCTCTCCTGCCAGTCCTCTATCTGTCTGACCGTTGCGAGGCATTCCTCCTTCGTGAAAGTCCTCATGGGGTAGAGTCCCTCGCGGAACTTTGTCACACCCACAGGCACGACGGACAGAGTCTCCAGCGATGGGTACATAAGGGAAAGCTCCAGTATAGTGCGGTCGAGCTCTTTTTTATCATTTACATCGGGGCACAGAACGACCTGCGAATTCATCTTTATCCCGCCCGCTGCCAGCTTCTTAAGCTTCCCGATTGCCTCCCCGGCAAAGCGGTTGTTGAGCATCCTGCAGCGAAGCTCGGGATTGGTGGTGTGCACCGAAACATTCAGAGGCGACAGATGATATCGTATGATCTTATCGATATCCGCGTCGGACATATTTGTGAGAGTCACATAGTTTCCCTGAAGGAACGACAGCCTGCTGTCATCGTCCTTGAAATATATCGTCTCGCGCATCCCGGGAGGGTTCTGATCGATAAAACAGAATATGCACTTGTTCGTACACGACCTGTAGCAGTCCATCAGGGCGTTCTCAAATTCGAGCCCGAGGTCCTCATACTCGTTCTTTATGACCTTCACAGTGCGAAGGCTTCCGTCCTCCTCTCTCAGGACACACTTCAGCTTCTCGTCCTGCACCAGAAACCTATAATCGAATATATCCTCGACCTCTTTGCCGTTTATCTCTATCAGCGTCTCACCCGGACGAATGCCCGCCCGAAAGGCCGGACTGTTCTTCTCGACTGAGCTGATCACATGTCTTGCGTGGCGGTCGCGTGGTCTTTTAATATCAGCCATATTTTTCTAACCTATCTGTTTTAAATTTCACTGTCTTATATCCTACCACATATCACATTTTATTCAAGTTAAAAATGTTTTCCCGGTTACCCCGCACTAACGATTGACTTTTGAGTGTTCATCTCTTATAATCGATTTGCACGAATTAAGAAGGAGGTGCCATATGGCAGACGAATTCATTTTCAATGACGTGATACCGGAAGGACCGCTCAAGATCATCGCTCTCGAGGGCGCAAGAACTCTCGCCGAGGAGGTCGATCGGTACATAGTTGAGTTTCGCCGCAGCGTGAAGGAGTCAAATGACAACACGGAGCTCGCTCTCCAGCTTCGCGGCTACGACTGCGACACATATCTCTTAAAGACCAGCTGTCCGAGATTCGGCTCAGGCGAGGCCAAGGGTGTTCTCTATGAGTCATCCCGCGGTGCCGACGTATACATCATCGGCGACGTCACCAACTACAGCCTCACATACAATGTATGCGGCCATACGAACCATATGTCTCCCGACGACCACTATTCGGACCTCAAGAGGCTCATCTCCGCCTCCATCGGCGCCGCGAAACGTGTCACAGTCATTCTGCCCTTCCTTTACGAGAGCAGACAGCACAAGAGAACGAGGCGCGAATCACTCGACTGCGCCATGGCTCTTGAGGAGCTCACGAAGATGGGTGTGAGCAACATCATCACCTTCGACGCTCACGACCCGAGAGTTCAGAATGCCATTCCTTTAAGCGGCTTTGATAATTTCCAGCCCCCCTATCAGTTCATGAAAGCTCTCCTCTCCCGCGAGAAGGACCTTAAGATCGATAAGGAGCACCTGATGGTCATAAGCCCCGATGAGGGCGCCATGGGCAGAAGCGTTTACTTCGCCAACAACTTAGGCGTCGATATGGGTATGTTCTACAAGAGACGCGACTACTCCAAGATAGAGAACGGCCGCAACCCCATCGTGGCCCATGAGTTCCTCGGTTCATCCGTGGAGAACAAGACCGTCATCATCATCGACGATATGATCTCCTCCGGTGAGAGCATGCTCGACACCGCACGCGCGCTTAAAGAGCGCGGCGCGGCGCGTGTAATTATCTGCTGCACCTTCGGACTGTTCACGAACGGTTTTGAGGCCTTCGACGAATACCACAACAAGGGTATCTTCGACTACGTCATCACCACCAACTTAAACTACCGCCCCGCAGAGCTCTTCGAGAAGTCCTGGTACATCGAGGCGAATATGAGCAAGTTCCTGGCCGCCATTATAAACACATTAAACCACGACCAGTCCGTAGCCGAAGTCATCGACCCCACAGTAAGGATCCAGCGCCTCATCAGCGAGTACAACGAGGGAAAGTGATCATATTATATCATAGAATGCATACAGGGCGGAGTTTGGTCTCCGCCCTGAAATTATTATATACAGTATCTATCACAGCCACTTCTTTTTCTTAAAGAACACCAGACTGACGATGACTATGAGCACGCTGATGCCTATCACGATCGGGTAGCCCCAGCGGCTGGAGAGCTCGGGCATGTAGATGAAGTTCATGCCGTACCAGCCTGCAATGAGGGTCAGTGGCATGAAGATGGTCGTGACGATGGTGAGGAGCGTCATGATGCGGTTCTGCTTTATGTCAAGATATGCCTTACAGATATCACGTATCTGAAGCGTATGGTCTCCGACAGCGACGGCCGCATCGCGAAGGCGCTCTATGCGCCTTGAGTAGAGCTTGAAGTATCGGAGATTGTCGGGGTGGAAGAATTCATTTTCATTCTCCTCAAGCTCCTGTGAGAAGTCGAGAAGCTGCTCGTAGTGGACCTTCAGGTCGCGGATATAGCCTCTTATGTCGTTCAGTCTCTCCGAAAACTGAGCCTCACCGTCCTCGGACGCGGAATCCTCCATGACCTCGAGCTCTTTCTCGTACTTTTCGAGCAGCTCACGGTCATCCTTCACTATCTGCTCGAGAAAGTCGTAGAGGAAGCGCTCGAGGCTCGGAAAACGCCACTTCTTTGTCTTCTTTATGCCCTCGATCAGTTTAATTACCGTATCGGTATCATCGATGAATACTATGCCCTTTTCGTCGAGAGCGAACAGGAACTCGCGGTAATTCACGAAATCGCTCCTGTCCGGGATGCTGAAGCTTCCGGTGAGTGAATCGTAATTCACCTCCGCCTTCGTCGAGTATATCTCACCCGGCTCGCTGTCCATATCGATACCCATCTCGAATTCATCCCTACACTTCTTCCACTCGGCCGAGGTTATGACCGCCACATACTGGCAGCCGGCCTTCTTTCTCTCCTGCGCCGTGGTCTCTGTAAGCGTATCCTTTATCAGATAGTACATATCCTGTCCATCCTTTCAGCTTCTATATAAGTTCAATGACCCCTATCTGTCCGCCTCGCACGGGTCCTAAGACTCTGTGCGAAAACAGCTTGTCCGGATTGCAGGCGGTACAGATATCGCTTATGGCTATATTATCTTCATGGAGCCCCGCAAGAAGCAGAAACTCCCTGTTCGCGGCGAGCAGATCGAGCTGAAAATGCCCTTCTCTTCCGGGCTTTAATATAAGTGAAGCTCTCTCCTCTCCCAGCCTCTCTCTGAAGCGCTCAGCGACCTCACATCCCACCTCATAGCAATCTGAGCAGATGCCCGGCCCTATGCAGGCAGATATATTCTCCGGCTTCGCTCCGTACTCACTTACAAGTCTTCTGACGGTCTCTCCCGCTATATCACCCACACAGCCTCTCCAGCCCGCGTGAGCCATGCCTATAGCGTCGACATCCGCGGCATAGAGAAATATCGGTATGCAGTCCGCGAAGCTGCACACTAAAGGCACATGCTTCAGATTCGTGACCAAGGCGTCGATGTCCTCGAACTGCCTGTCAAACAGAGTCCCCGTGGGCACGTCCTCCTGTGTGACTGTGTGGACATTTACGGTATGTGTCTGGTGCGTCGCCACAAGATTATCGAACGAAAGCCCTGCCGCATCGAAGAAGCGGTGAATATTCGTGCAGTAGTTTTCGTCTGAATCGTAAACACAGCGCCTCAGGTTCATGCTTCCCGTATTGCCGCGGCTTACCCCTCCCAGTCGCGTGGAAAAGGCGTGGCGGACAGGATATGACCTGTCGTTTAAAAGATCGAACTCGATCCATGTGACTTTGTTATTTTGTTTAACTGAGGTCGTTTTATAGTTTTTCTTTTTCCAGTACATCTAAAACCCACCGAAAGCGTTCTTTATATGCGTTATCTCACCGCCGAGGACCGACACCACATCGAACCTCATCCTTCCGCCGTATATCTTATACTGCTTCATGTACCACTGCGCGGCTCTGAAGATGCGCGCCTGTTTGTTACTGCCGACAGCCTCAGCCGGCCAGCCGGCCCTCAGATTCGCCCTGAACTTGACCTCCACGAACACGAGCGTGCCGTCGCTGTCCTTAGCTATTATATCTATCTCACCCGCCTTGGTGCGGTAGTTGCGGGCAAGTATCGTCATGCCCTCATTTTCCAAAAAGGCAGCCGCACGCTCCTCGTACCGACTGCCCTTTTCTCTGTTGTTATCTGACATTACCTGTTGTTTTCCACTCCGAATTTTGAAAGGAACGACCTTCTGTGGATGGGACAGATACCATACTGTCTTATGGCCTCCTCGTGCGCGCGGGTTCCGTAGCCCTTGTTCTGTGCGAAGCCGTACTGCGGGTAGAGCGCGTCGTACTCCTTCATTATCCTGTCCCTTGTGACCTTCGCGATGATGCTCGCTGCCGCTATGGAAATGCTCTTCGCGTCGCCCTTAACTATGCTCCTCTGAACTATATCCACCTGAGGTATGATGATGGCGTCATTGAGCAGCACATCCGGTCTCACAGAAAGCTGCGATACGGCGTCAGCAGCCGCGATATAATCCGCCTGAAGGATATTTACCCGGTCAATGAGCTCATTGTCAGCGATACCGACTCCGACACTTACAGCCTTCTCCATGATCTCATCATATAAGACGTCTCTCATGTGTTCGGAGAGCTTCTTCGAATCGTTTACGTAGAGGATATCCACATCTCTTGGAAGCACCACGCAGGCACACACGACAGGTCCCGCATACGGTCCTCTTCCAGCCTCGTCTATACCGCCTATCACAAAATCATCGGGATACTCGTTCTCGAACTCCCTCATTCTCTTAAGCCGCTCCAGCTCCGCGGCGAGCTTCGCAGCCTTTTTTGCGTTATCTGCCATATCATTCAACCGTTCCGAACTTGGACAGGGGCGTTATGCGAAGCCATACCTTGCCGACGATCTGGCTGCGCTTTATCACTCCGACATCAGCGTAGCGGCTGTCGGCGCTCTCATTTCTGTTATCACCGAGCATAAAATACTCGTCATCCGCGAGTGTGATGGGTTCGGATGCTATACCGGGATTGAACATCTTCGCGCCGTAATCATCGCCCTCGAGCTTCTCACCGTTTATGTAAACATAACCGTCCTTTATCTGGACAGTCTCACCGGGAAGACCGATCACACGCTTAACGTAGTGAATGCCGTTGCCCTTGTCGTACTCGAAAACGACTATATCAAACCTCTTCGGAAGCGAGAATATGTATGATATCTTGCTTACGATGGCGCTTTCGTTCTCGGACAGCGTGGGCTCCATGGATGTGCCGTCTATCACAGTCCTCTGAAAGCAGAAAGATACGATAAGTACGCACACAAGACAGATGCATATGATATACAGGATGAACCACACGACATCAAGAGCGGTTATCCTTGAGCTCTCCTGTGCCGGTGTCTCGACCTTTATTCTTTCAAAAACAAGTTCTTCGTTCATGGCAATGATCCGTTTGCAGAATTATATGGCGCACAAAACGCACCAAATATTAATATACCATAAAAAAGCAAAAAAACAACAACTTTATGACAAATACTTTCTTTATAACGGTTCCTCGAGGCTGATACGGCCGAGCCTTCCTGCTCTGAAGTCATCGATAATGAGCTTGGAAGCCTTGTCGATATCCGGCTCCGCGCCCTTTTTCAGCGCATTTCTGGCGACAGCGATCATTTCGAGCTGCTTATAATTATCCTCCTCGCATCCCACCCCGTATCTGGTCGTGACCGCCTCGGGGTAGCTCTTCTTCAGGATACCGAGCAGGCATGCGGCCAGTTCCCTCTTCTCCAGAATGTCGTCGTTTATAGACCCCATGATGGCGAGCCGATCACCCACTCTCATGTCCTCGAACTTGGGCCACAGAAGACCGGGGGTATCGAGAAGCTCCACCTGCTTATTCAGTTTTATCCACTGGTTCGCCTTGGTCACACCGGGCTTGTCGCCGGTCTTAGCGCTTGCGCGGCCCGCGATCGTGTTTATCAGTGTGGACTTGCCCACGTTCGGTATACCGCAGACCATGACACGGACAGGTCTGTTCAGTATACCCCTCGCCATGTCGCGTTCAAATTTGGCTACAGCTACCTTCATTATCGAATCGGTCACCGCCTTCTTCACAGAGCTGTCACGCGAATCAAGGCAGAGGCATGCCACACCCTGCGCCTCGAAATAAGCCTTCCATTTTCTGTTGATTCTCTCATCCGCGAGATCGGCCTTGTTCAGAAGCACGAGTCGGAACTTTCCTCCGCCGAGCTTATCTATGTCGGGGTTGCGGCTTGAAAGCGGCGCACGCGCGTCTACAAGCTCTATGACCATATCCACGAGGCGCACATCGTCCTGCATGATGCGCTTCGCTTTGGCCATATGCCCCGGATACCATTGTACCTGCATACTTTTTATCCTTGTAATCAGTTATTTTACCGGGCCGAGATCTCTCACCGGATAGATGGTGAACCAGACCTTGCCGAGTATATCGTTTTTGCTGACGAAGCCGAATTCATTGTACCTGCTGTCAAGTGAAAATGAAGGGCTGTCTCCTATGACGAAATAGCATCCCTCCGGAACCGTCACGCCGTACACTGCGTCTCCCGCGGCCGAGATCGGCTCCTTGTAGTATTCCGTCTTTACACCGTTTATGTATATATAACCGTCCTCTATCGATACCGTCTCACCGGGGAGGCCCACGATCCTTTTGATACCGGTCCCCGTATCCCTCGTAAATGCTATGCAGTCATACCTGTCAGGAGATGACAGCCTGTAGGTGAGTGAGTTAATAAGCACCACGTCGGTATTCTTTATCACAGGAGCCATGGAGCTTCCCGTAAATATCACCGACCTGCCGAAATAGTGCGCGAAAAACACAGCGATCACCGCTACGCACAGCACTCTGGATATGATATGGATGAGTTTTTTATAACCGTCCATCTCATTCCTCCATGCTCTTCTTCTGTCCCAGCCATGCCACAACATACACCAGATTCAAAAACATTACCACCCCGCCGCACGCAGCCGCGCACAGTATATACCAGAGCATCATCGGTATCCATGTCACGGGGAACATATCATAGAAAAGCACCAGTATCTGTCCTGTCAGGCATACGACAAGCGCGATGAAGCCTCCCGTCTCCGCGAACTTATACTTTCTCTCATAGGTCTTAAACGCGAGAAAATGAAAGAACGACAGAAGAAGCACCGCGCCCGGCACGAACATAAAGTGCAGAAAGAAGCTGTCGATCTGCGTATAAAGCTCGATCTCGCCGTAGATGCCAAAGCCGATGAGCACCAGGCCAGCCGCCGCCTGAAGAAATATCGACAGTCCCATAAGGAACTTATATAAATTAATATTTTTCATAAAAGCCTCATTAGGAAAAAGGACAGCCGTGAAGCTGTCCTTTCAGAATTATCTTACTAATTCTTTTACCTTTGCGCTCTTTCCTGTCCTCTCTCTGAGGTAGAAAAGCTTAGAGCGGCGAACCTTACCTCTGCGGACTACTTCGATCCTGTCCACAGCCGGTGAATGAAGGGGCCATGTCTTCTCAACGCCACAGCCGTTGGATATCTTACGAACTGTGAATGTCTCGCGGATGCCGCCGTTCTGTCTCTTCGTAACGGTGCCCTCGAATACCTGGATCCTCTCCTTCTCGCCCTCTCTGATCTTAGCGTATACCTTAACGGTATCGCCAACTCTGAAGCTGTCTACTGTCTCCTTGAGCTGCTCAGCTTCGATCTTCTTGATGATTTCGTTCATCACCCGACCTCCAGTCCAATGTTCATGACCACCAGCCATTCGGCTCACATCTCGTGGCAGCGGAGCATTGCTTTTTATTTATGACCGCCTTTAGGCAATCAACCGTGATATGTTACCACAGGTTTTTCATAAAATCAAGGGGGAAATTCATTAAATTGAAGGAAATTGAATAATTTCTCCGACTCGAGCCTGCGTCCCCCTACCCACCGATCTCCTTCAGATACTCCCTGTCCTTTTCATTCAGGACCGCGTTCTCAAGCAGATCCGGGCGGACATAAAGAGTCCTCTCGATGGATTTTTGCCGTCTCCACTTATCCACATTGCCGTGATGCCCTGACAGGAGGACATCAGGCACGCGAAGGCCCATGAACTCCTCAGGGCGCGTGTACTGCGGGTACTCCAGAAGTCCGTCGTGAAAGCTCTCCTCATCGGCAGATGTGTCATTTCCCAAAACCCCTGGAACCAGGCGGCTGATACAGTCCATGACTATGGCCGCAGGAAGCTCCCCGCCTGTAAGGACATAATCGCCTATGGATATCTGTTCATCCACGACCAGCTCGAGAGCCCTCTCATCGATGCCCTCGTAATGACCGCATAAAAAGATCAGATCATCGTACTGCGCAAGCCTTCTGGCCATCTTCTGGTCGAACACCCTCCCCTGTGGGGTGAGATATATAACAGGTGCATTGCCGACGCGCTTTTTAAGGTCGTTGCAGGCCTCCACCACGGGCTGTGCCTGCATGACCATACCGGCGCCCCCGCCGTAGGGATAATCATCCACGCGGCGTGTCTTCGAGTGGCTGTAGTCTCTGATATCCACGCACTCCAGTCCGATCACGCCCTTCTCAAGCGCCCTTCCGGTGATACTGGTGTTCATTACGGTATTTATCAGCTCAGGGAAAAGTGTAAGAACATGAAAATTCATCTCAACCCTCCAGAAGTCCCGGAAGCAGGTGTACACGTATGACGCGCTGATCCATGTCTATATCCTGTATACACTGGGGAATGGCAGGTATCAGCACCTCGCCGTACCCTTCGCTTCTGGTCACATATACATCGTTAGCGCCTGTCTGCAGTACGTCATAGAGCTCACCGAGATCAAGTCCCTCGTCGCTCACGACCTTCATACCGATCAGATCGGCTATGAAATACTCACCCTCCTCCAGAGGCACGGCGTCCTCACGGCTCACATAGAGCTCGTATTTTCTCAAAAGCTCGGTCTCATTCATGGTCTTTATCTCATCAAAGCCGAGTATGACCATGTTCTTGAAATACTTCACGCTCCTTACATGGAGCACTCTTCCCTCCCCGGCGCCGTCCGGACGGGTCATTAGAACAGTATTCAGATCATCGAAACGCGACACATCATCGGTCGTGGGGAATACATTCACCTCACCGTGAACTCCGTGCGGGCTGGTGATCACTCCCACCCTGAAATAATCATTTAAATCCGCCATATCATTAACGCCCCTCCGGGCGATCATTTACATCTTAAAAAAGGGCTGTATCTCTACAGCCCCGGGTTTACTCTATTTCCAGTGATACCCTCTTGGGTGAATCAGCGGACGCAGCCTTTAAAACGGTGCGCAGAGCCTTTGCTATCCTGCCCTGTTTGCCGATGACCTTGCCCATGTCAGAGGGAGCCACATGAAGCGTAATGACTGTCTCGTCATACTCCTCCGCCTCAGTCACCGAGACCTCCTCCGGATGATCCACAAGGGCCTTAGCGATTACCTCGATCAAATCCTTCATCAAAAACCTCCTTAAGTCGACCGTCTGCCTGAAGCCTCCGGTCGTAAACGGGCGAAATTACTTCTCGATGCCGGCGATCTTTAAAAGCTTTGCAACTGTCTCAGTGGGCTGAGCTCCGTTTGCAAGCCACTTCTTAGCCTTCTCCTCATCGAACTTGATGACAGAGGGATCCTTTGTAGGATCGTAGTAACCTACCTCCTCGATGAAACGACCGTCTCTGGGTGATCTCTGATCGGCAGCAACTATTCTGTAAAAAGGTGCCTTCTTCTGACCCATTCTCTTTAATCTTAACTTTACCATGATACTCCTCCCGGATTTCTCCTGAATATAATATTGATATATTTAAACGCATAGCGTTTAACACGTTGTCATCACATGGAGAAGGGGAACTTCATACCCTTCTTCATGCCCTTGCCGCCCATCATACCGGGCAGCTGCTTCATCATCTTGCGAGCCTGCTCGAAGCCCTTTATCAGCTTGTTCACATCGCTGATGTCCACTCCTGCGCCCTTCGCGATACGATTCTTCCTCGAAGGATTGAGTATGTCGGGGTTCGATCTCTCCTTCTTTGTCATGGCGAGGACTATCGCCTCTGTGCGCGCCATCTGCTTCTCGTCGACCTCGGGCATGGCCATCTTGCTTCCCATGCCGGGCAGGTGCTTGAGTATCTCGCCGATGCCGCCCATCTTCTTCATCTGGCCCATATAGTCGAGATAGTCGTTGAAGTCAAACTGCGACTTGCGCAGCTTCTGCTCCATCTCCTTAGCCTTCTCCTCATCGATGGCAGCCTGAGCCTTGTCAATGAGTGTGAGCACGTCTCCCATACCGAGGATCCTTCCGGCCATTCTGTCCGGATAGAACTGCTCGAGGTCGGAAAGCTTCTCCCCCATACCTGCGTAGAGTATCGGCTTGCCTGTGACCGCTCTGACCGAAAGCGCAGCACCGCCCCTCGTATCACCGTCCATCTTCGTGATTATGACGCCGTCTATACCGATCTTCTCATCGAAGACGCTGGCTACATTTACCGCGTCCTGACCGGTCATGGCGTCGATCACGAGAAGGCACTGCGTCAGATCCACGCTCTTCTTTATCTCGCACAGCTCGTCCATCATGGCCTCGTCAATGTGCAGACGGCCGGCTGTATCGATGATGACTGTATTGAAATTCTCTGCTCTCGCCTTTATAAGAGCAGACTCCACTATCTCCACGGGCTTGTGCGCGGTACCCATCTCGAATACCTCCACGCCCTGCTTCTGGCCGTTTATCTGCAGCTGCCGGATAGCGGCAGGCCTGTAGATATCGCAGGCCACGAGCATGGGCTTTCGGCCCTGCGCCTTGAGTTTACCCGCGATCTTCGCGGCTGTGGTAGTCTTACCTGCACCCTGAAGACCCATCATCATGATGATGCTTATCTCATTCGTCGGGCGGAGCTTCATCTCCGTGGTGGTCTCGCCCATGAGCTTTATCATCTCCTCATGAACGATCTTTATAACTGTCTGGCCGGGGTTTAAACCGTTTAACACCTCGGTGCCGACAGCCCTGTCCTGTATGGACGCTATAAACTGCTTAACGACGCGGAAGTTAACATCCGCCTCGAGAAGGGCCATCTTTACTTCCTTCAAAGCCGTCTTCACATCGGCCTCGGAAAGTCTTCCCTTGCTCCTCAGGCCCTTGAAAACATTCTGCAATTTTTCGGTCAAGCTTTCAAATGCCATATATTCACCTATTCATCTTCCAGTATCCCGTCGGCAATGGAGATGAGCTCTCTTACCTGCTCCTCGTTCTCCTCTGTCTTGATACTCTCGGCAATGCTTCTCATCACATCGACGCTCTTCTTCATCTTGAGGAACTTGTCCACCAGACGAAGCTTTTCCTCGTAGCCGCCCAGTATGGCGTCGCAGCGCTTTATCAGGTCGAAAACACCCTGTCTGGATATGCCGTGCTCCTGCGCGATCTCCGAGTAAGACATATCCTCAAAAACAGCCTCCTCGTATATCGCCTTCTGATGCTCTGTCAGCAGCTCGCCGTAGAAGTCATACAAAAGCGTCTGCTCAACGACCTTCTCCATGAAACAGCGACCTCCTTGTCATCATGAGCGAACGCAGCGAAGCGTGTTGAGTCGAAGGATCTTCCTGACCCTTTCACTTCACAACGCGGGTACTATAACAGATAAAAAGCAGGCTGTCAAGTGTTTTTTCTTGACAGCCATGATTTTTTTATTCTTTTTACATGCGTTCGGGTGCCGCAAATCCGAGCAGCTCTATCGCGGTCTCAAGCATCGTCTTCACCAGGGCGATGAGTCCTATGAAAGAAGCCCTCCTGCCCTCATCGGGCTCTGTGAGTATCTTCGTCTCATTGTAGAACGAGTTAAATGCATTCGCCAGATCGTAGCAAAGCGCGCAGAGCTTGTGCGGAGCGGACTCTGAGTATGCCGCGTCGAGGACATCGTTATAAGATGCCATAGTAAGCATAAGAGCCTTCTGTGCGGGGCTTACAGACTCTGATATCTTATCGAACGATACATTGCCGTCATATTTGGCAAGTATATTTTTAATGCGAACTATGTTGTAAAGTAAATACGGGCCTGTATTTCCGTCGAAGGAAGCGAAGCGGTCGATATCGAAGATATAATCCTTCGACGCCTGGTTTGACAGATCGCCGTACTTAAGAGCCGCCATGGCTATGAGCCTTGAGGTCTCGATCCTCTCCTGCTCATCGCTTATGTGCTCGCTCTCCAGGCTCTTCTCATATACAGCGTCATTTATCTCTTTTATAAGCCTCTCGAGCCTCATGACGCCGCCCTCGCGGGTCTTGTAGGGCTTACCGTCCTTACCGTTCATGGTGCCGAAACCAAGAAACGCAAGCTCTGTCTCCGGTCGAACGATACCTGACTTTCTTGCAGCGCGGAAGACCTGTGTAAAATGCAGTTCCTGCCTCTTATCCACGACGTAGAGCACCTTGTCGGGAGCATAATCCTTCTCGCGCTGCACAAGCGTAGCCAGATCGGTGGTGTGATAAAGCACTGACCCGTCCGACTTCATGAGTATGCAAGGTGGTATCTCCTTCGCATCGCTCTCCTCGCGCACATCCATTATCAGCGCGCCCTCGCTGACCTGCGCGAGACCCTTGGCCTTCATCATCTCTATCATGGGCGCGATGTAGTCCTGAGCATCGCTCTCGCCCTTCCACACATCGAAATGCACGTCGAGGTTCTCATAATTCTTCTTCAGATCCGGTATGGACAGCGCCAGAATCTGCTTCCACAGAGCGCGGTATCCCCTTCTGCCCTGCTGAAGCTCATATGTAGCCGTATGCGCAGCCTCCGCAAACTCCGCATCCTCCTTCGACTTCTTGCTGGCGGTCGGATATATCTCCTCCAGCTCTGAGAGGGTAAACGGAGCATCCTCGGGATACTCACCCGTGTAATTATCATCAAAATATACCAGCTCCGGTCTCCTGCTCTCGAGTTCCTTGATTATTAGACCCATCTGAAGGCCCCAGTCGCCGAGATGTACGTCACCCGTCACATCATTGCCGTAGAACCTGTAGATCCTTTTGATGGACTCTCCGATGATGGCTGAACGCAGGTGTCCCACATGAAGAGGCTTGGCCACATTCGGGCCGCCGTAGTCGATAACGATCTTCTTAGGCGTCTGCTCCGTATTCGCGCCGAGCTTAGCGTCAGATGATATGCGGTGCAGATAGTCTGCGAGATATTCACCCGACAATATAATATTCAAAAAACCGGGCATGATAGCAACGACAGTTTCGAATTCAGGCCTCTCGCCTATCTTCTCGAGGACCTCGCACGCTATGTCATAGGGCTTTTTTCTGTACAGCTTAGACCCGGCCATTGCCCCGTTGCACTGGAACTCGCAAAGATCCGGACGGCTGCTTTTCACCACATTTCCGAGCGCGGGATCGTATCCACAATCCGCAAATGCCTGCGAAACTATCGCGCTGATCTCACTTATCAGAGTCTTCATAAACTGCATCACTCCTTTTAAAGTTCTAAAAAAGGGCTTCGAAACCGAAGCCCGGTAGTTTTAATTCTGTGAATTCACCTTGAGTCTTCCGACACCCTCGGTATCGCTCTCAAGTCCCTTCAGCCTTCTGTACATGCACACTGAAAAATCCACGACATATACTATAGAAAGTGTCGCGGCGATGATCTGCGCGGGAAGCTCGGGTACCATCATCACCAGCTTGAAGAAGAAGCCGTCGAGGAAGTAGAAGAAGAAAAGTCCCACGAAGCCCCAGCCGATCGATGTCTCGAGGCAGATGATGCCCTTGTAATTGAACGGCTTGTTCGAGTAATCCCACCAGAAGCCGCCGAAAAGCCTGATCATAAGCTTGGCTGTGAGAAGCTCTGCGCATGTCGCAATAAATGCACACTCAAAAAACAATATCACCGGATTTGAGATAAAGGGCTTTATCGTGAGCGTCGCAAAAAGAGCGCACATGCCGTAGATTATACAGCACGGTCCCTTCGTAAACCCGCGGTTCACTATCACCTTCTTCGTTTCAAAGGACAGTACCACGCACTCGAGAAAATAGCCGAAGATGCTGAAAAGAAAGAACCAGTTGATGATATTGAACAGCCTCAGATCCATAAAATTGATGACTGATTCCTTATATATAGATATATAGCGTTCGATATAGCTCATCCCTTTACGCTGAAAGCGCCCTCCTGAAACGGTGAGACAGCCTGCGAAGCACCTCAGCCACGCAGCAGTATTTGTCGGCATAGCACACGACCAGACCCTCCTTATACTTAGGAGGCACCACCGTGAGCGGCCACATATGCTTCAGTATGATATCCCTCTCCATGCAGCTTAAGCAGAAGTTCTTCGAAGCATTGTTCATCGCGACTCTCGGATGCGTAAGCCCGTGGAAATGGTTCCCGGTAGTCCTTATGTGGTCATGCCAGTCATACAGGAACATATCATGCAGAAGTCCCGCTCTCGCGCAGGCTTCGGCATTCAGTCCCAGCTTCTTAGCTACATTGTAGCTGAAATACGACACGTCTATGCAGTGTGTCCTGCAGGTAGTATTCCCGTGCATAATGTAGTTGCCCATGGAACGAAACGCGGGGTTCTCCAGGATATCCGACACACAGGCGATATACTCCCGGTCCGTATAATAATGCTGCGCCGCATCAAATATCTGCGCTGCATCCATCTTTTTATCCAGAAGACGAAGCTCTCTCTTCATCCTCCTTCTCTCGGACCATGTAAGCATAAACCTTCCCCCGTGAACCCACAATTATCCATGTTGTGGGTATAATACACCATATATTGTGGTTTGTCAAATAATTTCTTAAATGTCTGTTAACTTTTATTACTAAATTATTCTTTCGGCCATAAGACAATAATAATCCCCCACTCTATAATCACACTTGAATGGGGGAATAATAGCAATAAACTATAGATTTTGTTTTTTCTTTAACAACACTCTCAAACAAATAGCAATCCCGCATGCCGCCCCGACAGCTACAAGTATATAAGCAAATAACGGAAGGGAATTGTCATCAAAAGCATCCATGTCAGCTATTGGATCAATCGATTTCTTTTCAGCATTTTTCTTAGAACTCTTACCAGACTCGTTTATCTCATTCCTAAGCGGAACCCCTCCGTCAGAATCTGGATCCATATTCTCCTCGTCAAATACACTCTCCAATAACGCCCAGAACTCATTTTCTCCATATATACTATAATCCTCAATCCCATACTGTCCATAATAGCCAAACGAACAAGGAACATAATATCTTCCGGTTTCGGTATCTACAGCAGAAATAGACATATGATATAAATCATTAATAAAAATATTTACATCCGTAACCTCAAGTTTTAGCCTGCTACATGCTTCCAAAACCGACTTAATTCTCAATGCCGATATATTCCTGCCTTCTTCCGCGACTCCCATTCCCAGATATTTAAGATGGCCTCCTGAACACTCAAATGTAACGATACCTTCATTACCATCATTTGTTACTATGGGAAGCATAAACCTACCATAATCAGCTGCCATGTCTTCTATAGCCAATCCGCTATTATGAGCATTGATCATTTTATAAATTGAAAAAGGAGTAACTAAATACGCATCTTCTAACGAATACGAAGCTACAGAGAACTTGTTTTGAGTGTTTTTCTTATCTTCGTAAAAACGATCAACAGTCTTCGAAATAATCTCAATTTTGATACCTGTTTTTTCGCTTATATCATAGATATAATCATCAGCCCATGCCAATAATGAAGTAAAAATCAAACCACATGATACAAATGCGATCAAAATTGTTTTAATTAATCTATTCATAGTTGATATCCCTCATTTATACACAACAAATATCTCTACGCAGTGGGATATACCGTTCCGTCGTACATTCTTCCATTAAAACTCCCTGACTTAAACGAACTGTACGCACATTCATAATCTATCCCATCATCAGGATCAAAGTACCATATCATGCTTGCATATGATCCGTAACTGAAATATCCATGCATAGTGACATCATGTCCACCATCCCTTTCACCATTAACATAGTATCCTGCCGATAGAATAATTACTCTTCCAATATTAATTTTCCCTTTCAGATATTCATAAGGTTTTACGCCTACATCTGTACCTCTCTGAGTGTAGTAATAATTCATAGTGTTGTCTGAAAAATAATTAGCAGCTAAGGCAGTTTTTTGAAGATTAGCAGTATAATTAAAAATATTACCATATACATAATAAACCGCATCTGACTGAAGCTTTGTAGTATTGTATGAATATTTAACAGCATTCTTAGCCGATGCAACCCAGCACCAGTTCGATAAACTCTGTGTTTCTTTACTGTACGACAGTATTACTTGGTCAGCAATAGCCTTAATTGAAAAACATTCCAAACCTAAAAGAATGACTATCAGAGATATTAACAATACTCTATTGAAAGTTTTACTCATAACCCTTCCCCTAAATACTCCACTGAACTGTAATAATACTATTATTCATTTTCCCCCTGCGCGCTCAATCTCGCGTTCTTCGCAGCCTCTGCGGCGTGGGCGGCTTTGATGGCAGCCTCCTCCTCGGCCTTTCTGCGCTCCTCGGCGCGGCGGATATTTTCAGCCTGCTCTATCTCGGCCTCGCGGATAAGGCGTGCGTACATCTCCTCGTACTTTCTCGCGGAAGCGTTCCAAGAGAAGTCCTGTCGCATAGCGCGATCCACCATGTCGTTCCAGCGGCTCTTATAGCGGTAGAATACCTCCTTCGCGTACTGCATGATCGAGAGCATCTCGTGTGCGTTGAAGTTCGCGAATGAGAAGCCTGTACCGGTGTTGTCGTACTCATTGTAAGCAATGACGGTATCCTTCAGACCTCCGGTCTCGCGGACGATGGGAAGCGTACCGTAGCGAAGGCTCATGAGCTGCGAAAGACCGCACGGCTCGAAGAGCGAAGGCATCAGGAAGGCATCACAGCCTGCGTAGATTCGTCTGGACAGAGCCTCCGAATAGTAGATATTTGCGGACACCTTCTCAGGGAAACGTCCCGCGTAGTCCTTGAACATCTGCTCATACTGACCCTCACCGGTTCCGAGAACAACAAGCTGTATGTCATCCGCAGTGATCTCGTCCATCATGTACTGTATGAGGTCAAAGCCCTTCTGCGCGGTCAGTCTGGAAATGATACCGATCATGAATACATCGGGATCTTCCTTGAGACCCAGCTCACGCTGCAGAGCCATCTTGTTCTTTACCTTCTCGGTTCTGAAATTGTCCGCGTTGTAGTTCGCGCTCAGAGCCGAATCTGTGGCGGGATCGTATTCCGCGTAGTCGATACCGTTCACGATACCCAGAAGCCTGTTGTTCTTCGACGCGATCAGGCCGTCCAGTCCTTCTCCGTAGAAAGGTGTCTGAATCTCCTGCGCATAGGTCTCGGATACCGTGGTTATGATATCCGCATACACAAGTCCGCCCTTTAAGAGATTGCCGTTGTGGTAGCTCTCGAGCTTATCTGCCGTGAAATAGTAATCCGACAGACCGGTCATGTGCTTTATCGTCTCAACATCCCACGTGCCCTGGAACTTCAGGTTGTGTATGGTCATAACGGTCTTTATACCCATGAAGAACATATCGCCCTGGAAATTATCGTTGAGATATACGGGAACAAGACCCGTCTGCCAGTCATTGCAGTGGATGATGTCGGGTCTGAAGCCTATGAGGGGCAGGCACGAAAGGACCTGTCTTGAGAAGAACGCGAACTTCTCGATGTCCTCGTACATATTGTGATAAGGCCAGGGACCTCCGAAATAGAACTCGCTGTCGATGAAGTAGAAATGTACTCCCTCGTATTCCATCTCAAGAACTCCAACATACTGGTTCCTCCAGCAGAAATCCGTATAGAAATGCGTCACATAGCGCATCTCCTTGCGGTACTTTTCAGGAATGCACAGGTACTTAGGCATGATGACTCTGACATCATACTTTGTCTTGTCTATATACTTCGGCAATGAACCGATAACATCGGCCAGACCTCCTGTTTTGATAAAAGGAACACACTCACTGGCTACAAAAAGAATATTCTTCATATCACAACCTCCAAAGGTTTAATAGTTGGTATTTTTCTCCCCACTTTGTAGTATAAGGCAAAATACACAAAAAGAAAAGAGGTTTTTTAAATTTTTTTAAGGTTTTATACAACCTCTGAGCTTCTGATCAGCTCCCTGGCGCTCTCTATGGTGCTCTCGGTTATATGATCACCGCCGAGAAGTCTTGCGACCTCCATGACGGATGCCTCACCATCCAGTTTTTTTATGTCCGAATATGTTTTTTCGTCTCTGACACCCTTCTCTATAAGGAAATGTGTCTGCGCCCCGGCCACTATCTGCGGCAGATGGCTTATGCAGATGACCTGCGCATTCTTAGCCACGCTCTGCAGCTTCCTGCACACGCAGGAGGCCGTGACACCGCTTATACCCGCGTCTATCTCGTCGAAAATCAGTGTGTCGATGTGATATGTATCCGCAAATACTGTCTTGAACGCGAGCATTATACGCGACAGCTCTCCGCCGCTGGCCACCTTCTCGAGCGGCTTCAGGGCCTCGCCCGGGTTTGTCGCTATAAGAAACTGTACCGCGTCGGCGCCGTCATGTGATGGTTCCTTCTCAGAGAAGGCTATCTCGAACCTGTTGTCGAGGAAGTTCATTTCCGACAGGGAAGCGCTTATCAGCTTCTCAAGCCTCCCGGCAGCCTCACATCTGACCTTCGTCAGCTTGCCGCATTCAGCCGCCAGCTGCTTCTTGCACTCCTCCAACCTGATCTGCGCATCGGCCTTCTCCTCGTCGAAGCGCTCTAACTGTTCATACTCATTCCTGTATTTCTCAAGGCTCTCAAGTACGGCCTCGATGCTTCTTCCGTACTTCTGCTTCATATTCTCAATGACATCGAGTCTTGTCTGAACGTTTTGCAGCTCCTCGTC
>DGVE01000190.1 GCA_002395865.1 Lachnospiraceae bacterium UBA4292 | reverse complement strand
CTTAGCTGGTTAAAAGAATATGTAGATATCAATGTTTCTCCCGAAGTCCTGGAGGAGAAGCTTTTCTCCTGCGGCTTCGAGGTGGAGGAACGCTATCAGGTCGGAAAGGACATCTCGGGCGTCGTGGTCGGCCTTGTCAGAGAATGTACGCCGATCGAAGGCACGCATCTTTCTCTCTGCATCGTTGATGCAGGCGCGCACGGCAGCTTCCAGGTCTGCTGCGGCGCGGATAATGTGCACGCGGGCGGCAAGTACCCGCTGGCACTTGTAGGCGCGCAGGTTTACGCGACCGCGAAGGACCACGTGACCGTGGAAGGCCTGATGGAGATCAAGGCCGGAAAGCTCAGAGGCTATGATTCCTTCGGCATGCTCTGCTCGGGCACAGAGCTCGGCGTGAGCGAGGATATGTATCCCGGAGCGGGCTATAACGGCCTTCTGGTGCTTCCTGATGACACAAAGCCCGGCACGGATGTGAAGACCATACTGGGTCTTGACGACTGGATTTTTGACATAAGCATCACCGCGAACAGGCCCGACTGCCAGAGCATATTCGGTATCGCGAGGGAGGTTGCTGCCATACTTGACAAGCCTGTTAAGATGCCCGCGCTTGATTATACCGAAGCAGAAATACCGGACAATGGCTTCAAGGTGGAGGTGCTCGCGCCTGAGCTTTGCAGAAGATACATCGGTCACTATGTGAAGGATGTAAAGATAGGCGAGAGCCCCGTGTGGATGAAGAGAAGGCTTGCACTCGTCGGCATCAATTCAATATCGAATATCGTGGATATCACGAACTATATACTCATCGAGCTCGGCCAGCCCATGCACGCATTTGACGACAAATTCCTCGAGAAGAACATGATAAGCGTTCGGCGTGCGCAGGACGGCGAAAAGATCGTTACACTCGATGAGAAGGAATTTACCCTTACTTCAGACAACCTTGTGATCTGCGACGGCGTAAAACCCGTGGCTCTGGCAGGTATAATGGGCGGGCTGAATTCGGAGATACGCGAGACCACCACGGGTGTCGTATTCGAGGCTGCCAAATTCGCCCGCGATAACATCCGCAAGAGCTCGAGAGCACTCGGACAGACCTCCGATTCTTCACAGAGATTCGCGAAGGGCGTGGATGAGTACGCCACCGTTATGGCCATGAAGAGGGCCCTTCATCTCGTGGAGGAGCTGGGCTGCGGCACAGTAACGAATATCGGCGCTGAGGTATCAACAGGAAACAGCCTTGAAAGAAGACAGATGAAGGCATCCATAGCGAAGGTGAATGCGGTTCTGGGCATCGAGGTGCCCGCGCAGGAGATCCTTCGCATCATGAAGGCACTCGACTTCAAGCCGTCTCTTGACGGCGATGAGCTGACCATAAATATACCCGCATACCGCGAGGATATGGAGGATTACCCCGATATCTCCGAGGAGGTCATCAGAATGTACGGCTTCGACAAGCACGTGCCCACGATGATGCCTTCCGCGCAGATCACTGCCGGCGGACTGAACTTAAAGCAGAGGAGCGAGCTTAGGCTAAAGAGAGCCCTGTGCGCCGCGGGAGCATACGAGGGAGTGCACTATTCATTCTTCTCACCCGCAGATCTTGATCTTCTTGGACTGGCGGCGGATGCTCCCGAGAGGAACGCGATACGCATCATGAACCCGATAAATGAGGAGCTCTCACTGGTTCGAACCACACTCGTTCCTCAGATGATACATGCGGCTTCGAGAAACCAGAAGAGGGGCACCGCTTCCGGAAGACTCTTCGAGATAGGCAACCGTTTTATGCCGAAGAGCCTGCCGCTTACGGATTATCCGGATGAACTGCCGGTGCTCTCCATCGGCGCCTGGGGAAGCGCGGAGAGCTTCTTCACCATGAAGGGACTCACGGATATTGTGGCAGATACACTCGGCGTGGAGTTTGTGTACGAGGCAGATAAAAAGCCGTTCCTGCATCCCTACCAGACAGCGAAGATACTGTGCGACGGCGTGGAGGTGGGATACCTCGGAAAGCTCACCTATGAGATACAGGCCGCGGAGGATATGAGGGAGCAGGTATTTATCGCACAGATAGAGCTTTCACTTCTCGAAAAATACTATGCAAATGTCTGCGAGTACAAGCCGCTTCCTAAGTACGCCGAGGAGGTCAGGGACCTCGCGATAGTTATGGATAAGTCCACGACCTGCGCGGCTGCGACTGACTGCATAAAGGCGGCCTGCCAGTATGTGAGCGCTGTGAAGCTCTTCGACGTGTACGAGGGCGCGCAGATAGGCGCGGATAAGAAGTCCATGGCGTTTTCTGTGACATTTACGCCGAAGGACGAGGAGTTCACGGCGGAGGCAGTGGACGGCTTCGTAAAGAAGATATTAAAGAGACTGAAATTCGAACTGAACGCGGAGATAAGAAGTTAAGCTATGCGGCGGCCTTTTGGCCGCCGTTTTTGTCGGACAGCCGTACAGGAGTCGTTCCGACAGGTATTTTCGTGTTGTAATCGCAGGCGTTTCATTGTATAATAAAACATACTAAACGCACCGGAGCGCCCCATGGACAAAAGCGAACAGATGGAGGTGTATGCGCGCAGGATAATGGAGCTTGCGAGGGATACACTCACGATAAAATTCAGATTTTTCGACGCTGCTCTGGCCAGGCTGAAACTTACGCCTAAGCCGGGGCTTTTGGGATTCGCTGTCGACGCGGCCAATATCTACTACGATCCCGGATATCTGCTTCACCTGTATGTGGATGAGGAGAATATCGCGGTGCGGGCCATGCTGCACATGCTCCTTCACAATGTTTTCCTTCACAGGGAGCTCGGGGAGAGGACGAATGCCGACTACTGGAACAAGGCCTGCGACATTGCTGTAGAGAATATAATACTGGAGATGAACCTGCCTGCGGCGTCCGTGTCAAGAGACGGCGAGGAGAGGGAGTGGATAGCGAAGATACATAAGTGGGAGGCGAAGATCAGCGCCCAGAGACTGTATAAGGACTTCCTCGTAAACGGCATGAGCAGGGCAGCTGCTGAGGATTTCGAGAGGCTTTTTATGGTGGATGTGCACGATGCGTGGCAGACGCCGAAGGCCGGGGAGGAGATCATCATCTCCGAGGAGGAGTGGAAAAAGATCTCCAAGAGGATACAGACGGATATTAAGACGTTTTCAAAGGATAAGGTCGGTTCCGACAGCCTCGAGGCGAATCTGGACGAGAGCAACAGGAAGAAGTACGACTACGCGAGGATCCTGTCGCAGTTCATGACGAGCGGCGAGGAGATGAGTGTCAGTGACAATGAGTTCGATTACATATATTATACCTACGGACTTAATCTCTACCGGAATATGCCTCTTATCGAGCCTGTGGAGTATAAAGAGGTGAAGAAGATACGCGACTTCGCCATAGTGATAGACACCTCGGCTTCGTGCCGCAAGGAGCTGGTGGGCAGCTTCCTCGCGCAGACGAGGCAGATACTTAAATCCCGCGACACCTTCTTTTCGGAGGCGAATATCCACATCATACAGTGCGACGCGGGTGTGAGGTCGGACACAGTGGTGACGAACGACGCAGAGTTCGACGCGTTCATAAAGAACGGCAAGCTGACAGGCTTCGGTGCCACGGATTTCAGGCCGGCGTTCGAGTATGTGAGGGAGAAGAAGGAGAAGGGCGAGTTCGAGAACTTCAAGGGACTCATATATTTCACGGACGGGTACGGTATTTACCCCGGGAAGGCGCCCGGATTCGACGCGATATTCGCCTTTTTGGGAGAGGATGAGAACAGGCCGCCCGTACCGCCGTGGGCGATTAAGGTGGTCATAGAGGAAGAAAGCTGAGGGGGTAAGGGATGAATATAAACGAAGCCAAGGAATATATAAAGAATTCGGTCAGACTGTATCTTAAAAAGGATGAGTTCGGCGAGTACAGGATACCGGTGGTGAGACAGCGCCCCGTGTTCATGATAGGAGCTCCGGGCATCGGTAAAACAGCCATCATGGAGCAGATCGCGCAGGAGCTGGGGATCGCGCTCGTGAGCTATTCGATGACACATCACACGAGGCAGTCAGCCCTCGGTCTGCCGTTTATCAGGCAGAAGGAGTACGGCGGAAGATCGTACGATGTGAGCGAGTACACCATGAGCGAGATCATTGCCAGCATATATGAGACCATGGAGGAGAGCGGCGTGCAGGAAGGGATACTGTTCCTCGACGAGATCAACTGCGTCTCCGAGAC
>DGVE01000080.1 GCA_002395865.1 Lachnospiraceae bacterium UBA4292 | reverse complement strand
GGCTGCGGCGGAGCAACAGGTTCTTCCAAGGCTCATGATTCCAAGTCACTTACAAGCTGCGGAGCTGAGGTTCAAAAAGGTAATGCTCCTACAGAGAGAAAGCTCCAGAGGCTCTTCAGGCGCCCCGAGGTCAGCTCCATCATCAAAAAGTGCAATGATTTCGGCGCAGGCGGCGTTTCGGTAGCCATAGGCGAGCTGGCCCCCGGCCTTTCGGTAAATCTCGACCTCGTACCGAAGAAGTACGCGGGTTTAGACGGCACGGAGATCGCCATCTCCGAGTCGCAGGAGAGAATGGCAGTCGTTGTGGATCCAAAGGATAAGGACACCTTCCTTAAGTACGCGGCCTCCGAGAACCTCGAGGCGACCTGCGTGGCGGTAGTCACCGAGGAACCCAGGCTGGTGCTCAACTGGCGCGGCAAGAAGATCGTGGACATCTCCAGAGCTTTCCTCGACACGAACGGCGCACATCAGGAGACCGATGTATCCATCGCTCTGCCCGATGAGGACGGAAGCTGCTTCAAGAGCAAGGAGATAAAGGACGCAAAGAAGCACTGGCTCGACATGCTCGCAGACCTCAATGTCTGCTCGCAGAGGGGTCTCGTCGAGATGTTCGACGGCTCCATCGGCGCCGGCAGCGTATTAATGCCCTACGGCGGCAAATACCAGCTCACCGAGACCCAGTCCATGGTGGCCAAGCTCCCCGTTATGGAGGGTAAGTGCGACACTGTGACCATGATGGCTTACGGTTATGACCCTTATCTGTCGAGCTGGAGCCCCTACCACGGCGCTATATACGCTATAACGGATTCCATCGCCAAGATCGTGGCTTCCGGCGGTGACTACTCGAAGATCCGCCAGACATATCAGGAGTATTTCAGGAGAATGACATCCGACCGCTACGTATGGGGCGAGCCGATGAGCGCTCTTTTGGGCGCATACGATGCGCAGATCGGTTACGGTCTGCCCTCAATCGGCGGCAAGGACTCCATGAGCGGTTCCTTCAACGAGATACACGTTCCCCCGACACTGGTATCGTTTTCTGTGGACGTGGCTGACGAGCACGATATCATTTCACCCGAATTCAAGAAGGCGGGCAATGAGCTCTACACCTACAGCATCTTAAGGGACGCATACGACAAGCCCGCGTACGAGCAGGTTAAGCTCACCTACGCGGCGATCCACGAGGCGATAAAGAGCGGCGCTATCGTCAGTGCCTATGCGCTCGGAGCGAACGGTATAGCCGAGGCGGTATCGAAGATGGCCTTCGGAAACGGTCTCGGAGCGAAGCTGTGCGGCAAATGCGTGAGCACGGATGAGCTCTTCGGCATGAGATACGGCGATATCATCGTCGAGGCGGACAAGGACAGGGCAGGCGAGCTCAAGAAGCCCGGTGTACAGCTGAAGCTTGTGGGTACCGTAGAGGCCGAGCCCGTGCTCAGCTGGGGCGATGTGGAGATATCGCTCGAGGAGGCTAAGCAGTGCTGGGAGAAGACTCTCGAGAGAGTATTCCCTACGGATTCAGGCGTGCGCATGGACGCTCCCGAGGAGCCTATGTACGACGCGAAGAATATATATGTCTGCAAAAACAAGGTGGCAAGGCCCACAGTATTCATACCCGCGTTCCCCGGAACCAACTGCGAGTACGACAGCGCGAAGGCGTTTGAGAGAGCCGGTGCGGCTGCAGATGTGAGGGTGTTCAGAAACCTCACGGCGCAGGACATCAGGGACTCGGTCGATGAGTTCGTGGCAGGTATAAAAAATGCGCAGATAATCATGTTCCCCGGCGGCTTCTCCGCAGGTGATGAGCCTGAGGGAAGCGCGAAGTTCTTCGCGACCGCCTTCAGGAACGAGAAGATCAAGGAGGCTGTCGAGGATCTGCTGAACAACAGAGACGGTCTGGCTCTGGGTATCTGCAACGGCTTCCAGGCTCTTATCAAGCTGGGACTGGTTCCCGGCGGCAGGATAAGCGACCAGAAGGATGATTCACCGACACTCACATACAACACCATCGGCCGCCACATTTCCAGAATGGTCTACACTAAGGTCGTATCAAATAAGAGCCCCTGGCTCGCAGGTGCGAAGCTCGGCGGCGTGTATGTAAATCCCGCCTCACACGGCGAGGGACGTTTCGTCGCGAACGAGGCATGGCTTAAGAGACTGTTTGAGAACGGCCAGGTGGCTACACGCTACTGCGATGTCGACGGAAATATCTTAAGCGATGAGCTCTGGAACGTGAACGGATCGTTCGCGGCCATAGAGGGCATCACTTCAGAGGACGGAAGAGTGCTCGGCAAGATGGCTCACTCCGAGAGAAGGGGCGATCATGTGGCCATCAATATCTACGGCGAGCAGGATCTCAAGATCTTCGAGAGCGGTGTGGCTTATTTCAGATAAGGATATACTGCACCATGGAAAAGATAGAGATAAAGTATTTTTCGGACAAGATAGACAGGATAAAGAGCACCCCCGGCGGCGACTGGATCGATCTTCGCGCCGCCGAGGACGTGGAGCTGAAAAAGGGCGATTTCAGGCTGATAAAGCTCGGAGTGGCCATGAAGCTCCCGGAGGGCTACGAGGCGCATGTTGTGCCTCGCAGCTCGACCTTCAAAAACTTCGGCATCCTTCAGACCAACAGCTGCGGCATAATCGACGAGAGCTACTGCGGCGACGGCGATCAGTGGATGATGCCCGTGCTTGCGGTGCGCGACACCGTGATCCATGTCAATGACAGGATCTGCCAGTTCCGCATCATGAAGCACCAGCCGCCGGTGGAGTTTTGCGTGGTGGACAGACTCGAGGGCGCCGACAGGGGCGGCTTCGGCTCCACCGGAGTGAATTGAAACAGGTCGCAAAAGTTTATGATTTTTTTATATATACATTTTTAGAAAATAAATGTATAATCGTTTCAGATCAGTCGGGGGTACACCCCGATGAAAGGGAAAGGATAACCTACGGACATGGGAAAATACATCATTTCAACCGATTCTGCGTGCGATCTCCCCAAGGAGTATCTTGAGGAGCACGGTGTGGCTGAAGTCTCACTCTTTTACAATATCGACGGAGTTATGTACGGCGGAAGCGAGGGAGAGCTGTCTCCCGCGGAGTTTTACGATCTGCTTGCGCAGGGTAAGACTGCCACTACGAGTGCGGTATCTCCCGAGGACTTGAAGAATACGCTTCGCCCTTATCTTGAGCAGGGCTATGATGTTCTGCACCTCGCATTTTCATCGGGTCTTTCATCGACCTGCCAGAACTCGATCCTCGCGGCTCAGTACCTCGAGGAGGAGTTCCCCGAGAGGAAGGTCATGGTAATCGATACCAAGTGCGCTTCACTCGGACAGGGTTTTCTTGTGCACAAGTGCGTTGAACTGAAGGAGAAGGGCATGGATATGGATGTCCTCGCGAAATGGGCCGAGGATCACATCCAGAACACCATCCACCTCTTCACCGTGGACAATCTCGACAGCCTTTACAGGGGCGGAAGAGTGTCCAAGGCCACAGCCATAGTGGCGGGTCTTGCGAATATCAAGCCGGTGCTTCGCGTGGATGAGAAGGGCTGTCTGGTGGGACTTAAGAACGTGCGCGGGAGAAAGAAGAGCCTTGTGACATTGTGCGATCTCATGATCGAGTACATGAAGGGCTACAGCATCACAAACGACACCTTCTTCATCAGCCATTCGGACTGCCAGGAGGACGCGCAGAATCTCGCTGCGATGATCAGGGACAGGACAGGCATCAAGAGCAGTCTTATCAGCACTATTTCCCCCACCATCGGAGCACACACCGGAAGGGGCTGTATCGCCCTGTTCTTCTTCGGAAAGCAGAGATGAAAAATATGATAAAAAAGCTGCTCCCATGTATGGCGGCAGCTCTTTTAAGTGCCTGCGTGGGGCCGGGTGAAGACTACCACACCGAAGGCATGAAGCTCTACAGTGAGGGCAAGTATTCACAGGCTCAGGAGCTTCTGGCACAGGCGGTGGCCGCCGATAACGGAAAGGCACTCTACTATGTGGACCTGGGTATGAACTGCATCCAGACAGCTGATTACAAACAGGCGAAGGATAATTTCGACCGCGCCTTGATCATCGGCGGTGAGGACGAGCTCGCCTACAGAGGGCTCGGAATCATGGCTCTCGATCAGGAGCTCTGGGCGGACGCCGTGTCGTATTTCACGCAGGCGGTCGACGCCATCGACATGGAGGTGGGTCCCCTCGAGGTCGATATACTCAAATATAAGGCGTACGCGCACAAAAAGGCGGGCGAGTACGATGAGGCCCTCGGTGCTTACAAGGCGCTCATCGAGCTGGGCGACGACAGGGTGGAGAACACCTTCGCCCAGGGAGATGTGTGCCTTCTCATGGGCAAAGAGGAGGAGGCCCGCACCTACTTCGACGAGGTGATAAAACTCTCGAACGATGTGTCGTACTACATTGCCATATATAATTCGTATTCTGCGAGGAAGCTCTACGCGCAGGGCGCGGGATACCTGAACAAGGCTCTTGTCGTGGAGGGCAGTTCGGATGACGCGCACTTAAACCGCGGCATGATCTATTACATCATGGGCAATTACGAGAACGCCGTCACGGAGTTCTCATATCCCTACGAGAGCGCGGATGCGGACAAAGCCGCGAAGGCTGCGATGTACACGGCGCTTTGCCGCGAGAAGCAAAAGCTCTATTCCGAGGCCATCAGCGCTTACGTTTACTCGCTGAAGAAGAAGGATGACCCACAGGTGAACAACTACTACGCCATGTGCCTGGCCAGGACGGGTGAGTACAATCTGGCCTGGAACGTCATACACACCGCCATTGAGACCTATCCGGACTGCGAATGCATGCAGGATATGATGTGGAACGAGATAGTACTTTACGAAAAGATGGAGATGTTCCCCAGCGCTTATACGCGCCTGACGGAATATCTGAAGATATATCCCGGGGATGCCGTCACGGAGAAGGAGATGGCTTTCCTGAAGCTAAAGATGGGTACAGCTTAAATAAAAGGAGCAACCGCCATGATAAAGTTTGAACACACCAGTGTGATGAATATCGAAAACGCCGTAAGGGGCGCGAGAAATCCCATGAACAGCTGGGACCGTATGGACAGCACATATGACGCGGAGGGCAATTTCGTGTTAGGTCCGAATGACCTCGCCCTTGCGAAGAAGCTGGTCAGGGCCGGCTCCGACCACAGAAAGTTCATCCGCCAGATCTTCGTGAGCGTGGACATCACCGCTCCCATCTACTGGTGGAAGGAGTACGATACATACAAGGTGGCTACGGTGGCCAATTCCACCTCCACCATGCACAAGATACACGCCAAGTCCTTCGAGCTCTCCGATTTTTCCGTGGATCACATGACCGATTCCTCGCGGGAAATGTTCGAACTCTACATCGCCTTTATGGAGACGAAGAGGAAGAAGTTCGTCGAGACGAAGGACAAGGCCTACTGGTACGACATCATCCAGATGCTCCCCGAGAGCTACAACCAGATGAGAACCTGCACCTTCAATTACGAGACCGCCTCGAACATCTTCAGGGCGAGGAAGAACCACAAGCTCGCGGAGTGGCATGAGATGTGCGACTGGATAAAGAGCCTTCCGTACGCGGCCGAGCTCATCACGGCAGAGGAAGAGGAAGGAGAGAATAAGCAGTGATCGCCACGAAGCTTCTCGAAAGACTTGAATACGATTATATCTGCGGTGACATGAATAAAGAGGTGACCGGCATTGCCACGGATAACAGACGTGCCAATGCCGGCTGCGCTTTTATATGTATAAAGGGCGCGAGGTTCGACACGCACAGCTGTGTGGAACAGGTGGCTGATGCGGGCGCTTCGCTGATAGTCGTGAGCCGAGAGTGGGCGGGAGAGCACCAGGATATCATCGATGGTATAGAAGGTGCCGCGATCGTATCCGTGGAGGATACGAGGCTTGCCAAGGCGCTCATATACTGCGCTTACTACGGCTATCCCGCAGACAGGCTCGTGACCGTGGGCATCACCGGCTCGAAGGGCAAGACGACCACCGCGCATATGATAGCGGATTCTCTTCGCGCCGCGGGCTTTATGACAGGCACCATAGGCACGAACGGCGCGGTGATAGGGGATAAGTCGTACGACCTCGCAAACACCACGCCCGACAGCGACGAGATGCAGAAATATCTCGCCATGATGGTCGGGGAGGGTATTACCCACGCAGTCATAGAGTGCAGCTCGCAGGGACTCATGCAGCACCGCCAGGGCGGCATAGTATTTGACGCGGCGGTGTTTACGAATATATCCACTGGTGATCACGTGGGACCGAACGAGCACGCGAGCTTCGACGACTATCTGCGCTGCAAGAGCCTGCTCTTTAAGACATGCAGGCGCGCAGTGGTAAACGCGGACGACCCCAACATACTCCGCATACTTGAAGGCTGTACGGCACCGGTCCTCACATACGGCGAGGAGGGGCATGAGCATGTTTTAAAGCCGGACATCCTCGTGAAAAACTGTGCGAAGACCTATGAAAATGACACCCCCGGGCTCACATTTACCTGTGAGGGCATGGTGAGCGGAGATTTCTCCGTAAATCTTCCGGGTGAGTTCAATATAATGAATGCGGCCGCTGCCATTGCCACGATCGCTTCACTCGGAGTCGACCTAAAATACGCGAAGACGGCGA
>DGVE01000082.1 GCA_002395865.1 Lachnospiraceae bacterium UBA4292 | reverse complement strand
ACCAGGACCAAGGTCGAGGAGACCGGCGGCGCGAACTTCATCTTCATCACGAAGGACGGCAAGTTTGTCACACCGAAGTCGGGCAGCATATTGCCTTCCATCACCAGAAGGTCTCTCGAGTACGTAGCAGCCGAGTATCTCGGACTGCAGGTCGAGGAGAGAGAGGTGCTCTTCGAGGAGGTAAAGGATTTCGCGGAGTGCGGTCTTTGCGGTACCGCAGCCGTTATCTCACCCGTGGGCAAGATCGTTGACCACGGCAAGGAGATCTGCTTCCCTTCCGGCATGGCAGATATGGGACCGGTCACAAAGAAGCTGTATGATACTCTCACAGGCATCCAGATGGGACGCATCCAGGCTCCCGAGGGATGGATCAAAGAGATCATCTGACTGTAAAGAAGAACCAAGACATTTTCAGAGACGATTCCCGCCGGGCGTGGCGAATCGTCTTTGTTTTTAAGAGCAGAAATGCTTTATCAGACGGGTATCATTATGAAGCGCAGATTTATGACAGCGGCCCTTGCGGGGCTGATCGTGGCGGTGAGCGGCTGTGCGCCGGTGGATGAGGCGCAGACCACCGCGTACTCCGAGAGCACAGCGCAGGAGCAGACCACGCAGGAGCAGACCACACAGGAGATCACTGTGCCTGAGGAGACCACTGCGGCACAGAAGGAGGCCTCATGGGATGTGACAGGCGATGAGGTCTGGTTCTCCGCGCCCTCGGGCTTTTACGGGAAGTCTCTTTCTGTCGCCATGACGACGAACGAGATGGAGGGAGAGATCCACTACACCACGGATGGAAGTACGCCCACTGCAGCTTCTCCTCTTTACACCTCAGAGATAGTCATAGACGCGGGCAGGAACGAGTTCCCTCCCTGTGTGTGCATACGCGCGGTCGTAATCGACTCCTTTGGCAAAGCGGGGGAGGAGTCTGTGCACGTGTACTTCGTTGATACCGATATCGTGGACCGCTTCGACACCTATGTATTTACCGTGTTCGGCGATTACGAGGACGTGTACGGTGACACCGGCTTTCTGAACCCTGAGAACTCGCACAACAGGGGCATGGAGAGCGAGAGAAAGGTCTATGTGGCCGCCTTCACACCGGAGGGCGAGCAGGTCCTCGGGCAGTTTTGCGGCGCGAGGGTATACGGCGGCGCCTCGAGGGATGCCTCGCTCAAATCGATCAAGCTCTTCGCGAGAAAGACCTATGATGCTGATAAGGGGAGCTTTAACGCGAACCTTTTCGACACTCCCGGATATGACGGCAAGTCCATTTCCAAGTATAAGAAGCTCGTTCTCAGGAACGCGGGCAATGATTTCCAGTTCGCGTATCTGCGCGATGAGCTCAGCCATACGCTTGCGCTGCAGGCGGGTTTTGCGGACTACGAGGCGGTAAGACCTGTTGTGGGGTATGTGAACGGGGCATATTACTGCTTCTACTGGCTGCATGAGAACTACTGCGATGACTATTTCAAGGCCAGGTACGGAAAGGCTGCGGGAGAGTTCGTGGTGCTTGAGGGCAACGACCGGAAGAAGTACGACCCGAATATGCAGGAGGATGAGCAGCAGTTTTACGACGAGTATAATTCGATGTACGACAGCTTCAAAGACGCGGATCTCACGGATGACGAGGAGTACGAGAGGCTGTGCTCCGTGCTGGATGTGGAGAATTATCTCGACTATTTCGCGTTCAATATCTATATATGCAACGCGGACTGGCCCGAGAACAATATGAAGGTCTACAGATACTATCCCGCGAAGGGTGAGGAGCCGGGCGAGGGAGTGTTTGACGGAAGGTGGAGGCATCTTCTTCACGACATGGACTACTCCTACGGCATGTACGACCAGAGCAAGGTCATGGCGAACTATGACAATCTTGCGAATATACTGAAGAAGGGAAAAAACAAGTATTCTCCCCTTTTCGCAGGCCTTATGCAGAGGAGCGACTGTAAGCTGTATTTTGCAAACAAGATGGCCCAGCTCATGAGCACCACGCTCTCGCACAAAAGCATACTTCAGACACTTGATGAGGTCGACGCACTTCGGTCTGCAGAGCTTGTACATTACTACAGGTATCTGGAGAACCTTCGAAACAAGGGCGATGACAGTATCTGGACGAGGAGCAACCATCTGGAAAACTATATGCAGCAGATCAGAAACTTCTCCCTTATGAGACCTATATATATGATAAGATATATCGAGAAGGATCTCGGTGTGACTATAGTTGAAAACGACGGAGTGTATACGGTGGCGGAGAACACCGGTGAGGAGTGATATGGCAGATTTCAGAGTCGCGGCAGTTTTTTCGGACAACTGCGTGCTTCAGAGAGATAAGAATGTTTCCGTGTTCGGAGAGGGTCCGGACGGTTCGGTCGTTTATGTGACCATACTCGGAGGAACATACCACGGCAAGACCAGGAACGGAAGATGGATGGTCATCATACCGCCCATGAAGGCCCAGAACGGGATCACCATGGAGGTCAGGTGCGCAGACAATGTGCGCGTGTTCAGGAATATAGCCGTGGGAGAGGTATGGCTTGCAGGCGGACAGTCGAATATGGAGCTCGAGATCCACACCATGAAGGGCGGGGAGGAGCTCCTTAAGACGGATAAGGAGCCGAATGTGCGCTTCTACTACACGCAGAAGATCGCGGTCATGGACGATGCTTTTTTCGAGGCTGAGAGAAATACTGCGTGGAGCGAGTTCGGCGAAGAGGCTGCGAGAGCCTGGTCCGCTGTGGGATATCTGTTCGCGAAAAAGCTGGCCGCCGCTCTTAACGTTACGGTCGGTATCATCGGCTGCAACTGGGGCGGTACGAGCTCGAGCTGCTGGATGAGTAGGGAGGCTCTTCTTGAGGATGAGGAGCTCTCATCCTATGTCGATGAGTACGACAGAGCCACAGAGGGCAAGAGCGTGGAGCAACAGAAGCGCGAGTACGCCGAGTATGAGGAGTACAACAGAAAATGGGATGAGGCTGCGGCGAAGATATATGCTGTGGATCCGTGCATAAGCTGGGATGAGCTTCAAAAGAAACTGGGACCGAATAAGTGGCCCGGCCCCATGTGCTGCGTGAATCCCTTCAGACCGGCGGGACTTTATGAATGCATGCTTAAGCGTGTGATGCCCTACACACTGAAGGGCTTTCTGTACTATCAGGGCGAGAGCGACGACCACAAGCCGAGGATGTATTACAAGCTGTTTTGCCGCCTTATAAGACACTGGAGGGAGGACTGGAACGACGATGAGCTTCCGTTCCTCTTCGTACAGCTGCCTATGCACCGCTACAGAAACGATCCCGACTACAAGCACTGGTGCCTGATACGTGAGGCACAGCAGCGCGCGTTCAGGACTGTTAAAAACACCGGTATGGCGGTGATCATTGACGCGGGAGAGTTCAACGAGATCCACCCGAAGGACAAGGAGCCGGTGGGTGAGAGACTGTTCAGACAGGCCATGTATCATGTCTACCGTCTCATGGACGAGAAGGATGCTTTCGGGCCGATGTACGACTCATGCATTTACCGCGACGGCGGAATGGAGCTCTTCTTCAGGCATGCCGACGGCGGCATAGTCATAAAGGACAGGGTCTCCGGCTTCGAGATAGCTGGGGAGGACAGGCAGTATTACCCCGCGGACGCGCAGGTGCGCGGCAACAGCATCTTCATAAAGAGCGATGCGGTGCCGGAGCCCGTGTACGCGAGGTATCTCTGGACTAACTACGGTGATGTGAACCTCTTCGGAGAAAACGGCATACCCGTCGAGCCATTCAGGACCGACAGAAACGACGAGGCGTCATCGGGCAATGCAGACATAAAAATACAGCAGGTGATGGAGTTATAGTGCCATATGGATCTTGAATTTGTACATCTCGGTATAAAAATAGAACATCTCGTCAGTTATTTCGAGGTGTTCGGCTTCCGCATAATGTTCTACGGTATAATAGTGGGATCAGGTATCGCGGCAGGCATCTGGATCGCCGCAAGGCTGGCACAGAAGGAAGGCGTGGGAAGCGATATCATCTACGATCTTGCCGTGTGGGAGGTTCCCCTGTGCATAATCGGCGCGAGGCTCTATTATGTGGCCTTCAATCTGGATTATTATCTGAAGGATCCTATACAGATACTGAACCTTCGCGCGGGAGGCCTCGGCATCTACGGCGCAGTGATCATGAGCCTTATCGTGCTTGCTTTCTTCGTTAAGAAGAGAAAGATAAGCCCGTGGAGGATCGCGGACTGCGCGATAAACGGCCTGGTGCTCGGACAGGCGATAGGCCGCTGGGGCAATTTCTTCAACTGCGAGGCGTTCGGAGGCTACACCGACAGCCTGTTTGCCATGAGGATCAACAAGTCGCTGGTGAATTCATCGATGATATCCGCGCAGCTCACAAAGGACATGGCTCTTAATCTTCCCGAGTATGCGCAGGACTACATACAGGTCCACCCGACATTCCTCTATGAGTCGGTTTGGAACCTCTGCCTGTTCACCTTCATGCTCATATACAGAAAGCACAGAAGATTTAACGGCGAGATGCTCTTTATATACTGCGTCGGCTACGGCATAGGGCGCTTCTTCATCGAGGGTCTCCGCACCGACCAGCTTAAGCTGTGGGGCACTGATATCGCAGTCTCGCAGGTCGTTTCCGTGATACTTGTGCTCGGAGGCATCGCAGCCATCGTGATCGGAAGCATCAAGGCAAAAAAGGCTCCCGAAGCTGTAGCAGCGCAGCCCGAACCGGTCAAAGAGACACCGGAAGAGACAAAATAGACCATAATAATGCTTTTTTGAGGACCGCTTCGGCGGTCCTTTTTTATGTCTGCGGAAAATATCACAAAAATACCAAAAAACTTCAAAATAGGGCTTGAAATCTGCGCTGATATGCATTAGAATGTCGATATCTTAGAAAAGTGGCGATTTTTACCGTGATTGTGGTGAAAAGTGGTGAGAATCTCCGGAAAGGAGCAGCGGTGTCGAAGCGTTTCAGAGGCAATTATACGCATACCATTGACGGCAAGGGCAGAATAATAGTCCCTGCCAAGTTCCGCGAGCTCCTGGGCGATAGGTGCCTCCTTACGATAGGACAGGAGGAGTGCATCGCCATGTACACCGAGGAGGATTTCGACGCTCTTATGGATAAGCTGGAGGAGACGCCGACATTTTCGGATGAGGCGCTCAGAAGGTTGAAGAGAAACATCTTCTCCAACACCGACGATCAGGAGTTCGACAAGCAGGGACGCATCATGATCGCACCCTATCTTCGCGATGCGGCAGGCATAGCGCTGGGCGAGGATGTGTGCGTGAGAGGAATGGGCACCCACATCGAGATATGGAATCCCGAAAAGTGGGCTAAATACAACGAGGATTTTGAGTTCGGAAGGAGCGGCGCGGCTCTGGCACCGTACAATCTGTAACGGATGCGGAGGCGCATATGGAATTTTCTCATGTATCCGTGCTGCTTAACGAGGCCGTGGATGGACTGAACATTAAGCCGGAGGGAGTGTACGTGGACGGAACCCTGGGCGGAGGCGGTCATTCATACGAGATAGCGGCCAGGCTTTTTGGCGGCGGGAGACTCATAGGCATAGACCAGGACGCGGAGGCCATAGAGGCCGCAGGCAGAAGGCTTGCGGAGTTTGGGGACCGCGTGAGACTGGTAAAGTCGAATTTTGAAAATATCGAAGCGGTGCTGGACGATCTGGGCATAGATAGGGTCGACGGCATCATCCTTGATCTCGGGGTATCCTCGCATCAGCTCGACGACGAGAGCAGAGGCTTCACATACAGGGTGGACGCGCCTCTTGACATGAGGATGGATACGGATGCGCAGCTCACGGCATCCGACATCGTGAACGGATATTCCGAGGAGGAGATATACAGGATCATAAGGGATTACGGCGAGGAGAGGTTCGCTTCCTCCATTGCCAGAAATATCTGCAGAGCGCGTAAGATATCGCCGGTGAACACTACCGGGGCGCTCGTGGATATAATAAGAAGCTCCATGCCGGCCAAGGCGCTTAGCGCACCCGGCCATCCCGCAAAGAGGACGTTTCAGGCGCTTCGCATAGCCTGCAACAGGGAGCTGGAGGTCCTGGAGAACTCGCTCGACGCGATGATAAGAAGATTAAAGCCCGGTGGAAGGCTTTCGATAATAACGTTTCACTCTCTTGAGGACAGGATTGTAAAGACCGCCTTCAAAAGAAATGAGAACCCCTGCATCTGCCCGCCCTCATTTCCGGTGTGCACTTGCGGAAGAAGACCGCTCGGAAGGATCATCACGAAAAAACCCGTTCTTCCTACGGATGAAGAAATGGAGGTAAATCCCAGAGCGAAGAGCGCGAAGCTCAGAGTATTTGAGAGGACATAGGTGTAAGCTATGGCTGGTAATAATTACAAAAGTAAAAATGAAAGCTCTGTTGTGGACTTCTACAGAAGGGGCTACAGAGATACGCAGTACGAGACCTACGGCAATACCGTGAGGGAAGTTGTCAGACCGCTGCCCGAGGAGCAGGACGAATACGACGTCCGCCCCAAAAGACCCGCGAGACGTTCACTGACCCGCGAGGAGCAGAAGAAGATGATGAGGGCCAAGTCCTTCAATCTTCCTTCGATCATAGTTATAGCGATATTCATGATCGCCGCGGCATATTCGTGCTTTCTTTTCGTGGGAGCTCAGGGCGAGCTCAATAAGCACCTTTCGAATGTGAAGGCGCTCAGAAGCGAGCTTCAGACCATTACCGAGAGAAATGACATAAGATTGAACGATGTTGAGACGGGTATCGATTACACTGAAATATATGACTATGCGATCACGCAGCTGGGTATGAGCCAGCCTCGCAAGGACCAGGTGGTCTGGTATGACGCAACCGAAAGTGAGTATGTAGTTCAGTATGAAAAGATCCCGACGCAATAATGGCAGGAGCCCCTACAAGGATCCTATAAAAGAAAGACATTTCCGCCCTCACATGGGCAACAGGCTGGCATCGCTGTTTGTCGTGTTCATGCTGGCCTTTTTAGTTATGATCGTCAGGGTGGTGTACATCACCACGCAGAACTATGACGAGTACGCGGTGAAGGTGTTCTCCAATTACGACTACAGGTCCACGGAGTTAACCGCCGCGAGAGGCACCATAACGGACAGAAACGGCAACATCCTCGCCGTCTCCGAGGCCGAGTACCTGCTCATCATAGAGGCGAAGAACATACTGGAGGATAAGGCCTACGAGGCGACGGTGGCTGCGCTCGTAAAGGTGTTCGGACTTGATGAGGCGACGCTGAAGGAACAGATCAACTCGAACCCCTCCTCCATGTACTACAGGTATCGCAACAGCGAGGATAACTCCCTCATGATCATCAGCCTTGATAAGATCGAGGCCTTTGAGAATATACAGAATTCAGTAAACGTGACCAGCTCCGCGAAAAAGCTAACAGCTTTATCGGAGCTTTTCGGCGTTACCAAGGATGAGGTGGCCAAGCTCTATCCCAAGTATAAGGATTTCAGAATACAGGGGGTGTGGTTCGAGAAGCAGTACAAGAGAGTGTATCCCTACGATTCTCTGGGCTGCAAGGTGGTTGGTTACTATTCACCGAATTACACCGATGCATCAACAGGCATCGAAAAAAGCTATGATCTGCAGCTCACAGGCGTGGACGGAAAGAGCTTCGGGTACTTAAACGACGATTACAATCTGGCGAATCAGCTTGTGGATCCTGTGCAGGGCAATACGGTCATATCCACCATAGATGTGCAGATACAGTCGATAGTGGAGGAAAAGATCGCGGATTACATGGACAAGATCGGCGCGGAAAATGTGGGAGTCATCGTGATGAACCCCAACAACGGCGAGATCTACGCCATGGCCACCGATACGAGCTACAACCTGAACGACCCCACAGCGATGCCGGACGGCTATACCGAGGAGCAGTGGGAGGCGCTCGAGCCTGAGAAAAAGAGCGATATTCTGAACGGCCTTTACAAGAATTTCTGCATAAGCTCATCCTTCGAGCCCGGATCTGTATATAAGGCTTTTGCCATAGCCACCGCCTACGAGGAGGGGCATATCACGGGAGACGAGTCCTACTACTGCGGAGGCTACCGCGTGGTGAACGGCTGGAAGATCAGATGCCACAACCGTGAGGGCTGCGGCGTTCTGAACGTCGTACAGGCTCTTCAGAACTCCTGCAATGTCTGCCTCATGCAGATCGCGGCCGAGACCGGCAAGAAGGATTTCACCACTTATTTCAACCGCTTCTGCTTCGGTAAGAAGACAGGTATCGACCTGCCGGGAGAGATCGACACATCCAGACTCGTGTACTCGGATTTCACCACTCAGCCCGATGTAACACTGGCCTGCGCGTCCTTCGGACAGGGCTTCAATGTGACCATGGTCGAGGTCGTTGCGGCTTTTTCGAGCCTTGTAAACGGCGGCTTCTACTACACTCCCCACGTTGTCAGGGAGGTCAGATCGGTCGACGGCAATGTCATTTACACGCCCGACACCACTCCCGTTCACCTTACGATAAGCAAGGAGACGAGCGAATTCATGAAGGCGGCTCTGTACGCAGTCTGCGAGGGCGGTACCGCGGGCGATGTAAGAGTCAGCGGCTACAATATCGGCGGCAAGACCGGTTCGGCCGAGATGGTAATCGACGGAAAGAGAGCCGAGGATCAGTGGGTGTGCTCGATAGTTACGGCCTGCCCCATAGAGGATCCTGAGATCGTCATATACACGGTCGTGGACAGAGGCAAGCACCCTGTGGACTATTCGAACAGTATGCCTGCGCAGTTTCTCTCGAGAGCAATCTACGAGGAGGTGCTTCCGTACCTCAACATCCACTCGAATCTGGATGAATACGATTATCTGAATATCGACAGCACCGCTCTTGCGGTAGAATCCTACTACGAGGGCGGCATGATCACCACAGAGGTCGGTGATGTGGAGACCGATCCCGTGACCGGACTTATCATAGAGAAGCCTTCGGAAGACGAGAGCGAGGGTGAAGGCGAAGGCGGCGAGAATCCCGCGGAGCGCGAGGGCGAGTCGGACGATACAAACGATGAGAATGGCGCATCACAGGAGAATAACGCCGAGCCCGCTCCTGATGGAGAGGCTCAACCCGAAGTGCCCGAGTCGGTTCAGTAAAAGGAATGATTATGAATGCATTTATTGCGATGACGGCCGCGTTTTTCGTGAGCGCGTTCCTTACAAGCGTACTTATACCGCATCTGAGACGTCTGAAGTTTGGGCAGCAGGAGAGGGCGGAGGGACTTAAGTCCCACCTTAAAAAAGCCGGTACTCCCACCATGGGAGGACTTGCCTTCATACCGGCGGCCGTGCTGTGCGCCCTTCCATTTGCTCTCAACGAGACGGCGAATTTCCCTGTCATCATGACCATGGCGGGCTTCGGTGTTATAGGCTTTCTGGACGACTACATGAAGGTCGTGAGGAAGAATACGAAGGGACTGTCGCCTGCGCTTAAGATGGTAGGACAGTTCGTGGTATCATCCGGACTTCTTCTATATATACTGAGTCAGCCGGATGCTACGAGCCTGATCATACCGTTCACCGGCGGCAAAGAGCTGGATATCAATTGGCTGTATATACCTTTCTTCTACATATTCGTGCTGGGCACCGACAACGGCGTGAATTTCACGGACGGAGTGGACGGTCTGTGCACATCTGTCACCGGAGTCGTGGCGGCGTTTTTCATAGCGGCAGCCATAATGGCAGGCAATGGCATGGAGAGCGTCTCGGGAGCGGTCCTTGGAGCGCTTCTGGGCTATCTGCTGTTCAATCTCCACCCGGCAAGCGTATTCATGGGCGACACCGGCTCACTGGCCCTCGGAGGCTATGTCGCGGCGATCTCCGCGTGCATGAGGATGCCTCTTTTTATCATCATCGTGGGCTTTATCTATCTTGCCGAGATGCTTTCTGTCATGATACAGGTGGCATATTTTAAGAAGACAGGCGGCAAGAGGATATTCCGCATGGCTCCCATCCACCACCATTTTGAGATGGGCGGCTGGAGCGAGACGCAGGTCGTGGGCAGATTTACTGCGGTCACCGTGATACTGTGCGGTGTGGGACTGCTTGCTCTGTGACACAGGCCTGATATTAAACTGTAACAGATAAAAAGGATGATGAAGCTATGAAATACATGGTGGCGGGGGCCGGTATAAGCGGTATAAGCGCGGCCAGACTCCTTCTGGAACTGAAAGAGACTGTGATGCTCTACGACGGCAATGTAAAGCTTGACGGCGATGAGCTGAAGAATAAGATACTGGATTTCGAATATGCTCCGCAGGGGGCAGGGGAGCTTCTCTGCGTACATATAGGAGAGCTGAGCTCTTCCGATCTCGACGGATTTGATGTGTGTGTCCTTTCCCCCGGGATTCCTCAGGACAGCCCCTTTATGGATGTGGTCAGAGCGTGCGGCCTCAAGGTGACGGGAGAGGTGGAGCTTGCGTATCTGCACACAAAGGGCAGGATAGCGGCCATCACCGGCACCAACGGGAAGACTACTACCACCACTCTCGTGGGTGAGATATTCAAGAACTATAATCCGGACACATTTACCGTGGGAAATATCGGTATTCCATTCGCTCAGACGGCTCTGAGGACGGGAGAGAACAGCCTGACTGTCATAGAGATAAGCAGTTTTATGATGGAGACCGCCGAGGAGTTTCATCCGCAGGTGAGCGCGATACTGAACATCACCCCCGACCATCTGAACAGACATAAGACGATGGAATGCTACATAAGCATGAAGGAGAGGATAGCCGCCCGCCAGACCGAAAATGATTTCTGCGTGCTCAATCACGCCGATCCCGTGCTGCGTGAGTTCGGGGAGAGGCTTATGGCGCAGCACGGGCCGCAGGTGGTCTGGTTTGACAGCGCGCAGGAACTCGATAAGGGCTATTTTATGCGCGGCGACGATATAGTGCGCGCAGCAGACGGCTCTGAGGAAGTTCTTATGAATGTGAACGACATGAACCTGATAGGCGTTCACAACTATGAAAATGTGATGGCTGCCATTGCCATAGCAGCGTCGATGGATATACCCATGGACATCATCATCGATACGGTGAAGAGCTTTAAGGCGGTGGAGCACAGGATAGAATTTGTCGAGGAGATCGACGGAGTAAAGTATTACAACGATTCCAAGGGCACGAACCCCGACGCCGCCATCCGCGCCATCCGCGCGATGAAGAGCCCTACGGTGCTCATCGGCGGTGGATATGACAAGGGAAGCGAGTACGACGAGTGGATAGAGGCCTTCGATGGGAAGGTGATAAAGCTCGTACTGATCGGCCAGACGCGACAGAAGATAGCCGAGTGCTGTGATAAGCACGGTTTTACGGACTACGTTTTCGCGGATACCTTTGAGGAGGCCATGGACATATGCTTTAAGAGCGCAGTGAAGGGCGGCAATGTGCTTCTCTCGCCCGCGTGCGCAAGCTGGGGCATGTTCGACAACTACGAGCAGAGAGGCAGGATCTTCAAGGAGATCGTCAGAAGCCGTCTGACTGAGTAGATACAGGTGCGTTAGATGAGTGAGACAAATCAGCCCGGGGCCGTGCAGCCCGAACAGAATATCAGCCCTTTTATGAGATGGGTGAAGAATATCTTCTACAGAGGGACCCATGAGTTCTACGATTATGGGCTTGTTTTTGTCGTGCTCTTTTTGGTGCTCTTTGGCATCATAATGGTCTATTCCACGACATCCTACTCGGATGCCATCACCTATAACAACGCCTTTTTCTCAGTGAAGAAGCAGCTGACGTTCGCGGGAATATCATTTGTACTGGCCATCATCATATCTAAGCTCGACTATCACTGGATAGTGAAGCTGGGTCTTCCCATATATCTGGCGGCCTTTGCGTTAAACGGAGTGGTGCTTTTTATGGGAAACAGCGCGAACGGTTCGCAGAGGTGGCTGAACATGGGAGGCGTATCCGTACAGCCATCGGAGCTTCTTAAGCCGGCTCTGGTCCTTGTACTCGCATGGTATCTGGTGAAGTTCTACGTGGACAAGGGGGCCAACTTCTGGTCCGAGTTCAAATACTCATTTATCGGACTGCTTTTTGCGGTGGCGGGCTTCGGCATAGTCGTTAAATCGAATCTGAGTACTGCACTCATCATAGCGCTTATCGGGTACTGGACCTGCTATGTGACTTCGAAGATCAAGGGCATCTTTCCCTTTTTATTCATCTTCGGTATCGTAATGATAGTCGTTCTTTACAATGTGGGAGCTCTTGACGGCTTCCTCGAGGGCTACAGAAACAGACGAATAGAGGCGTGGCTGCATCCGGAGCAGAGCAAGGCCGAGGAGACACATCAGGTGCTGCAGGGACTGTATGCCATCGGAAGCGGAGGCATATTCGGCAAGGGACTCGGAAGCTCCATTCAGAAGCTGGGCTTTCTTCCCGAGGCTCAGAACGATATGATCTTCACCATCATCTGTGAGGAACTGGGAATATGCGGGGCTTTCTTCGTTATAGCCCTGTATGTGATAATGATCTTCAGACTGATGTTTATAGCAAACAACGCACCTGACATGACCGGCGCGGTACTTACGACCGGTATCATGATACATATGAGTCTGCAGGTGCTCCTGAATATAGCGGTCGTGACGAATCTGATGCCGAACACGGGTATCACGCTTCCGTTCATAAGCTACGGCGGAAGCGCCCTGATGGTGCTGATATGCGAGATCGGGCTTGCCCTTTCGGTATCCAATCAGATAAAGGTTAAAGGCAGATGAAAAAAGCACTGAAAAAGCTTGCCGTGATCCTTGCGGTAACGGGGACCCTCTGCCTCATATTCTACGCGGTGTGGAACATCCGCCTCACGGATATAGTCGTGGAGGGCAATACCTATTACACCGATGAGGAGGTAAGAGCCCTGCTTTTCCCGGAGGATAACGACACGCGCACGGTCTATGCGCTGTGGAACAGAGAGTTCGGCAAGCAGAGGGAGATTCCCTTCATCAAAAGCTATGAGATAACCATTACAGGCATCAACTGTGCCGAGGTGATGGTGTACGAGAAGAGCCTCATAGGGTACATACCCTACATGGGCACGTATCTCTATTTTGATGTGGAGGGATATATAGTCGAGGCATCCTCGGAGAAGATCGACGGGCTGCTCTTCATCGACGGTATAGGCTTTGACTATTTCGTGCTGAACTCGAAGCTTCCCGTCGAGGACAGCAATCTGTTCTACGCCACACTGGTGCTCTCGAGGCTCATAAACGAGTCCGGCCTGAAGGTCGACAGGGTCTATTTCGACAGGAATTTGAAGGCGACTCTATATATGGGAGGCATTCTCGTGTGGCTGGGAGAGGCTACGGAGCTTGAGAAAAAGATACATACTCTGGTGGATATCTGGCCTCAGATAAAGAACGAGGAGGGGACGTTATACCTGGATGACTACTCGATGGTGAACGATGTGGTCGAATACGTCTTTAAAAAGAATACAAAGAGCGGGCAGTAGCGGCATGGCGTATCCTGACCATGCCGTTTGCTGCATTTTTTTGAAGAATTTTTATTTTTTGGGTTGCAATATTTCGCAAAATCACCTATAGTATAGCTTGTGGGTTTTCGGGCGGTCGAGTCCGCCATAATATGCATCCCAGGGAGGCAAATCCGTTGTTAGAGATAAAGATCAATGAAAATGAAGGCGCAGCCAAAATAATAGTTGTGGGTATCGGCGGCGCAGGCAATAACGCTGTGAACCGCATGATCGATGAGAATATTGCCGGTGTAGAATTCATCGGTATCAATACAGATAAGCAGGCACTTCAGCTGTGCAAGGCTCCGAAGGCTATCCAGATAGGCGAGAAGCTTACAAAGGGACTCGGTGCGGGTGCAGTTCCCGAGATCGGTGAGAAGGCCGCACAGGAGAGCCAGGAGGAGCTCACAGAGATGCTCTCCGGCGCAGACATGGTATTCATAACCTGCGGTATGGGCGGCGGAACCGGTACAGGCGCGGCTCCCATCGTGGCAGGTCTGGCTAAGGAGATGGGTATCCTTACGGTTGGCGTTGTTACGAAGCCTTTCACATTCGAGGGCAAGGTCAGACTGGCAAATGCCATGGAGGGTATCGACAAGCTCAAGGCTAACGTTGACACCCTTATCGTTATTCCGAACGACAGACTTCTTCAGATATCTGACAGAAGGACCACTATCCTCGACGCATTCAAGAGGGCAGATGAAGTTCTCCAGCAGGGCGTACAGGGTATCACGGACCTTATAAACAACCCCGGTCTCATCAACCTCGACTTCGCAGACGTTCAGACTGTAATGAAGGACAAGGGTATCGCGCACATCGGTATCGGCGAGGCAAAGGGCGACGACAAGGCTACATCAGCTATGCACGACGCGCTTTCAAGCCCGCTGCTTGAGACCACCATCGAGGGTGCTTCTCACGTCCTTATAAACATCACCGGCGACGTAAGCCTTCCCGAGGTATACGAGGCCATCAGCACCGTTCAGGAGCTTGCGGGAGAGGATGCCAACATCATCTTCGGTACCTCATATGATGATGAGAATGCGGACACCGTACGCATCACCGTTATCGCCACAGGCGTAGAGGACAAGACAGCGGGCGTCGCGGCAGGCTTCAAGTCCAAGACATCCGTAAGACCCGTTTACACAGCTAAGCCCACTACCCATGTGGATGATGCTCCGAAGAAGGAGGAGGCTGCAGAGGCTCCTTCCAAGGATGACAAGGATGAGCTCGACGAGGAGACTCTGAACTCATTCTCACCGAAGGCTCGTACCACTTCATTCGGCAAGAAGCAGGAGACCAATAACAGCACACAGTCTGTTCGCATCCCCAGCTTCCTCAAGAAATAATTGAATAATAAAAGACCGGAGGCATTCGAGCCTCCGGTCTTTTAACTTATGTTGCGGTCGCTTTGCTGCGGCCGTTTACTCTTTATTTTCGGGGGCCGTTGCGGCCTCTTTTTCAGCTGCGGAAGTGTTCTCCCCGGCTTCGGCGCTGCTCTCAACGGACCCGTCCCCAGAGGACCCCTTCGTCTCCTTCTCCTTCGTGGTGGGTTCCTCAGTGGTAGTCTCCTCAGGCGTTGTGGTCTCGGGCTCCGTGTGGATGCGGCATTTGCCCATGTCCGCCGGAAGCGCATAGCTCATGTCATCGGTCACATACGATGCGTGAAGCTGCTCGTCCGAGAGTCTTATGAATACGCGCTCCCCGACCTCATCCGGAGGACAGTAGTCGCCCGCTATCGCTTTTCCCTCGCTGCATATCGATAACTTTTCGTGGCATGTACAGGTCTTGGTTGGAACCGTGTCTTTTGTGAAATACTCCGTATATACGACGCCGTGACCCTCGCATTTGTCACAGACGCCCGGTATCGCCAGAAGACCGCTCTTGGAGCAGATCTTCGCGGTGACCACATCAGTGTTGACCTCCCATCCGATGTCGGACAGGCCTGCGTGGATGCGCTTCATGATATTCGTCCAGATGTCCTTGTGGTAGCTCTGTCCGCTCACAAGGGTGCGGCCCCTGTCATAGCCCGACCATATTCCGCAGGTGTAATAGGGACTGTAGCCCACGAACCACACATCGTTATTGTCGGTTGTGGAACCTGATTTCGCCGCCAGGCTCATGCCCTCGAAATCGTGTCCGAGACCTGTGGGCAGTATGTTAGGATTGATGTCCGAATAGCCGGTGGACAGGTTCCTTCCGAAGGTGGATTCCATTGCCTGAGTAAGCAGTGATGCCGTTTGGGGCTTTATCACGCGGCTGGTCTTCTGGATTGCGGAAATGATCTCAATAACGTCGTGGTTCAACACCTTCGTGTAGAAGGTGGGCTCAACGTATTTGCCGCCGTTTGCTATGGCGGCGTATGCCTCGGTGAGCTCGAGATTGGTCACGCCCTTCGTGAGGCCGCCGAGAGCCAGGGAGGATACCCGGTCGGTGTATACCGTGCCGTCCGCGTTCTTCTGATAATCCACAAGAGTGCTTATACCGAACTTCTCCACATAGTCATAAGCCAGATCGACTGATACCGTCTCAAGCAGGCAGTGGAGAGTGGGCAGGTTCATGGAATACGCTATCGCGTCGCGTATATTCACATAGCCCAGATACTCATCGCCCCACCAGTTCGAGAAGGACTGGCCGTCCGCCGTGACAGGCGAGTCGTAGTAGACGGATGCGAGCGTGTCGCCGCAGGTGTCAAGAGCCGGCGCAAATGTGGACAGGACCTTGAATGTGGAGCCGGGCTGCCTTGTGGACTGGGTGGCGCGGTTTAACGCGAGATTGGCGGTCTTTTCGCCCCTTCCACCGCACACGGCGCGCACATAGCCGGTGGCCTGATCTGTGATGACTAAGGATACCTGAGGCTGCAGGGTCTTTATCAGGCTTTCGCGGATGATGCCCTTATTGTCCGGAATGTATTTGCTCTTGAACCTGTCGATGCAGTACTTTATATCCTCTTCCGATTCGAACATGCCGTCAAAACCTTTACGGCCCAGCTCTGTTCTTATAAATGTGATGAGGTCATTTTCACTGTAATCGTATTCCTGTCCGTTCTCGCCTGTGATGCGCAGGCGGTAGGTGACGGAGTAGTATTCGAAGGGGTAATTGTCCGGATCGTTGACCTCCGTATCTGCGATGCTCTGTATCCTCGGATCCATGGTCGTGTAGATCGAGAGGCCGCCGGAGTAGATCAGGTTGTAGGCCTGAGTCTGCGAATAACCCAGCTGTTCCTGAAGGTCTGCAACCACCTGCTCGATGACTGCGTCCGTGAAGTAGCTGTATATGGCCGAGCTGGTTCCCGCGGAGGTGATCTGTATCCTCGAGTAGACATCGTCAGAAAGCGCAAGTCTGTACTGCTCCTCGGTGATGTAGCCCTGGTTCTTCATGTTCTGAAGCACACGCTGCTGACGCTTCCTGTTGTTTTCCGGGAAGCGGATGGGGTTGTTGGCGCTGGGGTTCTGAGTGATGGCGGCGATCACCGCGCACTCTGAAAGAGTCAGATCCTTCGCGTCCTTGGCGAAATATCTGTTGGCAGCCGACTGTACTCCGAGGCAGTTGCTTCCCAGGTTGATCGTGTTGAGATAGTTCTCGAGGATAACGTTCTTTGAAAGCTTCTTCTCCAGTATGATAGCCAGAGCCTGCTCCTGAACCTTTCTCTCTATCCTCTGGCCGATGCCGCTCTCCGCTCCTCCGCCGAACACGCTGTTCTTTATCAGCTGCTGCGTGATGGTGCTGGCGCCCTGGCTTAAATCGAAGGTGGTCGCGGCTATGGCTGCTGCCCTTATGATACCCTTTAAGTCGATACCGTTGTGTATCCAGAAGCGCTCATCCTCTATGGCGATGAATGCGTTTATCAGGTTGATCGGAATATCGGTTAGCGAGACCTCCTCGCGGTTCGAGCCCGCCATGACGAGCTTGTCCATGACATTGCCTGAGGCATCGTAGAGGAGGGTGTAGTAGTTGTCGGGCGCCACATCATCGAAGGATATGTCCGTGGCGTTGTCCACGAGCGCCTTGAAGGATCCGAATGCGAGGCTTCCGCCGATGGTGGATGCCATCACAAGGACGAAACAAAGGATCATGCATACGGTCACGGCGAGCTTTCGCCTGACCTTGGGCATGACTGCGCTTTGGGATCTGAGTTTTTTCCTTACGCTTTCTCTGTTATAGTTCATCGGTCCATACGTCTCCCCTTAGTATAGTTTCATTGAAGAAACTCCTCACAGAGTTCGGAGTTTCTTTGAAGGACAGCCGCAAGCGTCCGGCTGGCGGACTGTATCGATTGCTGCGCGATCAATACATGTTGTATCACAATAATGTTACATTTCATAGCAAAATAATGTTAAATGGATGTTACAATGAGCTCTCCGGAAGAGCTTCTTCCGAAGAACAGCGGTTCGCCCGCGTCTATCAAAGCGCTGCCGCAGCTTATTTCGGTGGCGGCTGCGGACAGCGCTTTAGCATCCTCGTCCGTGAGGCAGAGAGTGATCTTCACATTGTCCAAGAACTCGGTGTCGTCGATAATGATGCCGCGTCCCTCGCAAAATCTCACGAGCTTTCCGTAGGAGTTGTAATCCGCGGTGACGCTCATCTGTCTGCCTGAGCGCATATGTACCAGGGAGGAATTCGCCAGTGCATCAGCCGTGCTCTGGGTGTAGGCGCGGGTGAGTCCCGCCGTGCCCAGAAGTGTTCCTCCGAAATACCTGACGACTATGGCGAGAGTTTTTGTGAGTCCCTCCTTCTGCAGCAGTTCAAGTATCTGCCTGCCGGCCGTTCCCGCGGGCTCTCCGTCATCGGAGAAGCGAAGCCTCGTGCCGTCGATGACATAGCCGTAGCAGACATGCCTTGCGTCGCGGTATCTTCTGCGCGCATCTGCAAGGATCTGCTCCGTCTCCTCCTCGGTCTCGACATGATATGTGAAGCCGAGAAAACGCGACTTTTTTTCTTCGTAGTATCCTTCTCCGCCCTTGTGGACAGTAGTGTAAGCTGTTTCTGCCATCTTCTCACCGTGAATCCCGTAAATCTGTGGTTGAATCTTAAAAAATGCTTGAATCCTGCGGGTTTTGTGCTATTATAACACAGTTAAGCCAGAATGAAAAGGATATTGATATGAAGAGAGAAGATATCAGAAATGTGGCGATAATCGCCCATGTAGACCACGGCAAGACCACGCTCGTGGATGAGCTGCTCAA
>DGVE01000191.1 GCA_002395865.1 Lachnospiraceae bacterium UBA4292 | reverse complement strand
CTGTGTAGCCTTGTTGTAGTAAGGGCTCACCAGAAGTACTCCGTCCGCTCCTGCCTTCTCGGCAGCCTTTGACAGATAGATTGCAGTTTCGGTGCTGTTGGAACCGGTACCCGCAACCACGGGAATGCGGCCGTTTACCTGCTTGCAGCAGAACTCGATGCACTCGATGTGCTCCTCATGCGAGAGCGTGCTCGCCTCGCCCGTGGTTCCGCATACGATGATCGCGTCGGTCTTATTTGCGATCTGGTCCTCGATGATATTTGCGAAAGCCTCGTAATCAACGCTTCCGTCAGCCTTGAAGGGTGTAATGATGGCTACACCCGCGCCCTTGAAAATAGACATTAGGTTCATACCTCCTCTTGATAAGGTCCCCGGACATCTCCCGGGACGACATTGTTCAAAAAAAATACAGGCCAACCTGCCTGCATCGTAAATAGCATGCGGCAGCACTCCATTCCGTAGGGAATGACAGTCATACGGATGTTCTCCGTATGCCCAGCGACACGCGGCTGACGAACCGTGTGCACTTCGGCGCCATCACCTCCCCCCTGCCAAACCGTCCTGACGCAGGGGATAATCTCAGGCGCAACCTCTACCTTGTATTTGATTTCCATCATACTACTCCAAAACATGGTATATGTCAAGAGGATTTTAGCATTGTTTTTGTATAGCGGATGTGTTAAAATATCGTGGTCGGATCAGCTTTCATCCATAAATCAGTGCAGGCTGATCACGATAAGCGAGCAAAACGGAAAGGCTTTATAATCATGCTAAATTTCACGGTCGGGCCCGTGATGAGCCCCGAATATGTACTGGATATCGGTGCCGATCAGGTGCCCTATTTCAGAACAGCCGAGTTTTCGCAGGTAATGTTTGAGAACGAGGCTCTGATAAAGGAATTCGCGAAGGCCGGCGAGGGCTCACGCGCCATCTTTTTAACTGGCTCAGGAAGTGCCTCCATGGAGGCTGCCGTCATCAATACGCTCACTGAAAACGACAAGGCCCTCATTATAAACGGAGGCAACTTCGGAGAGCGATTCACACAGATATGCAGGATCCATCACATCCCTTTTGCGCAGATCACACCCGAGAAAGGCCACGGAATAACCGAGGCCGATTTGGCTCCGTTTGAAGGGCAGGACTTTACGGCATTTCTCGTAAATATCTGCGAGACCTCCACGGGAGTCCTCTACGACATGGAGCTCATCTCACGCTTTTGCAAAAGAAACGGACTGTTCCTTATAGCAGATGCCGTGAGTGCATTTTTAGCGGACCCCATCGACATGGAAGGGCTCGGTATAGATGTTATGACCACAGCCTCTCAGAAGGCTCTGGCCTGCCCTCCCGGTATAAGCGCAGTGGTTATGAGCGCTCGCGCCGTGGAGCGCGTGATGAGTATCGAGTGCGGCTGCATGTATCTCGACCTGAAGGATGCTCTGAAGAATGCCGAGCGCGGCCAGACACCTTTTACACCGGCTGTCGGAACGCTTCTTCAGATAAACGCCAGGCTCAGGCAGATAAAGGAGACCGGCGGAGTTGATGCAGAGAATGTGCGCATAGCATCTCTTTGCGCGGACTTCAGAAGCCGTCTGACTGATCTTCCGTTTCGGCCATTCTGCAATTCTCCGTCCAACTGCGTTACAGCACTCACACCGTCATCCGTTTCGGCCTATGAGCTCTTCCTTAAGCTCAAGGACGAATACGGAATATGGATCTGTCCGAACGGCGGAGAGCTTCGTGACAGAGTATTTCGCGTCGGACATATCGGAGCGCTGAGCACAAAAGATAACGAAAAACTGGTCAGCGCATTTAAAGACCTTAAGGACAAGGGGTTTTTCTGATGAAAAAAGTTATAACCTACGGCACCTTCGATCTTCTTCACCACGGTCATATTCGTCTCCTTGAGCGCGCAAAGGCTCTGGGCGACTACCTGATCGTGGGCATCACAAGCGATGATTTCGACAAACAGCGAGGCAAGATAAATGTCGCCCAGCCCCTCATGGAGAGGCTGGAGGCTGTACGCGCCACGCACCTTGCAGACGAGATCATCGTAGAGGAATACGAGGGTCAGAAGATAGATGACATTAAAAAATACGGTGTGGATATCTTCACGGTCGGAAGCGACTGGGAGGGTCATTTTGACTACCTGAACGAGTACTGTCAGGTGGTCTATCTCCCGCGCACCGAGGGCGTATCCAGCACTCAGATACGCGAGAAGCGCGCCGCGATCAGGCTCGGTCTCGTGGGCAACGCGTCATTTCTAAACAAGGTCATCACCGAGACAGGCTTCGTAAACGGCCTCGATATCGCCGCGGTATGCACATCTGCTCCGTCCGTTATCACCTCCCCTTTAGGAGACGATGTGATCGTTACGGACAGCTTCGAAGAGCTGCTCGAAAAGGTCGACGCGGTGTATATAAGATCTCTGCCTGCGGACCACGCCGCGCAGATCAGGCAGGCACTTGAGACAGGAAGGCATGTCCTTTGCGAATCACCTCTGACTCTCGATCCCGCTCAGGCGGATGAGCTGTTCGCCCTGGCCGCGGATAAGGGTCTCACTCTGATGGAGGCGATCAAGACTGCATACTCTACAGCCTTCATGCGCCTTCTCCTTCTGGTAAAAGGCGGCGCCATAGGCGATGTCGTGAGCATCGACAGCACCTGCACCAGCTTAAGAGCCGACAGCAGCCTCATAACGGACTGGAACGGTATATACGAGTGGGGTCCCACTGCTCTTCTGCCTGTGCTCTCACTTCTCGGGAGCGACTGGCGGGATCTGCGCATGTATGTGCGCTATTCGAACGAGCAGCCCCGCACCGACAGCTTCACCAAGATGGATTTTCTGTACGATAAAGCCGTCGCCTCCATAAAGGTCGGCGACGGCGTCAAATCCGAAGGCGATCTGGTCATATCGGGCACCTCCGGCTACATATATGTTCCCGCCCCCTGGTGGAAGACGGATTATTTTGAA
>DGVE01000139.1 GCA_002395865.1 Lachnospiraceae bacterium UBA4292 | reverse complement strand
GTATGAGTCCCCTATACAATATGCATAAAGATACTCAGAGTTTAACTCATCACACCATTTTACTGCCTCGGATAAACTCATCGAAACGCCTTTGGCACATATATCCGGCACCGCCGCTTCCTCATCCAGTCTGTAAAGCATCCTTCTGGAACACAATCCCGCAACAGGCAAAACATATCTGCTGTTATCTGCCATAAACAATGTATTATATGGATTAAGCCTGCAGGAGATCGCTTCTGTACTCAGATCGACACTACCATCTTCGCTGATATCGTCCTTCCCTATAGTACACTCTTTGCCAAATAAAACCTCATACAATCCAAGAAGAGCCTTTTTCCTTGCATCATTATTTTCATTCAGTGAGATCTTTTTTGAACTAGCACTATCCATTCCTGCAATTATCGCATTGACCTCGCCTGCACTTGTTATATTAACCGTCTCATAGTAACAATCAGAAAAATCCAGATTCCCATAAGTATTATTCTCTACCGCCTTCACACTGTCTAAACAGTTTGTAAATGAAGAATATCTCAAAACCAGTTTTTTTCCGGAATTGGCAATCAATATGACGACCGCTAATATGATGCACAGACCTATCCCTATTACAACCGGAAGCAACAAACGTTTTCTCATAGGATTTACGACCCGTATGTGCCGCCGAAAATAGCTGAAGCTCCGGGATAGTAATGAAGCTGATAATCACCGAAAATCATACTCTGAGCCGGTATCGCGCCGGATGTTTTAATATTATGTGAACCTTGAACACCAAAATGAGCCTTTTCGGGGTAAATATCATAATGATATACACCGTTAGAATCCAGATATTTACCCGTATACGTAACATATCCTATAAACCCGTTCGCATCGGGAGGGTTAGTCGCATAAGTACAACTTTCGATAATATTACTTGTCGTTGAGTTGATCGCATATACGACTGAATCCGAATACTTCTGTGAACTTGACGGAGCCCCCTTTGCATAACGAACCGACCAATTCGCAGGTGATGCTGATACAATAGACCCCATAGAAAGTACTAAAAACAGGCCTAATCCAATCTTTTTCTTCATGATAATCCTCCTAAATAAATGTTAAAATATAATACCTATGTTTCAAAATACAAGTTTGCTGCCTTACCTCTGCATCGAGTCACCTCCCCTCGTCAATTAGCATGCTATTAAGCTTTAACTACTGCGTGACCGCAGTAACCGACAGCTCCTGTGTAATGTAGTAATACTTCGAAAAAGTCGAGAACGATGTGCCACTAGAATCTATTCCGGTGGTAGCTACGATGCCTAACAGCTTGCAGGATATGTTGCCGTTATACATTCCCGTACTGAAAAAGACAGGTGAACCGCTGTCGCCGCTCACGACCTGTATAGAAGATTTGGTCTGGTGCCTGAAGTACCATGTATTCGGTCTTACTGAAATATAGTCATTATTCGTTATCTGGCCATACTTGAAGCCGGATACTGCATTATACATAATTATACTGGTTCCCACTGGAAATTCCAGCGGCGTGGCGGATACAGAATGAACCAAATATGACGATATAAAAGCCGACGTATCTGCGCTCGCGCCTTTCATGATAAAGGATGCATCTGCCGTTGATGTATTATAATATGACGTGGCGGTAACATATCCGGCGGTGATGCTGCCATAGGTAAAGTTTTCATACATATTATCGCCTTCATGACCACTTATGATAAAGCCTTCGTAATTGGCGCTGTTTATAGCGGAGAAGCCTATCTTGGATGTATACCCGTCACTTGAACTTGTAATGGAATATCCTCCTTTGATTGGAGTACCGGCCTCCTCCTCATATGGTATATCCAGATATACGATCACAGGGTCATCGATCAGCTCCCTGATATAAGCAACATCTTCATCACTCTTTCCCTGAATACCTATGAAAACACGATTGTTTTTTACATCCTCACCGACGGAGGTAATGGCTATTCCATGCTCCTGAATATCCGGAATAAGCTCGGTTATTCTGTCGATAGTGTTCAGGAGATGTACATAGGAATACTCACAGGTCCTGATGCTGTATCCCTTATCGCCGATCAAATTCCGGATATTCTGAACGGCTTCCCCGCTATCATCTATGAGGAGGATGACCAGTTCCCTGTTATCCGCTATGTATGCGCCCCCGAAATCATCCGCAAACTTCTGGCACATATATTCATCTCCGGCCCCGCGATTATAATATTCAAGCAGGAGATTATACAGCCTGATACTCTCTATCTCGGTCTCATTTGCTTTACCGGGTTCCAATCCGGCCGGGTACTCGAGCACACCATCGGCAGGCAGGCTCGCTACAGTATCTTTATCTTCAACTTCACCCTTATATGCGTTATTATCCGCTATCTGTGTAGGCTCTGTTCCTTTCCTGTTATCTGCCGACATATACCATACGGCGCCTAACACAGCCGCAAAGCATGCGGCTATGAGAAGCCATGTAAGCGGTCCCTTCTTTCGTGAAGCCGGGTCACCCTCTCCGAGATCATTCAGATATTCGTCATCGATCATATTCATCGCCCGGTCGATCATTTTTCTGTCCATAGTACTCTCCTCTAAATACCTTATCTGTTGTTGCTCATGTTCCAATCAATTATCGGTCTCGATTCTGTCCAGATACTCTTTCAGTTTCTTCCTACACCTGTGCAGTATAGCGCGAACTCTCGTATCACTTATATTCAGCATTCGCGCGATATCCGCATCGCTCTCGTTCATCCAGTACCTCTCAAGGAAGATTCTTCGGGCGTCGGGATCAAGTGTTGCCAAAAAGCCATTTAAAACATCCTTTAGTGCTATTACATCCTCAAAGGCGCTCTCATGTGATGTCAGAATCTCCTCCAGATCATCGATATTGACATCTGCAGGGTTCTCCCGGTAGTTGTAATACCTTTTCTTCAGAGCATGATTCCTCGCTGTTTTCATTGCATAAGCGCGCAGATTCTCAGGGCCAACCTGCACTATACTGTCCCAAAGACTGATATATGTATCCTGTACGCACTCCTCTGCGTCTTCCGCATTGTTCAGAATGTTTATCGCGATCCTGTACAGGAGCCGGCCGTATTTTTCCTGTACCTGCCCTATGGCCGATTCATCGCGACTGATAAACAGCCCGATTATGTCCTTATCATCCATGTGCACAATAATTTCTCCCTCTACTTATATAGATACAAAAAAGAAGCGATTTGTTACACCGAAATTGTATTTTTTAAGTACAATCTACAAAAATAGCAAAATAAAAAGACGACCCTTGCGGATCGTCCCTGATAAACCGATTGAATTATACGAGCTCGAGCAGCACTTCCATAGCTGCGTCGCCCTTTCTCTGACCGATCTTTACGATGCGTGTGTAGCCGCCGTTGCGGTTTATGTACTTGGGAGCTACCTCATCGAACATCTTGGCTGCCATATCGACAGTCTTGGTGCGTGACTTCTTGCCTGCTGCCTCAGCGGGTACGAATGTTACGCCGTAGAAGGTCTGAAGCATCTTTCTTCTTGCGTGAAGTCTTGAAGGCTTGTCCTTCTTAACTTCCTTCTCTACTGTATCGTATACGGTGGTCTTCTTGCCGTTTACGACTTCCTTAACTCTCTTGCCGTCCTTGTCCTTGCGGGCAACCTTCTGTGAAACGGTAACAGTCTCGAAGTTATCCTTCTCCTTGACTGCGAGAGCTATAAGACCTTCAGCGATCTTCTGAACCTCCTTAGCCTTGGCTTCGGTGGTCTTTATCTTTCCGTTATATAACAGAGCCGTGACCTGGCCTCTTAAGAGCGCCTTTCTCTGGTCTGACGTTCTGCTAAGCTTTCTATAGCCTGCCATTGTAGTTTACCTCCTATGATTAATTCTCACTGTTAAGCGCTAAGCCGAGGTTCTTCAGCTTCTGAAGTACCTCTTCGAGTGACTTGCGGCCGAGGTTTCTCACCTTCATCATGTCGTCGGGTGTCTTGTTCACCAATTCCTGAACGGTATTGATGCCTGCACGCTTCAGGCAGTTGAAGGCACGAACTGAGAGCTCAAGCTCGTCAATGTTCATGTTGAGAACCTTTCCGTTCTCGTCATCATGCTTGTCGACCATGACGTCCACGCTCTTAGCGTTCTCTGAGAGGTCAATGAACAGGTTCAGGTGCTCGCTGAGTACCTTCGCCGCAAGGCTTACAGCCTCATCCGGTGCGAGTGTTCCGTTCGTGTACACCTCGAGGGTGAGTCTGTCATAATCGGTCACCTGGCCCACACGGGTATCCTCGACCGTCATGTTGACTCTCTCAACAGGGGTGTAGATGGAATCTATCGCAATATTTCCGAGAGGTGCATCCTCGCTCTTGTTCTTGTCTGCGCTGACGTAGCCTCTGCCCGTGGTGAATGTAAGCTCCATGGACAGATGCGCGTCGGGACCGCTCAGTGTTGCTATTACATTGTCGGGGGTAAGGATCTCTATCTCAGGGTCTACCTGGATATCTCTGGCTGTCACAACGCCTTCACCTCTGTAATCGATGAAGCCGATGCGGAAATCATCTGCGTTGCCGTTGTTTTTAACAGCAAGGCCCTTGATGTTCATGACGATCTCTGTGACATCCTCCTTCACGCCCGGAATCGAGCTGAATTCGTGGCTGACATTTTCAATCTTGATCTGGCTTACCGCACAACCAGGAAGGGAAGAAAGCATAATTCTTCTAAGAGAATTACCCAGTGTCGTACCGTATCCTCTCTCAAGAGGCTCTACAACGAACTTACCATATCTCTTATCATCTGAGATCTCGGTGATCTCAATCCTTGGCTTCTGAAAATCCAACATCTTAATAAGCCCCTCCTATGGCTGGAATGAATGCGCAATATGCGCGACCAAATAAAGATATGCCACGCGGCATGAGCCGCATTATTTTTATTTGGAGTACAACTCGACGATCAGCACTTCGTTTACCGGAACATCGATCATCTCCCTTGTGGGAAGCTGCTTAACTGTTCCTTCAAATGTCTCCTTGCCGCCGTCCAGCCACTCAGGAACTACTCTTCCTGCAGTAGTCTCGATAACGTTCTTGAACAGAGGGCTGCTCTGAGCCTTCTCCTTGACAGCGATAACGTCGCCTGCACTGATCAGGTAGGAAGGAATGTTGATGGTCTTTCCGTTTACCGTGATGTGCTTGTGGTCAACGATCTGTCTTGCCTCCATCCTGGTTCTTGCGAAGCCGAGTCTGAAGACTACGTTATCCAGTCTGCTCTCAAGCATGACCATGAGGTTGTCACCGACAGTACCCTTGGTCATCCTGCTTGCCTTCTCATAATAATTTCTAAAAGGCTTCTCTAACACACCGTAGATGAACTTTGCCTTCTGCTTCTCGCGGAGCTGAAGACCATACTCGCTCATCTTCTTGCCCATTCTTTCAGATTTTCTTCTTGAATGCTTGTCGATCCCCAAATATGTAGGGTCCAGACCAAGTGATCTGCATCTTTTAAGAACCGGAACTCTATTAATCGCCACTTTAATGCACCTCCTAATTAAACTCTTCTGCGCTTGGGCGGACGGCATCCGTTATGAGG
>DGVE01000037.1:194-3932 GCA_002395865.1 Lachnospiraceae bacterium UBA4292 | reverse complement strand
TGCCCATGACGCGCTTGAACATCATTCTGCCTGCGATGGAGACATTTATCGGCTGTGCGTCCATGATCTCTCGGCGCTCGTTGTAATCCGCCTTCACTGCCGCGCGCGCCTCCTCCTCGGACATGCCCTCGGTATCGACCGCGGGGCGATCCCCCAGGATCTCCTTCTCGTGCGCTGTGTAGAGCTCTATGCACTCCGTTGAATGATGTGTCTGGTCATAGACCGTTATCTGAAAAGGGTCTCTGCCGGCCTCCTGCAATGCGGCGAGCTTGTCTCGCCTTACCTTAAGGAGCTGGCCGATGTCCTGTTCCTGTGTGTTACCTGCCATATTAAACCTCTTTATAAGCCCTCATTATGCGCTACGGAGATGATCCTGTACTTATTGATGCCCGCCGCGGTCTCCACCTCGACCTCATCTCCTGCGCTTCTGCCCATGAGAGCCTCGCCCACAGGGCACTCATTGCTTATGCGGTTCTCGAATACGCTGACCTCGGAAGTACCCACGATATAATAGGTGACCTCCTCGTCGAACTCCTCGTCATATACCTTTACCACGCTGCCGACATGCACCTTGTTGTGGTCGATCTCATCGACATCAACTACTTCGGCGTTCTTGATCAGATCCTCGAGTTCCTCGATTCTGGCCTCGATCTCGCGCTGCTCCTCCTTCGCCGCGTCGTACTCGGCGTTCTCGGACAAATCGCCCTGCTCCCTGGCCTCCTTTATCTTCTGCGCATTCTCTCTGCGCCTTACGGTCTTCAGCTCTTCAAGCTCGTTCTCCATCTGTCTGAGGCCTTCATAGGTCATCAGCTTCTTCTCTGCCATATCTTCCTCCGTATTCTGCCTGAGTGTTCAGGACATAATGAAGTGATTATAATAAACTCTCTGCAAAAATTCAAGAGCATTTTATCACAACTGTGCCTCCAAAAGCAGGTTTTTCACCTCTTCGGCGGTGGAAATCGCATTTACCGCGCGTCTTATAGCCGATGCGCCCCTTATACCGGTTACATACCACGCCATGTGCTTTCGCATCTCCTGAACGGCTATGTACTCGCCCTTGTACTCTACCTCCATGTCAAGATGCCGAAGAATAACATTCCTTATCTCCTGCCACGAGGGTCTCTCCGGCTCACGGCCGGTACTTAAAAACCCGTTTATCTGCGAGAATATCCACGGATTTCCTCTGGCGGCTCTGGCCACCATGACCATGTCGCAGCCGGTGTAGTCCATCATATGCTTCGCGTCCTGCCCTGAGGCTATGTCACCATTTCCTATGACCGGTATGGACACCGCTTCCTTCACTCTCCTGATACACTCGAGATCGGCCTGTCCCGTGTAATACTGGCTTCTGGTCCTTCCGTGTACTGCGACAGCCGCTGCTCCGGCCGCCTCGACGACCTTCGCAATCTCTGCGGCATTTTCATCCTGCACCGTAAATCCGCGGCGTATCTTTACTGTGACCGGCTTGGACGAGGCCTTCACCATGGCGGATACTATCCTGTACACCAGCTCCGGATCCTTCATGAGAGCGCTTCCCTCGCCGTTGTTCACCACCTTCGGCACGGGGCATCCCATGTTAAGATCTATCAGATCCCACGGTCCCTCGCTGCAGGCCGAAGCCTGCTCGGCAAGTATCTCCGGATCCGAACCGAACAGCTGAAGCGCTATAGGGTGCTCGCCCGGCACAGTCTCCATCAGGCTCTGTGTGTTTTCGTTCTTAAAATGAAGCGCCTTCGCGCTCACCATCTCGGTGTACAAAAGCCCGCAGCCCTGCTCCCTGCACAAAATGCGAAATGGCAGGTCTGTGATCCCTGCCATAGGCCCAAGCGCCACCGGATGTTCAATTTTACAATTACCTATCAAGACCATGTCCGGTTCCCTACTCTGTTTCCTCCGGAGGCAGATTCAAAAACTTCACTCTGTAATAATTGCCGAGAGCCTCGAAGAGCTCCCTGTTCTCCCTCTCTATGCGCCTTCCGATAAGCCCCGCGCTTATCTCATCGTAGTAGAAGTCATTCTCGTCGGGTATGCTTATCAGACTCAGTTCACCGTCCTCGGCGAACCTGTAGGCCGCGATACCTCCGACCTCCTCGACATAAGCCACGCAGATCTTCTGAAGCTCCTCGAGTATGCTCGCGGGAAGGGATGCATACAGCTTATTCAGATAATACTTCTGTGTGTAGGAGTTGGCGGCTGCAAGCACGCTCTCGTCCTCCTCGATATTCAGATCAGACATATCCGTATAGACCTCTCACACTGACCTCACCGCAGTAGATGTGCTCCTTCTTACCGCCGAAATCGACGATGAGCTTGCCTCTCTCATCGATACCCTTCGCAACGCCGATCCTCTCTACGTCCTTCTCGACTATCTTCACCTCTTTACCGGTATTTACAAGAAGCTTCTCGTACTCCTTCTTCATAGGCTTAAGATTGCCTGCGCTCATGAATGCGTCATAATACTTCTCAAAGCTGTTGAGTATACATGCTACGAGCTCGTTCCTGTTCAGGGAAAGACCCGTCTCCATGGCGATGGATGTCGCGTCGGGCAATCCGTCTATCTTGGTCTCGAGGACATTTACACCTATCCCCATGACTACGTACGACACCTTGGAGAACTCCATGCTAAGCTCTGTGAGTATCCCGCATACCTTCTTGCCGTCCACGACAACGTCGTTCGGCCACTTTATGCAAGCGTCCACACCGAACTTTCTGAGTGCGTCGGCGACTGCTATCGCTCCGACCAGTGTGAGCATGCTGGCGTCATCCGGAACGATGTCGGGTCTCATGAGGAAGCTCATGGCTATGCTTCCGTCCTTATGTGTCACCCACTCCCTGCCCTTGCGGCCTCTGCCCTGGGTCTGCTGATCTGTAACCACCGTAAATCCGTGGGGCGCACCATCCTCTGCCTTCCTCTTTACGTACGCGTTGGTGGAATCCACCTTCTTGATGCACTCGAGGCTTCTTCCGAACACTTTCGTATTCAGCTTGTCATCAATGGCCTCGCAGTTGATATCCCAGGTCTCCTCCACGAGCCTGTAGCCCTTACGCGTTACACCCTCGATGGTGTAGCCCTCATCCTTCAGATCGCACACTGCCTTCCACACTATGGTCCTGCTGACACCCAGCTCCCTGCAGATAGACTCACCCGATATAAAGCCGTCGTGGCTTCTCAGTGTGGCCAGTACTATTTCCTTGGTATTGCTTCTCTTTCTCACGTTTGTATCCTGCCCTTTCAGCTATATTGCCGCGAGCAGAGCCACGATCCCTATCAGCGCCAGTACTGCGGCCGCTGCGAACATGGCTATTGCTCCCGGATAATCCTTTCTGTTTCTGTCGTCTCTCACAAGACGGCTCATTCCTTCTATGATCCTGCTAACGGCCGCAAAAAGAAAGCAGGCCGCAAACATAAATCTCCAGGATTCGTATGTAAAAATCGTCAGTACGCAGAGACCGATCGAGATGACGGCAAAAACGGTGCTTATCACCTGAGCCGCGCTCTTCTTCTCCCTGCCGAGGCTGAATTCCCTGTCCATTACCTGTCGCCGCCGAGCGTAGCGCACATCACAGCCTTTATGGTGTGCATCCTGTTCTCAGCCTCCCGGAATACCACGCTCCTGTCACTCTCGAATACCTCATCGGTAACCTCGAGCTCCTTCAAACCGAACTTCGCATAGACCTCCCTGCCGACGCCTGTGCCCAGGTCGTGATATGCGGGCAGGCAGTGCATTGAGATGGTAT
>DGVE01000037.1:0-151 GCA_002395865.1 Lachnospiraceae bacterium UBA4292 | reverse complement strand
GGCAGGCAGTGCATGAAGATGGTATTCTCCTTCGTGGAGGCAGCCGCCATATCCATTACAGCGCTGTTTACCTGATAAGGCAGAAGTGCCTTTATCCTCTCGGCCCATACCTCGTCCGGCTCACCCATCGACACCCATACGTCCGTGTAGA
>DGVE01000068.1 GCA_002395865.1 Lachnospiraceae bacterium UBA4292 | reverse complement strand
AAAGAAACCCGTGCGGATACTGTCCGTACAGGACTGTGTGCGGTTTTGATACTACAGTAAAGGATATGAATTACAGAACGCTCGACGGCAAGTCGCAGGTGACTTATCTGTCGGAGCAGGAACTGAAGAGAAAGGAGGGCACAGATGCAGGCGACAGCGAAACAGCAGGAGATAATCGATCATAAAAGCGGCAATCTTTTAGTATCGGCAGGTGCGGGAAGCGGCAAGACCAGTGTCCTCACACAGCATATAATAAGTCGCATAGAGAGCGGCATATCCATCGACAGGATGCTCGTTATGACATTTACAACGGCGGCTGCCGAGGAGATGAAGAGCAGGATAAGGGATGAGCTTGAGAAGAAGGCGATAAAGAATGAAGACGCGTATCTTCTCTCGCAGGTGAAGCTCGTACCATCAGCTGACATAGGAACTATCGACGGTTTCTGCAACAAGGTATATAAACGTTTCTTCTATGAGACAGATGCGGACCCGGGCACAAGGATCGCCGATGAAGGCGAGCTGAAGCTGTTAAAATACGACATCTGCTCTCAGATGCTCGAGGGAGAGTATGAGAGCGATGATGAGGGTGTAAAAAACTCTTTTCTGAACTTCATCAAAGTCTTCTCAGGAAATGATACCGACGATAAAAAGACGACGGAAATAATCATCGGTCTTTACGATAAGTCGAGGGCATTTCCGGATCCCGAGGAATATATAAAAGGTCTGGCCTCGCCTCGAGCGGACTATGTACAGGAGCTCAGGGAGCAGGTAAAAAAAGATATGGATGACTGCCTGCTGCTTCTGGAACAGCTTAAGGATTTTGCCCGTGAGAACGATCTGCCCATGAAGGTCTGCGAGCAGTTCGAAGAATCGTATATAGCTTACAAGAGCATACTCGAATCCGATAAAAGCTATTCTCAAATGCAGGAGGATATAGCCGGATTCAGCTTTAAGAGAAAAGCCGCTCCCACCAAAAAGGATCAGGCACAGTGGGATGGAAAGGAAGCTCTGACGGAGCATGCCTACATAATGCGGGATGTCGTAAAGGACAGATTAGCCGAGATAAAGAACGGCTTCATCGCATTTGACGAAAACTATATGGAACTCGAGAAGCACAGTATACAGCTTCTCGGTGACGAGCTGATAAGACTGACACTTAAGTTTTCCGGACTGTACGAAGAAGCAAAGAAAAAAAGATGTATCTGCGATTTCTCCGACATAGAGCTCGGAGCGCTTCAGATTCTTTCGCAAAACGGTGCTCCAACAAAGGCGGCCGCAGAGCTGTCAGAGCTGTATGATGAGGTGCTCGTGGACGAGTATCAGGACTGCAACGACTTGCAGGATATGATCATAAGGTCGGTCTCAAGGCAGTACAGAGGCGAGAACAACGTCTTCATGGTGGGAGATGTGAAGCAGAGCATTTATGGTTTCAGGCAGTCCAATCCCGGACTCTTCATCGATAAGTTCAACACATATAAAGAGAACGATGAGAGCAACAAAAAGGTGGAGCTTTGCGAGAACTTCAGAAGCCGCAGCGGAGTTATCGCCTTTATAAATGACCTATTCGGATATCTGATGAAGAAGAGACTCGGAGGCATCGACTACAAGACTGAGGGAAGGCTCGACAGCAAGGCGGTGATATATCCCGCCAGACCCGGTTTCGACGCGCAGCTGGGCATTCTGATAACGAACTGCGCCGGCGATGACGGTGATGCTGACGACGATACAGATGAACAGGATAAATACGAACTCGAGGCGGCATTTACGGCAAACAAGATACTAAAGCTCTTGAACCCGGACGCGCCATATATGGTCACGGAGAACAAACAGCTGCGACCCGTTACGCCTTCCGATATAGTTATACTTATGCGATCAGCCTCCACAGCGCAGGACGCTTACGTGAGGGTGTTCAGAGAGTACGGGATACCGCTGTACTGCGAGAGCGAGAAGGGATATTATACCTCCCCGGAGGTCAGCGGACTTCTGGAACTTCTCAGCATCATCGACAACATAAGACAGGACATTCCTCTGGCTGCGACCATGAGGAACGTGTTCGGCGCCTTCTCCATGAAAGAGCTGGCGGATATAAAGCTTATCGCCCGCAAAAAAGGTATAAAGCATTTTCACGAGGCGGTATTTGAATTGCGGAGTGAGTTTGCGAAGATAGATAAGTTTCTGTGCATGATAGAGAGATACCGCGCTCTGTCACAGCTTCTTCCCATAAGCGAGCTGCTTCTTAAGATTCTTGATGAGACGGGTTACATCTACTATGTAAATGCGCTCCCCGCCGGAAAACGCCGCATGAAGAACGTGGACGCTCTTATCGAGAGCGCAAAAAAGTATGAACAGTCGAGCTTCTCGGGCACGGGCAATTTCATACGATATATCGAACGCCTGAAGGATTATGACAAGGACGACGCGCCTGCCTTCAATGAGACTGTGGATGCGGTAAGGCTCATGACCATCCACAAAAGCAAGGGACTTGAATTTCCCGTGGTCATAGTCGCATGCTGCGGCAAGACTTATAATACCATGGATCTTAAGGCTGCTTTTCTCACTTCAGACGAGCACGGTATAGGCTGTGATGTAAGAGACGGTGAAAGACGCTTCAAGGTACGCAGCCTGAAGAAAAAAATGATACGCAGGAGACTTCTTCGGAAGCTGGCCGAGGAGGAGATGCGACTGCTCTATGTGGCCTGCACCAGAGCGAAGGAGCTTCTGATAATGACAGGTATACTGAAGGAGAACGCAAAGCAGGATAAGCTGAAGAGCCTGACATGTCCGCCGCTTGATGCGGACGGTACGCTTGCTGATGATTACATAGCGATGGACAGCGGCTCCTACCTGAATATGATCGCGGGCGCCGTATTCGACCGGGAAGCTAAGGTAAAGGGTATAGGATCGTCAGAGATCTGTTCATCGGATGAAACCGAGCTGGAGTACGGCGGATACAGGCTGAAGATATATAAGCAGAATGCTTCGGATATCCTGCCTCCCGTGGATGCCGTGACTTCAAAGGAAGAAGCGGATGAAAACGCGGGTCTTGATAAAAAGCTCAGGAGGATACTTGAATTTCGCTACAGAAATCAGGCTCTGACTTCCATACCCGCAAATATGTCCGTCACGGATATAAAGAAGGCCTCGATGGAGGAGATGCCAGGGGACGACGATACGACCTTTATCCGGTTGGGGCAGACTTCTAAGGATAAGGCCGCGAGGCGAGGTACGGCCTACCACAAGCTCATGGAACTGATGGAGCTTGGGTCGTATGACGGAAGCGGTATCAGATACGTTACGCAGCAGATCGAGAGGGCAATCGGCGAAGGACTGAACGCGGAGGACGCAAAGCTTATCGACGGAAGAAATATAGCGGAGTTCTTTGATACGCGGCTCGGTAAGCGAATGATAGATGCCGATAGGAACGGCACGCTCTTCAGGGAAAGACAGTTCCTTATGGGTGTTGCAGTAAAGGATATCTATAAGGATATCGATCTCGATGACAATGTTCTCGTCAGAGGTATAATCGACGCGTATTTTATAGAAAATGATGAGCTTATACTTATCGACTACAAGACCGATTATACGGAGGATGTTACGGGTCGGGAGCTTGTGGACAGATACAGGGCACAGCTCATTCAGTACAAAAATGTGCTTGAGAGGGTGTACGGAAGAAAGGTGAAGGAGGTATATATCTATTCCTTCTGCCTCGGAAAAGAGTTTTTGATGTAAAAAATCATTTACAAAGCAAGGGAAAAATGATACATTTATACGGCAGGTAAAGCAGATGATCGCGGCTGCTTCACGCAGGTGAGGAAAGTCCGGGCTTCACAGGGCAGGATGCCGGATAACGTCCGGTGGAGGTGACTCCAAGGCCAGTGCAACAGAAATATACCGCCGCGCAAGCGGTAAGGGTGGAAAGGCAGCTTAAGAGACTACCGCCCGCTCGGTAACGCGCGGGGCACATGTAAACCCCATCCGAAGCAAGACGAAAGGGAGCTATTGGCGGCCCGTCAGGCTCCAGGTATGTCGCTTGAGCCATGCGGCAACGCATGGTCTAGATAGATGATCATCAAATACATAACCCGGCTTACAGCTTTGCCTGCATTTCTCCCATATCCAAATCCCTCGAATTTTTCCCAAAAAACACTTGACAAAGCATCCGTACAGGCTTATACTGTCAAAAACGAACAAATGTTCAGGAGGTAATATGCAGTTCGAAGAGAAACAGAAGGCGCTTGATGCGGCGATAGCGCAGATTGAAAAATCATACGGTAAGGGATCAGTCATGAAGCTCGGTGATCCCACGAGACAGATGAATGTTGAGGCGGTACCCACAGGCTCCATGAGTCTGGATATCGCTTTAGGTGTCGGAGGAGTTCCGAAGGGAAGGATCGTGGAGATCTACGGACCCGAATCATCAGGTAAGACCACAGTAGCGCTTCACATGGTATCCGAGATACAGAAGAGGGGAGGAATAGCGGGCTTTATCGACGCGGAGCACGCTCTGGACCCTGTATACGCGAAGAATATCGGTGTGGATATCGATAATCTGTACATTTCCCAGCCGGATAACGGTGAGCAGGCTCTTGAGATCTGCGAGACCATGGTCAGATCCGGTGCGGTCGATATAGTTATCGTGGACTCTGTTGCAGCACTGGTTCCGAAGGCAGAGATCGACGGAGAGATGGGTGATTCGCATGTGGGCCTTCAGGCGAGACTCATGAGCCAGGCTCTCAGAAAGCTCACTGCCGTGGTCAGCAAGACGAACTGCATCGTCATCTTCATAAACCAGCTCCGTGAGAAGATAGGTATCATGTTCGGTAATCCCGAGACCACCACAGGCGGTCGAGCTCTTAAGTTCTATGCGTCCATCCGTATGGATGTAAGGCGCGGTGAGCAGATCAAGTCCGGCGGCGAGGTCATAGGTAACAGAACTAAGGTCAAGATCGTTAAGAACAAGGTCGCTCCGCCCTTCAAGGAGGCTGAGTTCGATATCATGTACGGTAAGGGCATATCCACATACGGTGATATACTTGATCTTGCAGCGAATTCCAACATCATCGTTAAAGCCGGCGCATGGTACGCATATAACGGTGAAAAGATCGGCCAGGGACGCGAGAACGCGAAGCTCTATCTGGCCGAGCATGCGGATATGTGCGCGGAGGTTGTGAAGAAGATCAAGGAACACTACGGCATAGCAGGCGATGCAGATACAGAGAATAGTTAAAGGCACGCACAGAAGATACAGAGTGGATATAGAGTACAGGGGCATGGAGCTTACCATGCCCCTGTATGGCACAGAGCTTAAGACATATTCGATAGAGGAGGGCGCGGGGCTGCCCGATGAAGTGTATGAGCGGATATGCGAGGAGATACTCTACAAGCGTGCCATGGACTATACGCTCTATCTTCTGGGAGCGAAAAGCTACACTGAAAAAGAGATCGCCGACAAGCTCATCGGTGCATACTACAGCGAGCCTGTCATCTCACGGACCCTCTCAAAACTCATCGAATACCGCTTCATAGATGATGCGCAGTACGCCTCCGACTTTACCTCACAGGCATCCCGCACGAAGAGCAAACGAGTAATAAAACAGCTCCTTCTTCAAAAGGGCATATCACGCGACACTGTCGAAGCCACGCTCGAAGCCTCGCCCGGAGATGACACGGCTCTGGCTTTACTTGTGGCCAGGCGCACCAGGGGTGGTGATCTGAGCGACCCGGCCTTTTACTCCCGCCAGATCAGATACCTACTTGGCAAGGGATTTGACTACGACGAGATAATCTGCGCACTGAACTGTGCAAGAGACAGCATGGAGGATGGGCTTTCTACACAGGACTGATCACGACCGGGAAGCGGATACAAAACGACTATGACCCAGAATCAAAAAACCTCCGGTTATCGGAGGTTTTTTGTGTGTAGTATGCTATGCTTTGAAAAGTCTTCAGTCACCGGTGCAACAGCAGGACAAAAATAAAAAGCCTGTGTTTATCAAGTTCTTTCAGCTATGGTATATAACAGCTTCTCTGTGTCGTTCCATCCAAGACAGGGGTCAGTGATCGACTTTCCGTAAATGTGCTCACCGATCTTCTGAGCGCCATCCTCGATGTAGCTCTCGACCATAACGCCCTTGACGAGCTTTCTTATATCGTCAGAGTTTGAACGGCTGTGGAGGATCTCCTTCACGATACGAATCTGCTCCCTGTGCTGCTTGCCGGAGTTCGCGTGGTTGGCATCGACTATGCATGCGGGATTTGCGAGATTTTTCTCGGCGTAGAGCTTTATGAGAAGCTGGAGATCCTCGTAATGATAGTTTGGTATGCTCTGGCCGTGCTTATTGACTGCGCCTCGAAGTATGGCATGGGTGAGGGGATTGCCGCTGGTCTCGACCTCCCAGCCCCTGTAGATGAACTGATGGGGGTGCTGGCCTGCCAGGATGGAGTTCATCATGACAGAAAGATCACCCGAGGTGGGGTTCTTCATACCTGCGGGAATATCCATACCCGATACCGTAAGTCTGTGCTGCTGATCCTCAACGGATCTCGCTCCGACGGCAACATAGGAGAGTATATCGGAGAGATAGCGGAAGTTCTCGGGGTAGAGCATCTCGTCGGCGCATGTCATGCCCGACACCTGTACAGCCTTTATGTGAAGGTTTCTTATGGCGATGATGCCCTCGAGCATGTCCTCGGGCTTCTCGGGGTTGGGCTGATGCACCATGCCCTTGTAGCCATCGCCTGTGGTACGGGGCTTGTTCGTGTAGACTCTCGGGATAACAAGGACTTTATCCTTTACCTTCTCAGCGACTTTAGATAGCCTTTCGAGATAGTCGCAGACGCTGTCCACATTGTCGGCGGAGCAGGGGCCGATAACTGCCACGAAGCGGTCGTCCTCGCCCGTGAAGACCTTGCGGATCTCCTCGTCTCTCTTTATCTTAAGCTGCGCGACATCCTCGGGGACGGGATACATCTCCTTGATCTGCGCGGGGGTTGGTAGTTTTCTCTTGAAATCAAAACTCATGGCATGTCCTTTCTTAATAAGCTCCTTCGACATAGCTCAGGATGACGATGTATCGGTTCTTTACTATATCATATTTAAATCTCATGTCAATAAAAGAATATATAAAATAATAATTTAACTGCTGTGAACGCGGAGATTGTACTCAAAAAAATGCGCAAAACTTAAACGATTAAGTAAAAATATGCTGTTGACATTACAAAAAATACCTATTATATACTACTTGTGTTTTGCACAGAAGCAAAGAAGCCGCATACGGCATAAATAATAAATTAAAAAGGAGTCGCATCATCATGAGTAAAGTACAGCTTATCTGTGACAATGTCCCCAATATGCCCTGGGCAGAGCCCCCGAAGGAGTTTAAGAACGCTCCGGTGTGGAGATATCAGGAGAACCCGATCATTGACCGCAATCCGGTAAAGGGCGTGGCCAGAATCTTCAACAGCGCAGTTATGCCTTATCAGGGCAAGTTCATCGGAGTATTCCGCGGCGAGCAGGTAAACGGCGTTCCCTATATCTATCTCGGACATTCCGAGGATGCCATCCACTGGACCTTCGACGAGGAGAAGATACACTTCGTGGACGAGAGCGGAAAGGATTTCATGCCTGTGTATGCTTACGACCCCAGGCTCGTAAAGGTCGAGGATACATATTACATCATGTGGT
>DGVE01000117.1 GCA_002395865.1 Lachnospiraceae bacterium UBA4292 | reverse complement strand
AAACACTACATGGTCGATCTTTCCGAGAGGGTGAAGGAGATCACCAAGCTGGTCGATGCGGGCAAATATTTCACGATAAACCGCGCAAGACAGTACGGCAAAACAACTACACTGAATGCTTTGCGACTGTCTCTGGCGGACCGCTATGTAGTCGTAAGTATCAGTTTTGAGAGCGTGGGAGGAGCGGGATTTACTGACGAGCCTTCCTTTGTGAGAGAATTTTGCAGACTGTTAAAAAGGGCGTTCAGAAATGAGGGGCGTATTCCCGATAAGATCAAGTCAGAGATAGAAGAACTGTTTGAACAGGTCAATGACAGAACGATGCTCGGAGACCTGTATGATATCCTTCTGGACTGGTTTGATGAGAGCGAATATCCCGTGGTTCTGATGATAGATGAGGTTGATTCGGCTTCGGATTATCAGGTCTTTCTGGACTTCCTAGGGCAGCTTCGTGACGGCTATCTGAGCCGTGAGGCAGGGGTAAATGGTGCTTTTCAGTCCGTCATATTGGCGGGTGTCACGGATATTAAGCACCTGAAGTCAAGGATACGTTCAGAGGGCAACCATAAAGAAAACAGTCCGTGGAACATAGCTACTGATTTTTCGGTCGATATGAGTCTGTCAAAAGACGGTATCAGGGGCATGCTTGAAGAATATGAAAATGATCATCACACCGGAATGAATGCAGAGGAGATCGCAGGACTTCTCCATGATTACACGGAAGGCTATCCTTTTCTGGTCAGCAGGCTTTGTCAGCTGATCGATGGAAGAGTCAGTCCGTCGATGGGAGCGAGTGAAGCATGGACGCGTATCGGGATGGATGAGGCTGTAAAGATTCTCCTGTCAGAGAATAATACACTCTTCCAGACATTGACGAAGAATCTGAATAATAATCCCGATCTGGCTGCGTCCCTGCGCAGTCTCTTGATGGAGGGCACAAGGTTACCGTGGAACGGCCAGCAGGATGAGATCGTCCAAATGCAGATGTATGGCTTGATAAAAAACAACCACAATACGGTTCGGGTAGCCAACCGTATTTTTGAAATGATGCTCTACAATCTTTTCATGTCGGATGAAGAACTGAAGAACAATGTGTTCTCAAAAGAAGGAAGCCTTGCTAAAAACCACTTTGTGACGGATGGCAGACTTAATATGCGACTGATACTGGAGCATTTTATTGACACATATACGCAGATCTACGGTCCGTTAAAGGACAAGTTCCATGAAAAAGACGGAAGAGAGCTGTTCCTTCTTTATCTGCGTCCCATCATCAACGGCACCGGCAATTACTACATAGAGGCACAGACGAGAAATCAGACTCGCGCAGATGTGGTGGTGGACTACCTTGGACAGCAGTACATCATAGAGCTTAAGATCTGGCGCGGTGAGAGATATAACTCCGACGGCGAAAAACAGATCATGGAATATCTGGACTACTGGCATCTGGACACCGGATATATGCTCAGTTTCAACTTTAACCAAAAGAAGGAGCAGGGAGTCAAACGCGTGGAGCTTGGTGATAAGGTGTTGTTTGAAGGGACGCTGTAGGCGTTCGGAGTCCGTTGTTAATTATTTTAAATATCTGTCTGCCCTACAAGACTGAAACTTTAGCCCGGAATTATCCGGGCTTTTTTTGATTCGTCTGAGTGGTGAAGACTTAGAACAGTATGACTAAGGAAAAATATAATATGATTTACGGATATGTGAGAGTATCAAGCATCGATCAGAATGAGGAACGACAGATCATGTCGATGAGATCGGCGGGGGTTCCTGTGCAGAATATCTATATCGACAAACAGAGTGGGAAGGATTTTAACAGGCCAAACTATAACAGGCTGGTAGGGAAGCTTAAGCGCGGGGACCTGCTCTGTATCCAAAGCATTGACAGGCTCGGGAGGGATTATGAGGAGGTGCAGGAGCAGTGGAGGATTCTGATGAGGAATATCGGTGTCGACATAAGTGTTCTGGATATGCCTCTTCTTGACACCAGAACAGGGCGGGATCTGATGGGAACATTTATAGCTGATCTTGTGCTGCAGATACTGTCTTTCGTGGCACAGAAGGAGAGGGAGAATATCCGCGAGCGACAGAGGCAGGGCATAGCTGCGGCGAAGGCCAGGGGAGTGAAGTTCGGGCGCCCGAGGATAAATGATGGCGTGGAGATGGAGAGGACGCTGGCGGAGTACAGGAGGGGTAATATAAGCCTCAAGGAGGCCGCAAAAAGGTGTGGTGTGAGCAAGTCGACGATATATAGGAGGGGGAGAGAAATAAACCTATAGAGTTATGAAAAAACGTCAAATGGTGTACTTTTTGAAATCGCTCTACAAATAACCCATAGCAGGCAAATCCTCATTTGTTTTCGCCCTTTTCGCCAAAGATAGATTGACATTCATCCTTTAATATGTTATTATGCACAAAGAAACTAAATCATCAAAAAGTACACATTTTGATTTATGGAGGATTATAACGTTATGGCTGGCTTGGATTATTCAGTATTTGATTCGTTGGAGGAAATGGTTGATTATTGCAAAAGAAATAGAGATGGTGCAAATAAGTGCGAGGATATGGCAAAACTGTTTGAAGCATATTGTAAGGCAAATGATACATGGCAGGAGTTTTTGATTGATTCTTTTCCCGGCTTAAAAAAGGTGGCAAATAAGGAGATAATAAGAATACCAGATAGTGGGCTTCGACATGAAATGAATTATGATCCGAGAATATATTCTGTATTAAGCGAGGCGTTTAAGGAAATCGAAATGCTATGTGCTGAGATAAGTAAAGGCGGACAATGGGATGATTAGCTGAGAGTTGTTGAAAACTGTATTATCGGGAGACTTTTGCTATGAAGAGCTGTTCAAACTGCGGAAAGATTTTGGATGATGAAAAGAAATTTTGCCCAAACTGCGGGAAATCGCTTCAACTCGTAGAAGTAGTTGAAGAAGCGGTTGTAGATATTGATAACGAGCCGGATGTTATTGAGAGAAGTTCGTTATGCGAGAAGGAAGTGAAAGATATATGTAATTGCGCTCAAAAAATAATTGATGAATATAAAAATGCTGTGAGTTCGGGCAACAGTGTGAAAATCATTATGCCTAAAGTTTTTGAATGTTACGAACAAGTGGAACAAGAATTTGACAGTATTAATTGTCTTTCGGAAGCAAGAAGTCTGTTGTTGAAATATTCGACAGAACAGGGCTATATTGATCATTTGCTCGAAACCAATTCGATTTATAGAGTAAAAAAGCCGGAATTAAATGTTGATTTACTATCTGAAGCGGATACAGAGCTTATGAATGAAAGCAAAACATATGGAGAAAACGCGAAAAAACATTTACAAGTTGGTGCTGCTTTTCTCTTAGCTGGAACAATTGTTTTTTTCCTCTGTGTGATTATAATGGAAATGGGTAATAGAGGCAATGGAGCTCTCACGGTGATTTTGGTTCTTTCATTATTTTCTCTCATGATTGGATGCGTGTATTGGTTACAGAATATAAGCAATGAGGGAAAAAGAAAACAATTGGATAAAATATTAGAAAATAGAAAGATTGAAAAAAGGAAAAGCTACGAACTAGAGCAGGAGAAATACATAGAATACTCAAGGAAAAAACAAAAAATCGAAGAAGCAGGCCGAAACTATTATAGTCAGCTGAGAAAAAGCTATGTTACCGAAGCCCTTGCTACGAAGGCGATAGAGCGGTTAACTCAGGTAAGGAATGACCTTTTTGACATTTTGCCGGAGAATAAACTTCAATATAAGGATCAGATACTGAGTTATTTTAAGGAGAACAGAGCATCTACCATGCCGGAGGCACTTAACCTCCTTGATGAATATATATTCCGAGAGGAACAATTACGCATAGAAAGAGAAAGAAATCAGTTGATTGATAATAAAAACAAAATAGCAGAAGCCAGCAGGACTATTGTTGAAAATATAGAGGCAATGCAATACCAGTTTGAACGGGCTATGTTAAGCGCACAGCGTGAAGCTGAGGAAAACAGAAGAATGGAGGCAGAACAACAAAGGCGTATAGCTGAGCAGGAACGTCAAGATGCGCAGAGAGCCCGAGAAAAAGCTGAGAGTGAACGCAGGTACAGAGAGAGTATGTATAGGGATGCGCAGAAACGATATGATGAAGCCTCTATGCAAAAAAGGTCAGCTCTTCATAATGGTAGTTCGAGAGACGCTGATGCAGCTCAAACTCGAATGGACAGGGCAATGGCGGAGATGCTAAAGTGGAAATGATAAGAAATCATTTTTGTATGTGAAGACTTGTAGAATACGAGGTAATAAATGAATAATTATATATTTTTGATTAACAGAACAAGAAAAGAATACTTTCCCATTGAAGAAAAATATTATAATAGGTTACTAGATATATTGAAGATAATAAAAAGAGTACATCCGGAGTACCTGTTCACTATAGAAGAGGTTGATGCTCAGACATGGAATGATTATGCTGGTGGGTTACCGAAAGAATATGGTGATTATAAAAAAACTCACTTCATTGATTGGGAGAAAGCTGAGGTGCAGTAATTAGAACTGTATCATTCCAGCTACCTATACCCTCATCTCCTCCAGAAACCTCACGATATCCTCTGCGCAGGTCACCTCGTGCATCTCATCGATGGCGTCCTGCGCGGACTTAAGGACGGAGTCGTCACGGTACCATCTGTTTTTCTTTTCGGTATTTAAGAGAATCACACGGCCGCTGCTGCCGCTTACACGTTCGTGTATGCGGCGCAGGGGCTCTTTTTTGTATATCCGATAGTTGTTTCGAAAGTCGCCGAGTATTATGAATATGGTCTGCCGTGTCAGATCGGCGCCGTAGTCGCGCAGGAAGCTCGTGAAGGCAGTGCTGTAGTCGCTGACGCTGCCCGCAGAGTCCTTCTGCATGCGGGAAATGGCCTCGCGCACGGTGCGGTTTCGCACCTCGGAGGTGACCTTGACTGCGTGGTCGGTGAAATAGTACATCTCCACGCCGCCGGGGAATACATCCGAGAGGCAGCGAAGGAGATTTATAAGGACGGTCGCGGCGCTTATGGCGGAGGGGGAGATGTCGAGAAGACAGACGATCTTCACCTTCTTCGGCTTCGCTTTCTTGAAGCACAGCTCGACGGGAACCATGGCGGTGCGGAAGGCGCTGCGGACGGTGGCCTTTATGTCGAACTCCTCGTGTCCGGGGCGCGAGAGGCTTCGGCTTATGCGGGCGCGGAACTTCCTTGCGTTCTCACGGATGGCTTTTTCTATCTGTATGAGGTCGTTCCTGGTGAGAAGGCGTATATCCTTTTTTGAGAGGTCTGTGGGGCGCGGCGTTCGCATATCCTGAGACGTGTTTATAGCGTCGGCTTCCTTATGCTTGGGAGCATCTTGTTCATCGGAGCCGGTGGAATCTTCTTCAGAGGAATCTGTACCCTCCGCTAAGGCCTCGTCGGTGTGGTCGAATTCGGACACTATCATTTTCACGGCACCGCAGATCTCCAGCGCCTTGCGGCAAAAGTCCGCGGGATCGTCCATCATCCGCCTGCAATAGGAGGTGAAGCGGGAGAGCTCACCGATGATGGCGTCGGCTACTTTCGCCTGCTCCTCGTGATCCTTCTCGCCCACGAAGCTCATGAAGTCGTCGTAGAGGTTCAAAAAGGCCGCATGAATAAAGGGCGAGTAGTCGCAGATGCCCTCGTCCATCTCAAATCTTGCAAAAAACCGCTCCGCCATGAAATTCGGGAGGCTCATGGAGACCTTCTGATCCTTCAGGGCGGTGCTTCGCATATCGCCTATAAATACGTTTTTGTTGGCGCCGGAGTAGCCCTCGCGGCGCTTTTTGCCCTGACCCATGGGGAGACCTGTCTCAGTGCGCCTCAGAAAAAAGCTGTCAAATATATCCTGAAAACGATCGCATTCGCTTTGCCTGTGACAGAAGAACATTTCCATGTTTGCACGCACTGCTTCGGGGTCTGCGATGTCTATATCGTCGCAGATATTAAGAAAGCTTATGAGCGCATCTGCGCTCAGGCGAAAATGGTGCGTGTCGCGAAGCTCCATAAAAAAGTCGAGGCAAAGATCGAAGAAGCTCTCCTTTATCCTTTCGTATGTGCTGTCCATGTCTTAAGCCTTTTGTGAGTAATATTGCGTCACCGTGTCGACATCGCCCTTGGTCTTGGCGATAATGCCTGCGTAGTCCGAAAGATCCGCATCCGCCAGCTTTCTGCCGTCACCGTAAGCCTCCGATAGGACTCTCGCCCAGGCAATGCCTTCCGAAACGGATGGCTTCTGCTTCATATCAAGCTCTCTCACAAGCATGATCTGTGCGGCAACAGCCCTTGCGAAATCTTCTCCTACATTGGCCTTCATGCGGATGATGTCGGAGAGTTCCTCAATGGTCTTCTCCGGCATGTAGAGGTAGAGACACCTTCTGCGCAGAGCATCGGAGAGCTCCCTTGTGTTATTTGATGTTAAGAATACAATGGGTATCTGGTCCGGGGGACAGGTGACCGTGCGGCCGAGCTCGGGTATGGACATGGAGTAATCCGACAGAAGCTCGAGAAGTGAATACTCGGTCTCCTCGGCGGCCTTGTCTATCTCGTCCAGAAGCAGCACACACCTGCCCCGTCCGCTGATGGCGCGAAGCAGAGGGCGCTC
>DGVE01000124.1 GCA_002395865.1 Lachnospiraceae bacterium UBA4292 | reverse complement strand
GCCGAACTCCGCGTTGTCCTCGAAGAGCGAGTTTGCCCACGCGGGACCCTTTCCCTCCTTGTTCACGGTGTAGGGCGTGGAAGGCGCCGAGCAGCCCCAGATCATGGAGCAGCCTGTTGCGTTGGCCACGAACATCCTGTCACCGAAGAGCTGTGTGACGAGCTTCGCGTAGGGCGACTCACCGCAGCCGGGGCATGCGCCCGAGAACTCCATGAGCGGCTGAACGAACTGTGAGCCCTTGACTGTAGTCTTGTCGAAGGGAACATTTCTGTCCTCATTATGCACAGTCGCGAACAGCTTATCGAACTTGGCCTGCTCCTTCTCCATGAAATCGGTGTCCGTTGCAGCCATCTCGATGGCCTTCTTCCTTGCGGGACATACCTGCGCGCAGGAGCCGCAGCCCGTACAATCCTTTGCGGAAAAGCCCAGCACGAAATACTTGTCCTTCATACCCTTCATGGGCTTGGCATCAGGATATTCCTTCGCCTCCTCTGCAGTCAGAACAAAAGGTCGTATCACGCCGTGAGGGCAGACCAGAGCGCACATATTGCACTCCATGCAGTTGCCGGAGCACCAGTGCGGCAGATCGGCCGCGATACCTCTCTTCTCATAGGCTGCGGTACCTGAGGGAAGCATACCGTTTGCCGTCTCTACGAATACGGATACCGGACAGTTGTCTCCCGAAAGAGTATTGGTCGGTACAAGAATATCATTCAGATAATCGGTGTGGAACTTATCCCTGCCCACGAGCTTTGCGGGAGCGGGATCATCGACGGCATTCTTCCAATGCTCCGGAACAACCACCCTGTGAACGCTCTGAACACCGGCATCCACAGCTGCGCAGTTCATATCCACTATGTTCTGCCCCTTCTTGGAATAGGTGTGGACGATGGCGTCCTTCATATATCCGACAGCATCGTCTATGGGGATGATGTTGGCCAGTTTGAAGAAAGCCGCCTGAAGTACGGAGTTCGTACGCCTTGCGCCGAGTCCGACTTTCTTCGCCAGATCCACGGCATCGCAGGTGTAGAACTGAATGTCATTGTTTGCTATATATCTCTTTACCTTGCCGGGAAGATGCTCCTCGAGCTCCTCATCCGACCAGACGCAGTTCAGCAGGAAGTAGCCGCCGGGCTTTACATCCTCCACCATATCGTACTTCGTCAGATATGCGCTGTTGTGGCAGGCCACGAAATCCGCCTGTTTTACATAATAGGAGGACTTTATGGGATGGTCTCCGAAGCGCAGATGCGATATGGTCACGCCGCCGGATTTCTTCGAATCGTACTGGAAATAAGCCTGCACGAACTTGTCCGTGTGGTCGCCGATGATCTTGACCGAGTTTTTATTCGCGCCGACCGTACCGTCTGCACCGAGTCCCCAGAACTTGCACGCGCTTGTACCTGCGGGGGCGACATCTGGATTCTGGGATACGGGAAGAGAGAGGAATGTCACATCGTCATTGATGGACAGAGTGAACTCCCTCTTGGGATTCTCACTCCAGAGGTTCTCGTACGCAGCCAGTATATCGCCCGGCTGAACGTCCTTTGAGCCCAGTCCGTAGCGTCCGCCGACGATGAGGCAGCTCTCCCACTTCGTGCCGCGGAGTGCGGAACATATGTCGAGGAACAGCGGCTCACCTATGCTGCCGGGCTCCTTCGTGCGGTCAAGCACAGCTATCTTTTTAACTGTGTCCGGGATGACAGCGGTCAGATACTTAACAGAGAACGGCCTGTACAGGTGCACCTCTATGATACCGACCTTCCTGCCCTGTGCGTTTAAGTAGTCGATGACCTCCTCAGCCGCATCGCACACTGAACCCATGGCAACCAGTATCTCTGTTGCGTCCTCAGCACCGTAGTAGTTGAAAGGCTTGTAATCCGTGCCTATGCGCGAATTCACCATATCCATGTACTTAGCCACGATATCGGGTGTCGCGTTGTACGCGGGGTTGGAAGCCTCCCTGTGCTGGAAGAAGGTCTCCGGCTGCTCGGCGCTTCCGAGAAGGTGGGGGTGGTTCGGGTTGAGAGCGTTCTTTCTGAAAGCCTTCACCGCATCCCAGTTCACCATCTCCTTCAGTTCATCGTAATCCCATGTCTCTATCTTCTGATACTCGTGCGATGTCCTGAAGCCGTCGAAGAAATGCATCATGGGAAGATGCCCGTCAATAGTCGACAGATGCGCCACTGCAGCCAGATCCATTACCTGCTGGACATTGTTTGAGCACAGCATCGCAAATCCGGTCTGGCGGCAGCTCATTACATCCGAGTGATCGCCGAAGATCGAGAGCGCGTGCGAAGCCAGAGCACGCGCCGCCACATGAAATACCGTGGGGGTCTGCTCTCCGGCCAGTTTATACATATTCGGTATCATCAGCAGGAGTCCCTGCGACGCGGTAAATGTGGTGGTATACGCACCCGCCGTTATCGCTCCGTGAACGGCACCCGCTGCGCCGCCCTCGGATTCCATTTCGATGATCTTGACCTGCTCACCGAATATATTCTTTCTGCCCATGGACTCCCACTCATCCATGCTCTCCGCCATGGGTGATGAGGGTGTGATGGGATATATGGCTGATACCTCGGAAAACGCGTAGGCTACATGAGCGGCTGCAGTATTTCCATCCATTGTTTTAAGCTTTCTCATGTCTGCGTCCTCCTATTCGTCCTTAAGTGCTTCGTGCTGATCGTAGATGTATTCAGGCACCTGCTGCGCTTTTATGATATTCCTGCGGCAAACATACTGGCACATATTGCAGTCCTCGCAAAGGCAGGGATCGATGACCGCATGCCTGTCCTCCATGTAAATGGCTCCGTTCGGGCAGTTTCTCACACAGTCCTCGCAGGCAATGCAAGCCGAGTCGCACACAGCGGCCTTATCCGCGTAGTCGTCGGTGCTCATGCAGGGAACGAGCTTCATGCCCTTATAGGGCACCATGGTGATGAGCTTCTTCGGACATGCAAACGTACAATCGCGGCAGCCCACACACTTGTCGGGATCCACCACAGCCGTTCCGTTCACGACGGAGATGGCGTCATATCGGCAGGCCAGCACGCAGCTTGGAAAGCCGCAGCAGCCGGTCGTGCAGACCCCTTCTGCCTTCGCATCTATCTTAGCGGCCTCCTCACAGGTATATATGCCCTTTTCCATGCACTTCTCCTGTATCTTGGCTCCGCCGCTGCATCTGACGAATGCAACCTTTTCCTTAAGCTTTCTCAGATCATGGAGAGTGTCCACAATGATCTTCTTCTTGCATCTTACGGTGCAGGCGCTGCAGCCCACACACTTGTCATAGTCGATCACCGCATGGTTGTTCACTATGGATACAGCTCCCTGAGGGCAGGATCTCTCGCACTCCCCGCACGCGATACAACCGTAGCCGCAGGTCTTTCTCACCGACTCCTCGTCATCATCTGTGTTCGAGCAGGGGATGAAGTTCGTCGCGTCTGCGGGTATCATGCGTATGAGCCCCTGAGGGCACGCGCCCACGCAGTCACCGCAGCCGTTACATTTTTCTCTGTCGATCACTACCTTTCCGTCCTCAAGGCGCATGGCGCCCTGTTTGCAGACACTCACACAGGAGCCAACTCCCACGCAGCCGTCCCTGCACTCGCCTCTCACAAAGCCGGAATCGACCGCCTCCGCACAGGTCGCAAACTTTCCTGCAAATCGTTCCTTACCGGCCGCGCATCCTGAACAGGCGATAAACGCCACCAGATCACAGCCGGGATTATTATCCGAATTACCCATGACCAACCTCCTTTTTTCTTCAGATCGATATTTGTAACCAGTCTACTTGTCATGGACATGATTTCTGTTTATCATTATATATTGATTACAGTGAGAATAAAAGTTCTAAATCACAAACAACTTGTTATTTTTTTAACTATTCAAGTGCTTTTATTTCAAATTCCGTTAAATTTTTCACAAACTGTTTTATAAATAAAAACAGGCTGCGGAATTATCCTCCTCAGCCTGTTTAGACTTATCTGTACATGACGAGATCAGCCATCCGTACGATTCCACCAGTCCGGATCGTAAAGCATCGGCTTCCCGTTTTCATCAAGCAGCGGTGTCAGGGCCGATGCGCCGTTGGCCCCGGCAAGCACCAGATAGTACACTCCGGTGGCCTGATCGAGCATCACCATACGCTTGCCCAGATCATCATATTCTGTGCCCTCCTTGTGGACGACGATGAATCTTTCTTCCTTTTTGGCCATACTTCTCCCTTCAAAACTATTATATCTTACTTACGCTCTTCTTAAAAACACCTGTGACAATGTCTTCTTAAACTCCGACCTCTTTTTGAGCGCGGTAAGATTTTCAAGCTCTCCCGCAACGTCCGCGCGCAGCATCGCTATCAGCGGCAGCAGCTGTTCACTGTCATTTTCCGTGACAGTACCCGACAGAAACAAAAGTCTGTCGGCGCAAAAGCCGAGCCTTCTTACGTCCGAGCCGCGTCTCTCGGATGTATACAAAAGCTGAGCGTCATCCACCGCCATCATGCACACCCTGAAGCCAAAAGGCAGCGCTATATCAGCTGCGCCGTCCATGCAGGCCACGGCCACACCTCCGTCATGAAGCCATTTATTTGTCGCCGCATCCGAGGAAGCGCCCGTCAAGCCGTATGCTTTTAGCGTGCTGAAGCGCTCCACGCCTTCACACCAGCCGCTTACTGCCATCTCATCACAGAGAATAATGAAATGCCTGCCTCCGCTATGCCGAAGGGAGGCCATCGCCGCTATGGTCTGAAGCATCCTCGAGGATCGGTCACAGTCGGCAAGAAACGCATTTCCTCGGTCGACGATATACCTTACTCCCCACTTCTGTGTCTCTGTGAGGTCACATTTCAACTCTTCGGCAAATATCTCCCGCATTCTCACAGTCTCTATCAGGTCTTCCGCTATACCGAATGTGTCATCACTCAGTATCTTTTCGGGCGCTATCGACCGCGCGATATCAGCAAAAAACGATCTGTTGTCGGAATACTCCCTCCACGCCTCGTCTGTGCTGACATTTCTCAGGGCATCGAGTTGTCCCGCAAAGCCGTCCAGCGCCGCCCCGTATGAATCGGAGGTGAACAGCTCGTTAAGCTTGTCATAAGCCCTGAGCGCATCCTGCCTCCCCCTCTCGGATGTAAGGAGCCATTTCGTATCCGAGACTGCAGGCTGCAGGCAATCTATGTACAGTTCGATCGAGCCCGAGTATCTGCGCACTATGTACTCACACGAAGCCGCCATGTCCCTGATGCCTGCATACACATAGAGATCATTTATGAGCTTCTCAAACGCCTCAGTTCTACAGGCCGAAGCCATGTCGAGTCTCTGTTCCTTAAGGATATCCTCGGCAACAGAAGCCACGGTACTCATTATCTCCGATGCATCGTATCGCCCGATCCCGAACGACTCAGGCTGCGACTGCGGCATAAGATAAACGTCCTCAAGTGTGGCCAACCCGTGCCGCTTCAGAGTTCCGACTCTCTGGCTGGTCTTGCTAAAGTCGAGTTTTTCCACAGGTATCCCGCGAAGCTGCTCCAGCATCTGCTCCCTCAGTACGAGACGTATGTCTTCGGATATGGTGTTTTTCAGTTCGTTCCTGCCGTTTATGATCGTCCTGACGGCCCACATGAGGGCTTCATGCCTTTCCATGACCTGTCTGGCCTCGGTCTTTGAAACAAGACGCGCCATATTATACCACCTTCGTCGTCCATTTAGTGCAGTCGATGACCCTCGTTGCAAGCTCCGAATAGAACTCAGGCTCATGGCACACCATCAGTATGCTACCCCTGTAGTCCTTCAGAGCACGAAGCAGCTCACTCTTAGCGTCCACATCCAGATGATTCGTCGGCTCATCCAGCACCAGAAGATTGGACTCGCGGTTAATGAGCTTACACAGTCTCACCTTCGCCTGCTCTCCGCCCGACAGCACCCTGCACTTGCTCTCTATGTGCTTCGTAGTCAGTCCGCACTTGGCCAGCGCAGACCTTACCTCATACTGAGTGAACGCGGGAAATTCGTTCCATATCTCCTGAAGGCAGGTCGTATCGATATCCGCGGGCATCTCCTGCTCAAAATACCCTATCTCCAGATTCTCACCCTCCTCCACGCTGCCGCCTAACGCAGGAATGAGACCAAGAATACTTTTTAAAAGTGTGGTCTTTCCTATGCCGTTCGCACCGGTGAGAACTATCTTCTCTCCTCTCTCCATGGTTATATTAAGAGGTGACGACAGGGGCTCGTCGTAGCCAATTATCAGCTCCTTCGTCTCAAAAAGAATACGTCCCGGGGTACGGGCGACCTTGAAATTGAACTCAGGCTTCGGCTTTTCCTGGACCTTCTCTATGATATCCATGGAATCGAGCTTCTTCTGGCGCGACATGGCCATGTTTCTCGTGGCCACACGCGCTTTGTTTCTTGCCACGAAATCCTTCAGCTGCGCGATCTCCTGCTGCTGTCTGTTGTACGCAGCCTCACGCTGCGATTTCTTCATCTCGTAGACCTCGAGGAACTTATCATAGTCGCCCACGTATCTGTCCAGACTGTGGTTGCTTCCGTCCATGTGATAGATTATATTGACCACACTATTCAGGAATGGTATATCATGCGAGATCAGTATGAACGCGTTTTCATAGTTCTGAAGATAGGTCTTAAGCCACGATATGTGCTCCTCGTCAAGATAGTTAGTCGGCTCGTCAAGAAGCAGTATGTCGGGCTTTTCGAGAAGCAGCTTGCCCAGCAGTATCTTCGTCCTCTGTCCGCCCGAAAGCTCCGTAACATCCCTTTCAAGGCCTAAATCAATAAGCCCCAGTGCCCTCGCAACCTCCTCGATCTTCGCGTCTATCATATAAAAATCGTGGTTCGTCAGAAGGTCCTGTATGGTTCCGGTCTCCTCCATCAGCTCGTCCATCTCCTCAGGAGAAGCCTCACCCATCTTCAGATAGAGCTCATTCATCCGCGCTTCAAGGGCGTACAGCCCCGAAAACGCGTCCGCGAGCACATCCCTTATCGTCATGCCCTCGCGAAGCACTGCATGCTGATCCAGATAGCCCACCTTCACGTTTTTGGCCCACTCTATGTTTCCCTCGTCCGGCAGCAGCCTTCCGGTGATTATGTTCATGAAGGTCGATTTTCCCTCTCCGTTGGCGCCGACCAGTCCTATGTGCTCCCCTGCCAGAAGCCTGAAGGATACATCGTCAAATATTGCCCTGTCCCCGAAGCCATGGGTCAGATGCTCAACACTCAATATACTCATATAATTACTCCGGATTTTTATATATTATTAAACTCTTGCGACGAATAGCTCCACCACGAAGCCTCCGTCATTGTGATACTGCAGACCGCCTCCCTGAAGCTCCATGTAGCGGTCTACGAGGTACATTCCGAGGCCGTAGCCGGGCTTGCCCCTCTCCTTCTTTCCGCGGTAATACTTCTCTATGACCAGAGGCAGCTCATCCTCGGGCACACCCGGGCCGGAATCCCTCACCGTTATCCTGATAAATCTCGAAGGTCTGCCGCCCGCGGCTTTCGCCGCCTCTGCCTCCGAAAATGAGACGTGGATATCCGTACCTGCGTACTTGTATGAATTGCCCACCACATTGTCGATGACCTGCTCCATGCGCAGTTTGTCCAGATACACCAGACACTCCGGAATGTGGTCATCCAGAATGATCCTCCCGTAATCCTTCAGCTTAAGGAAGCACTCCTCGATCCACCTGCTTTCCGTCTCCTCGGGAGATACCTGTACCTCCTTCATGTCGTCCAGATTCGCGTGGAAAACGTCATCCACCAGCCCGCTCACGGTATTTATCCGATCGCTTAGTATGGATATCTTCTCGCTAAGGCCTTCTATCTCAGCAGCAGAAAAACCGACCTGTCCGGTCTCAGACCCTCCCGACTGGGCGAGTTTTCTCTTCAAAGAGAGCTCAAGAACATCGCATGTGGCTCTCATCGTCGCGACCGGAGTCTTTAAGTCGTGGCTCAGTTCCGCGGCCAGCTCTCTTTTGGCTTGATCCGCCTCGAGCTCCCTCTGTCTTGAGGCTTTCAGTTCCTCCCTCATAAGGTCGAAGCTCTCTGTGAAGCCACCGTAGTGTGCTCCCTTGTGTATGGGCAGGGGCACATCCAGGTTTCCCTTTGCGATCTCCTTCGCGAAGTCCTGCATCTGCTCCACCGGGCGCACTTCTCTTCTGTATATCACGGCTATGACCGCCAGTCCTCCGACGAGGGCTACCGACCATGTGACCACCACGCAAATATTCAGACTGCGCCTGTAGTTTTCTATCCCCTCCTCCATGCTTTCATGGACCTTCTTATATGTCTCCAGTTCCGCCTCTTCGTAGGCATCACTGCCCCGGGGTACGACTCTCAGCCCCGAAATATACCGGAGCGCGAAGACGAGGCACACGATCATTATAATGATATACAGTACCGCTAATTTTCCAGATCTCTTCATTTTACAGTTCCAGGATATAACCCGTGCCCCACACAGTCTTTATGTATTTCGGCTCATTCGGATCCTCCTCGAGCTTCTCGCGGAGCTTTCTTATGTGAACATTCAGTGTACCATCCGAATAGAAAGCGTCACCCCAGACCTCGTCAAAAAGCCTGTTCTTGCTGACGATCGTATTCCTGTGTTCGTAGAGGCACTTAAGGAGCGCGTATTCCTTGGCTTTTAAGCTTATCCTGTTGCCTTTTTGTATGGCCGACATAGTCGCATCGTCCAGAACTATATCGAGCTTGGCTGCCCCTGCTTCACTGTGCTCCTGCGTGGTTTGTCCCGCCTCGAGAGCTCTGAGCTGGCTCACCCTCTTTAAGTTGACCTTTACCTTAGCCAGAAGTACCGAAAGGCTGTACGGCTTCTTCACATAGTCATCACCGCCGACACTGAGTGCTATCAGCACGTCGTCATCGCTCTGTCTCGCGCTGATGAACAGTATCGGTATCTGGTATTTCTCTCGTATCACCTTGCAGACCTCAAATCCCAGCCCGTCGCCCAGATTGATGTCGAGCAGGATGACATCCGCCGTATTCTCCTTCAAAAAGTCATAGCAAGACGCAGCACTGTCCACATGCTGCGTCCTGACATCAAACATTTCAAAATACTCCGCCGTCATTTTCGATAAGGCGATCTCATCATCAACTATAAGGCAATCATAATGCATGATATTCTCCCCGATCCCTGGCAATACTGCCCCGCAGAAACTCTCTGCGAGGCAGTATAGCATACAAAGCATATTTCTTCAATAATCCCCCGATAAATCTCTGCATTATTCCTCTGTTATCATTTCCACAGGGATTATCCTTTTTGTGCGCCTGCCCGCAAGAGCAGATGTAAGAAATGCCACGGCGCATATGCCTGTGGATACCACTACGATCCAGACGAAAGATATATTGAACTCTATCTTCTTGATACCCATGTAGTAGAAAGCCATTCTGATGACGTTTTTGCCCGCCTCACCCGAGATGAGCGCGCCAAGGACCGTACCCATGAATACCACGGGCAGATTGGAGAAAGCTATCTGTATCATCAGCTCGCCGGAGCTCATTCCGAGCGCCTTGCTGACACCCATATCCCTCCACTCTCGGCTTATCTTCGCTCTTATCAGAAGAGATTCTACAAATACCACCACCAATACTGTAAGCACCGAAAATATCACGCTGACCATGCTCATCGCCGATGTCACGCCGTTGATGGTACCGCCTATGAAATCATTGCTATTGGTGCACACAAAGCTCAGGCCGCTCTCCTTCTCATAGTCCTTCAGTGTATCCACGAATCCATCGTATGTCACACCCTCATTAAGTGTAACATAATAGTTTATGGTGTCGGAGCTTACACCGAGCCTCTCGGCACCCTCGAAAAGTAGCGTGAGCGTCTGACCCGCGTTCTGCAGCCTCTGATTTATTCCGCAGACAATAAACTCTTTTTTATTGTTGCCGTATGAGACCGTGACCACGTCACCGACCTTTATTTCATACTTATCCGCAATTATTGCCGTAAGCATGATCTCATTTTTCCTCTCAGGGAAACGTCCCTCTATCATGACCTTGTTTGCGGCATAGGCGCCGTCATCATTTACGATGGTAGAGAATTTGCCGGACTCGCCGTTATACTCCAGTATCGTGTCAAAGTTCAGCTCGCAGAGGACATTCTTAACTCCTTCCAGATGCCGCAGGTCCTCCTCACAGCCGCTTTTACCTGTGACCATTGCGTCTCCGAATTCCATTCCCATGATGGCAATGGTTCCCTCGGGATCGCCCGCGAAATTATCCGCAAGCCCGAAGCCAAGCAGAGTACTCATCGTAAGCACCGCCGTGATGAGCAGAAGTATGATATTTCTGCGGATATCTCCGAAAGCTTCCTTCAGCGAAAGTACCAGAGAAACGGGAAGATGTGTCGTTTCAAAAGGAAACAGGTTCCTGCGGTAGTTGTGATCGTTTATACCGCCCCTTAACGCGTCAAGCACACTTATGCGGTTGAATTTGCGTGACAATATCCTTACGGTCACTAACTGCACAAGCAGCATTCCAAGCGCCACAAGGCCTGCCATAATAATATCCACACCGGCGCTCCAGCTGATGCCCAGAAGAGCATTCAGCGCCGTATTGATCACAGGCGTCGTGATAAGGCCGAGTCCAACACCTGCGACGGTTCCCAGAAGACCGATAAACATTATCTGTAAGGTCAGCGCGTTCTTGAGCTCGCTCACCGTATAGCCGCTCGCCTCAAGTATACCGGTATTCTTCAGGTTCCTGCGGATAAAATTGCCCACGGAGAATGACACGACTATCAACGCTATGACCATTATGATCACCGCAAATACCAGTATTATGGACATTACGATCTGAGGAAGCATCTTATTGCCCCACAGAATAAGCGCCCAGTTTATAGTAAGTCCTATCTCAAGGTCCATTCCCGCTCCTGATGAGCTGTTTTCCTGGGCGATACTGTTATAGTCATTCACGATGCTCTCTTCGAGCTTGCCCATCTTATCCATGTCCTCGGTACCTTCCATGGACGTTCTGCACTTATACAGATAATTGCCGACTATAAGCTCCTCTCCCGGAGCGTTCTCACTTATCATGATATCCATCATATCCTGTGACAGATAGATATAATCGATGTTGACGGATACCGACGAGCAGAAGAACGGGTTCTGTGCATAACCGGCCACATTCAGATCGTACACACGGTCTCCGGCTTTTATCTGAAGTGTGTCTCCAACAGAGAATTCACTCTTCATAAAAAGCGGTATCAGTACATCATCCCTGCCGTACTTCCTGCCTTCGTCTACCACCTTCATTACCGAGGGCTGATCGGAGAAGCTCTCGGCTATGAAAGAGTAACTCATGTACTCACTGTTCTTTTTATTCCTGTAATCTACCGACATCTGGAGTATGACAGATCGCTCGTAATCGTCTATTGCGTTCTTTTTAAGCGCCGCCTCCATAATATCGGCCGCCTTATCGTTCTCCGGCACCGAAAAAAGGATATGCGCCCCGTTCACCTCCTCAAAGCGGTCACGGTAGACATTATTGATACCGACAAAGGAAGTAGCTACGATAAAGATAAGAAAAGCGGTTATCGCTGTCAGCAGTCCGAATGTGATCATATCACCGCGCTGCTTTTTTATATTGTTCTTTGCTATAACGAATAATCTGTACATTGCCTCTCCTTTTACCAGCCCATGCCCGCGAGGAAATCCTTGAGTTTTCTGTGCCTTGCAAGCGCCTCATCACGCCTCGGGTTCTTTTCATCCTTGTAGTCGCCCAGATATGGTCCCAGATCGCACTCATCGGATATCACTCCGTCCGAGAGATAGATGACTCTGTTACCGCGTTCCGCCGCCATCACTGTGTGTGTGACCATCACTATGCTCTGCCCTTCGCTGTTCAGATCGGTAAGTATTCCGAGCACGTTCTTCGTGTTCTGTGAGTTCAGGGCTCCGGTCGGCTCATCCGCGAATAGTATCTTCGGTTCATTTATGACTCCCCTTATGACCGCCACTCTCTGCTGCTGTCCTCCCGAGAGCTGTCCCGGGAACTTCCTGCCGTCCTGCTCGCTTATCTCCACCTTATGAAGGAGCTCCTTTGTTCTTTCGGCCAGAGCCTTTCTGTCACTGTGCTTTAAGAGACCGCATATCATCACATTGTCCATGGCGCTCATGGAGTCGTTCAGATAGTTCTGCTGGAACACGAAGCCCACGTGATCCCTTCTGAAGCGCGCCAGCTTATCGTTCGAATAGCCCGATATATCCGTGCCCTCCTCTGTGTCCACATAATATCTTATGCTTCCGATCGACGGCCTGTCCATACCCGACAGCGCGTACAGGAGCGTGCTCTTGCCCGACCCCGAGTTGCCCATGACCACCGTGAAATCACCCTGATATATCTTCAGATCCAGGTTTTTCAGCACGTGCTGCTGCACCGACTCATTTGAAAATGTCTTTGACAGATCCTTTGCTTCCAGTATAACTTTTTTACTCATTTCGCACTCCTTATCACCATGTGAGACAGTTCCTGTCGTTTTTCTCTTTCGACGATGCCAGTATACAACAAAAGAAGAGACAAGTCTTAACCTGTCTCTTCTGCGTTTCTTATCTAATTCTTAACCGGACCTTATAGATCAGATCATCGACTTCTCCCAGCACTCGTAGGGCTTTAAGCCGAGTATGGATGCGACTGTGGGCGCCACATTCGCAAGGCCGTAGTTGCCCTCCTTGATGGTGAAGGAGTTCTTCTTGTCGTAGATAATGAAAGGAACCGGGTTGAGCGAGTGTGCTGTGCGCACCTGAAGCTCGCCCTTCTTGTTCTTCTCGAGCATCTGGTCGGAGTTGCCGTGGTCGGCGGTGATGAGAAGAGTTACATTGTACTCGTCACATACCTTGATGATCCTTGCGAGGCCGAGATCTACAGACTCAACGCCCATAATGGTTGCATCGAAATTGCCTGTGTGGCCGACCATATCGCCGTTCGGGAAGTTGCATCTTATGAAATCGTACTTCTCCGACTTGATGGCCTCGATCACATCATCGGTGATCTCAGCGGACTTCATCCATGGACGCTCATCGAACGATACCTTGTCGGAAGGGATCTCCTTGAATGTCTCAAGGGTCTCAGAGAACTTCGAGCTTCTGTTGCCGTTCCAGAAGTAGGTCACATGGCCGTATTTCTGTGTCTCGGATACAGCGTACTGTGAAAGGCCTGCGGATACGAGAAGCTCAGACAGAGTGTTCTTGATCTCCGGAGGATTTACCAGATAATGTCTCGGAATGTGGAGGTCTCCGTCATACTCGAGCATACCGGTATAGAAGCAGTTAAGCTTCGGACCTCTGTCGAAGTAAGGGAACTCCTCATAGTCGAATGCCATGGAGATCTCGAGAGC
>DGVE01000086.1:5135-5335 GCA_002395865.1 Lachnospiraceae bacterium UBA4292 | reverse complement strand
GATCTCCTGAAGAGTCTTGATGTTCTGAGCTACTTCACGTCTGAGATCACCTTCTACCATGTAGTCGGCATCGATCACGTCACGAAGACGAGCAACCTCATCATCGGTAAGATTCTTAACGCGGGTGTCAGGATTAACTCCTGCCTTCTCGAGAATCTTTCCGGCGCTTACACGTCCGATACCGAAGATATAGGTAAGAC
>DGVE01000086.1:0-5038 GCA_002395865.1 Lachnospiraceae bacterium UBA4292 | reverse complement strand
ACACCTGAAATACGAGCCATGTGTGTTTAGCACCTCCATCTTTCATATTTAAAAACTCGTCGCTCCGCAAATGAAACGGAGCATAATATATCAATCAGCGATATATATCGCTGCAGCCGCTTGATATATACCATTTCGGAGCAAAGCTCCACTTAGAAAAGGAAATTAACCCTGTCTCTGCTTGTGCTTCGGATTCTCGCAGATGATACGGATCGTGCCCTTTCTCCTGATTACCTTGCACTTTTCGCACATAGGCTTTACTGATACTCTGACCTTCACAGCAGTCCTCCTCTCTATCCGCAAAAGGCGGATACTTTCCCTTCTTTACAAAACAGCGCATAGCATCATACCACTTTTGCATATGGCTTGTCAAGAAGAAATTTATTTATCTCTCCAGATTATTCTTCCCTTGGACAGGTCATACGGTGAAAGCTCAAGTGTCACCTTGTCGCCGGGCAGTATCCTTATGTAATTCATCCTCAGCTTGCCGCTGATATGTGCCAGAACCTTGTGACCGTTCTCCAGCTCGACCTGGAACATTGCGTTCGGGAGCTTCTCAACTACGGTTCCTTCTATTTCGATAACGTCTGACTTAGACATTTGCTGTCCTCCATGTTCTGAGTGCGTAAATGACATCCGCGTCCGTCAGGGCGCCGTTCTTTAGCTTGTCGGCTATCACATCCGGTATGGTCTTTACAAGCTGTATGTGCTTTATGTTCTTGCGCTTCGGGCGTGCCAGCTTCCTTATCCTTCCGTCGGCGAGATAAACGCATTCATCACAGGCCTTCGTTATTATATAGAAGCTTCCTTTGTCATGTCCCAAAAGCGATATGGCGATCATACCCTCAGTGCAGTTCATGCTCCACCTCACCGGGTGCCAGAGTAAGTATCTCGGGCGCTCCCTCCGTAATGAGTATCGTGTTCTCGTAGTGCGCGCTTGCTTTGCCGTCCGCCGTCCTCGTGATCCAGTCTCCCTCACAGATGACCCTCGGGCTTCCCATGTTGATAATGGGTTCGATCGCAAGTGTCATACCTGCCTTAAGCCTCATACCTCTTCCGATGGGCTTGTAGTTGGGAACCATGGGATCCTCGTGAAGATCCGAACCTATCGCGTGTCCGGTATACTCCCTCGCGGGCGCGTATCCGAAGGACTTCACATAGTCTTCAACGGCTCTTCCTATATCATACAGGTAGGCACCGTCCCTTGCGACCTTCATTGCCTCGAAAAAGGCCTGCTCCGTGACCTCCATGAGCTTTCGTTTCTCCGAAGAGATCTCTCCGACCGCCCATGTTCTGGCCGCGTCCGAATACCATCCTCTGTACAGGACTCCGGCGTCGAGCTTCACTATGTCGCCCTCCTTAAGTATCCTGTTCACATCCGGTATTCCGTGGACCACTTCGTCATTTACAGATGTGCATATGGCGGCGGGGAAGCCGTCATAGTCAAGAAACGCCGGCGTGCAGTCCTCATAGCCCGCGATGAACTCGCGCGCGATCCTGTCCAGCTCGGCCGTGGAAATCCCCGGCCTGACATTTCTGCCCAGCTCCTCATTCAGAAGAGCAAGCACACGTCCGGCGTGCCTCATGAGCTCAAGCTCCTGCCCCGTTCTGACTCTTAAAGGCATGTCACACCTCTGTCACTCGCCAAGGATAGCCACAATGCTCTCAAATACATCCTTCATATCCTTCGTACCGTCAACGGTCTTAAGGATACCGGCTGCCGTATAGTAATCGATGAGAGGCTGTGTCTGCTTGTGGTAAACGTCAAGTCTCTTTTTAACCGTCTCGGGCTTGTCATCGTCGCGGAGGATGAGCTTCTCGCCGCATCTGTCGCAGATGCCCTCCACCTTGGTGGGGATGTATACGACATGATATGTAGCGCCGCAGGCTACGCATGCGCGTCTGCCGCCCATTCTGTTGATGATGTTCTCGTCCGGTACATTAACGTCGATCGCGTAATCGATCTTCTCGCCGAGCTTATCGAGTGCCTCTGTAAGGACCTCTGCCTGAGGAATGGTGCGGGGAAAACCGTCGAGCACGTAGCCGTTCTTGCAGTCGGGCTGTGCAACTCTGTCGAGAAGTATCTTGACGGTCAGCTCATCCGGAACGAGCTGTCCCTGATCCATATATTCCTTAGCCTGTCTTCCAAGCTCGGTTCCGTTCTTGATATTTGCGCGGAAGATGTCTCCTGTTGAAACGTGCGGAATACCGTATCTGTCCGCGATCATCTTCGCCTGTGTACCCTTGCCCGCTCCCGGGGCTCCCAGCATTATAATCTTCATAAGACCTCCTGACATGCCGTATCCGGCTTTGGAAAAAACAACCCTTGGGACCCGCAAAGGGTCCCAGGGTCGGGTTTTAAGAATTTAAGAAGCCCTTGTAATTTCTTACGAGCATCTGTGATTCGATCTGCTGCAATGTCTCAAGCACTACGCCAACAACGATTATGATCGAGGTACCTCCGAATGAGAGGGAACCTATACCTGTGAGACCTGAACAAAGAAGAGGCACCGTACATACGATGAGGAGTCCGATCGCGCCGATAAATACCAGATAATTAAGTATTCCGGTGAAATAGTCTGCGGTGGGCTTACCGGGTCTGATACCGGGTACCGAGCCGCCCTGCTTCTTTATGTTTTCAGAGACCTCATTCGGGTTGAATGTGATCGATGTGTAGAAATAGGCAAAGCCTATGATCATCGCCGCATAGAGCAGGTAGCCTAAACTGATATACCAGTCATAGCCTGCCCTGAACCAGCAGCTGGGGCTTAAAAACTGAAGTATCTTTACTGCAACGATGCTCTTTTCGGAAAAGAACTGGCCGACCAGTGACGGTATCGACATCAGTGAAGAAGCAAAGATGACGGGGATGACGCCCGCGGTATTCACCTTTAAGGGAATGCTGGAGCTCTGTCCGCCGATAAGTCTTCTTCCGACTGTCTTCTTCGCGTACAAGATCGGTATCTGGCGCTGTCCGTCCTGAAGATAGATGACGAACACTATCATCGCGAGGATGATCGCCAGTATGATCACCAGATTGAGTATCGCTCTTGCCCATCCGATGGATGATACGTTTACAAATGCGTCCCTGAGCGTTACTACATCGCCCGGGAACCCGGATATAATGTTTACAACAAGGACTATGGAAATACCGTTTCCGACACCCTTTTCCGTGATTCTCTCACCGATCCACATAAGCATTGCGGAACCGGCTGTAAGGGTGATCACAACCACCACATAACTGTACCAATGAGGGTTGGAGCCGAGCAGACCCTGTCCGCCGAAGCTTATCGCCAGCGCTGCGGACTGCATGAGCGCGAGGCCTACGGTCACGTATCTCGTGATCTCAGCCAACTTCTTGCGGCCGTCCTCACCATCCTGCTGCAGCTCCTCGAGGGCGGGTATCGCCATCGTCAGAAGCTGTATGATAATGGATGATGTGATGTATGGTGTGATACTGAGTGCAAATACGGAAAAGGACTCAAAAGAACCACCCGTGATGCTGTTTAAGAAACCGAATGCATCGGAGTTGCTCTTTATGAGATTAGCGATAACGGAACCGTCCGTACCGGGTACCGGAATCTGTGATCCGAGGCGAACTACCACTATCATAAAGAATGTATAGAGCAGTTTCTTCCTCAAGTCTTTCACCTTCAAAGCGTTTTGAAGAGTTTTAAACATTAGATCACCTCTGCGCTTCCACCTGCAGCTTCGATCTTCGACTTCGCAGACTCACTGTAAGCGTTTACCTTGACCGTAAGCTTCTTGGTTAATTCTCCGTTTCCAAGTATCTTTACTCCATCCTTGGGGTTTCTGATGATACCCTGCTCGATGAGAGTGATAACAGTGACCTCAGCGCCATCCTCGAATACCTCGAGCTGGCTGACGTTGACAGTCTCGATGTCCTTTGTATTGATATTGTTAAAGCCTCTCTTGGGAAGACGTCTGTAAAGGGGCATCTGACCGCCTTCAAATCCCGGTCTAACGCTGCCGCCTGAACGTGCCTTCTGTCCCTTGTGTCCCTTGCCGGCTGTCTTGCCGTTTCCTGAACCGTGACCGCGTCCTCTGCGGAAATTGTTGCTGGAAACAGAGCCTGCTGCGGGAGTCAAATTAGATAAATCCATGACTGCACCTCCTGGTTCAAATGATTATACTTCCTCAACCTCTACCAAATGTCTAACCTTGGCGATCATTCCTCTTACTGCCGCATTGTCCGGAAGCTCTACTGTCTTGTGGAGCTTGCGAAGACCCAGAGCCTCTACAGTAGCCTTGTTCTTCGGAACTGCGCCGATAGGAGACTTTACTAATGTAACCTTTAATTTCTCAGCCATTATAATACCTCCTTATGCGAAGATCTCGCTGACAGACTTGCCGCGAAGCTTTGCAACCTGCTCAGGTGTTCTGAGCTGCTGCAGGCCGTTGAGTGTCGCGTAAACGACATTCTGCTTATTGTTTGAACCGAGGGACTTTGTACGGATGTTCTGAACGCCTGCAAGCTCAAGCACTACACGTGCTGCGCCGCCTGCGATGATACCTGTACCGCCGGGAGCTCTCTTCAGAAGAACTGAAGCGCTGCCGAACTTTCCTGTATAGCCGTGAGGGATCGATGCGTTCTCGTCAAGCGGGATCTCGATGAGGCTCTTCATAGCAGCCTCCTTTCCCTTGCGGATAGCCTCGGGAATTTCGGTTGCCTTGCCAAGTCCGGCGCCAACATGACCGTTCTTATCACCCACGATAACGAGGGCAGTAAATCTCATTGTACGTCCGCCCTTAACAGTCTTGGATACTCTCTTAATGGCGAATACCTTATCCTCAAGCTCAAGAGTGCTGGGATCGATGATTGTACGTTTCATGCTACTCCTCCTGACTAGAATTCCAGACCAGCTTCACGAGCTGCGTCTGCAAGTGCCTTGATCTTACCCTGATAGATAAAACCGCCTCTGTCGAATACTACTTCCTTGATGCCTGCCTCAACGGCCTTCTTGCCGATGACCTTGCCTACATAAGCTGCTGCTGCAACATCATTTGTCTTCTCCAG
>DGVE01000030.1 GCA_002395865.1 Lachnospiraceae bacterium UBA4292 | reverse complement strand
GATCAGTTCAGAGCCATGATGGACAAGCTCGGCATTCCGATGCCCGAGTCAGGCATGGCTGTAAATGCCGAGGAGGCCAAGAAGATCGCGGCTAAGATCGGTTATCCCGTAATGGTGCGCCCTTCATACGTGCTCGGCGGAAGAGGAATGGAGGTCGTATACGACGAGGACTCCATCACTGATTACATGAACGCGGCTGTAGGCGTTACACCCGACAGACCCATCCTTATCGATCGTTTCCTGAACCACGCGCTTGAGTGTGAGGCGGACGCCATCGCAGACGGACAGCATGCTTTCGTACCCGCAGTCATGGAGCATATCGAGCTCGCGGGAGTTCACTCGGGCGACAGCGCCTGCATCATTCCGTCCATCCACATCTCTCCCGAGAATCTGGAGACGATCAAGAAATACACAAGAAAGATCGCTGAGGAGATGCACGTTCGCGGTCTTATGAATATGCAGTACGCCATCGAGAACGGCGTGGTATATGTTCTGGAGGCAAACCCCAGGGCATCTCGTACAGTGCCGCTCGTATCAAAAGTTTGCGATATAAGGATGGTTCCTCTTGCAACGGATATCATCACATCCGAGATCACCGGAAGACCTTCACCGGTTCCTTCTCTTCACGAGAAGCATATACCTTACTACGGCGTGAAGGAGGCTGCGTTCCCCTTCAATATGTTCCCCGAGGTCGATCCTCTGCTCGGACCGGAAATGCGCTCCACGGGAGAGGTGCTCGGTCTTTCCGACCACTACGGCGAGGCATTCTACAAGGCTGAGGAGGGTGTCGGAAGCAAACTTCCTCTGTCCGGACGCGTTCTCATATCGGTTACCGATAAGGACAAGAAGGAGATCGGCGAGGTCGCAAAGAAGCTCGAAGGAGAGGGCTTCGACATCGTGGCTACCGAAGGTACGGCAAAATATCTCGACAGCATCGGCGTTAAGGTAACACCTGTCAAGAAGCTTCAGGAAGGCCGCCCGAACGTATATGACATGATCACCAACGGCGAGATCGATCTCGTGATCAACTCACCGGTGGGCAAGAACAGCGTTTACGATGACAGCTACTTAAGAAAGGCTGCCATTAAGGTAAAGGTTCCCTATATCACCACGGCTGCGGCTGCCATCGCGACCGCTCACGGCATCAAGTACGTGAGAAATCATGAGGCAGGACAGCTTCATTCTCTTCAGGAGCTGCACGCGATGATAAAGGATAAGGACTGAAATACAGTTAGGAACAAAAGTTTGAAAGAACATATAATGGAATACTGGGATATCTACGACAGCGATAAAAAGGTCACCGGAAGAACGATGCAGCGCAACGACTTCAGGATGGTGCCGGGGGACTATCACCTGTCGGTGCTCGGAGTGATAGCAAGGAGCGACGGAAGGTTCCTCATCACTAAGAGAAAGGAAGACAAAAGATGGGCTCCCGGATGGTGGGAGGTATCCGGAGGCGGCGTGATGGCGGGCGAGAGCTCGTACGACGCCGTCTGCCGGGAGGTCTTCGAGGAGACCGGACTTGATGTCAGGCAGTGCCCTCACGAGCTTGTTCTGACATACCACAGGGAGAGCCCCGGAGACAATTATTTCGTCGATGTCTACAGGTTCTTCAAGGATTTTGACGAGAGCGATGTAGTGCTTCAGGAGTCGGAGGCGACTGATTTCAGGCTTGCGACCCACGAGGAGATAAAGGCTCTCGCCGAGGAGGGGATATTCCTTCATTACAGCAGTATCAGACAGGTTTTTGATATTTAGAAGGTGGACAGATGGATCTAAATGCACTGTGGCGTGTATATTTCGGGCGAGGGTGGGAGACACTGATCAAAGGCTTTTATCGTGCCGGCGCGTTTATAATAGACAATAAGAACTGCAGATTCATGGGCGATGATAATATCCTGGAGATCACAGGGCTTGATCGCAACGCAAAGTTCGAAGAGATAGCGAATGTGTTCGAGAGGCTGTCGAATCACCTGAATATCACTTCACCGATACATATGGTGCTGGTGGAGGATGAGGAGGATTTCAGAGCCGGATACGTCTATGTCGACGATAATCTGGAGCTGGGCATACCTCAGGGACTTCCTGTTATCGATCAGGCCGCGCTTCTTCGCATCATGGGCGGAAGCGTGGGAGAGCCTCTTCTTGCGATAGTTCAGATAGAGGGGATATCGAATCCTTCATTCCAGGATGCTTACATATACAGTGCGGTCACTGCCATGAGAGAGTTTTTGCCACAGAAGGCGCTCATAGCCGCTCAGACAGCCAGAAGATACTGGGTATATGTTCCTGAGTTCGGAGATGCCGATGAAGTCAAATTCATGCAGGAGCTGAAGAACGCGGTGGAGAACGCTCCACTGAAGGATGAATTCGGCTATCTCATATCGCGCAAGCACAGCATGACCATATCGGTCGGAATAGGCTTCCGCGAGTCATTTCCCGCGGAGCGTATGCACACGGCAAGCTTCGCTCTCTATGATGCCACATCGTCCTCGCTCGGAACGATCAGGGCGTTCTCGGAGGAGAATTACACAAGACAGAAGAATGATTACGAGGATATCAGAAAGTTCTCAAAGCTGATCGATTACAACCTGTTCAATTACCATTACCAGCCGATAATCGACGCTCACAGCGGCAATATCATCGCGTACGAGGTACTTATGAGGACAGATGCAGCCATAGGCTTCAATCCTCTGCAGATACTGAATATCGCCAAAAGATGCGACCGCCTCTATGACATAGAGAAGGCCACCATGTTCAACGCATACGAGTTACTGTCCAAGAACAAAGAAAGACTGGCGGGTAAAAAGCTCTTCATCAACTCGATATCGGGGCACCTTCTTTCGGAAAAGGATTTCGGAAGGCTCGTCGAGCTCTACAGCGGCTGCATGGACAGCTCGGTAATAGAGTTTACTGAGCAGACCGAGGTCACCGACGAGGTGCTCGAATCCATACAGAAGAGGCTCAGAGGTCACGGCATCCAGCTGGCCATCGACGATTACGGCACAGGCTACTCGAATACATCCAACCTCATAAGATACAACCCGATTGTTGTCAAGATTGACCGCTCGCTCATAAGCGGTGTCGGCGGCAACCAGAAGAAGATGAGTATCGTCGGCAATATCATAGAGTTCCTTCACAACAACGGATATATGGCGCTTGCTGAGGGCGTTGAGACTCTTGATGAGCTCGAGATCATGATAGGTCTCGGTGCGGATTATATTCAGGGCTTCTACGTTGCCAAGCCATCTCCCGAACTCCTCGAAAGCATAAACGAGGATGTGAAAAAGAACATTATCCGCATGAATCTGGAGAATGCCAGTCTTGTAACCAGGGTCTACAGGCCTCAGGCAGGAGAAGAGGTTGATATACGCAAGCTTGCAACAGAGAAATATACATCTGTTCTTGTCGATGTCCCCGAGGTTCGATTTATCGGAAAGACTGACAGCAGGATACCTCTCAATATCAATGTTAAGGACGACATTGAGACAAGGATCACTCTTGTGGATGTGAATATCACATCGGAGAATTCCATGGAGGTTCTTCATCTCGGACAGAATTCGAAGGTGGAGCTCAACTGCGAGGGACGAAACTCCTTCGACAGAAAGGGTATAAATGTACCCAAATCGAGCTCGCTTCATATAACAGGCTACGGTGAATTTAATATCAATTCCGAGGCGAAGTACTGCTTCGGTATAGGCAATGACAGCAAGCACAGCCACGGCGATATACTGATCGATCTGGGCGGCAAGATAAATGTAAGCGGAAACGGTGATACCGTAGTGGGTATCGGCGCGGGTAGAAATGATGAGAACCGCAGCATAAGGATAGTTCGCGGAAGGGTGTCCGTGCAATGCTCGGGAGCCGAGTGCGTGGGAATAGGCACAATACTCGGCAATGCAGACGTATCCATAGAAAACTGCAGCACCCATGTCTCAGTATCGTCACCTGTAGCCATGGGGGTCGGTAGTATAAGAGGAAAAGCAAGGATAAACTGCGAAAGCTTTGAGCTTATCTGCAATCTGGCCGGAACCACTCAGGGCGTAGTAGGAGTCCTCAAGGAAGGGGATATGTCCATAAAGTGCCGTGACGGGCAGATAAGAGCAGTAGCGAGAGGTGAGGAGATCATCGGCATAGGAACCAGGGAAGGAAAGATGGATATCGATATAATGCATACACTTGTCAGCCTCAACTGCGAGGGCGGCAACGTGTCCGGTATCGGTGATGCGACCAGCACGGGTAGTATTTATCTCGACTCCAATGAGATCGACCTTCAGTTCGTTACTGCGAACGGGTTCGCGATAGGCAACAGCGAGGGCACGGAGCAGGTCATCTCGTGCAGGAAGAGCATACACATTAACACGTGATAACGGAATACTTACGGAATACTTAAATCGGGGACAGTGTACATGAATTAGTACACTGTCCCGTTTACATTTGCGAAAAGAGGTGCTATTATGCAGGCGTAAGAAACGGATGGCATTCTCAGTAAGCTGTACCGACATATTACGCTTTTGAAAACTGCATCTACTTCCTGAACTACCATGGTTTATGGGTCCGCATCGGCGGCCCGCGCGAAAAGGAGGTGATGCTATGAAAATAGGATTTATCGGTGCCGGCAGGGTCGGATATTCCCTGGGGAGGTACTTCGCAGAGCACGGCGTTCAGCTGACCGGCTACTACAGCAGGCAGGAAGAGCACGCGAGGGATGCGGCGGTATTCACGAGCTCCTGTTTTTATGATGATATTGACAAGCTTGTTTCTGACAGCGATGCGGTTTTCATCACAGCGTCCGACGATCAGATCGCAGGTATCTACGAAAGGATAGCGCGCTCTGATATAAGTAAAAAGAATATATGTCATTGCAGCGGCGCTCTCTCGTCGCGGGAGGCTTTCCCGGGGATAGAGAAGAAGGGCGCGCGGGGATTTTCGATACATCCGTTGTATCCGGTAAGCGACAGGTATTTGAGCTGGTCCGGACTCGCGGATGCTTTTTTTTGCATCGAGGGCGGTGAGGGCGCGCAGGAGTGGAGGACGCTTCTTGAGTCCATAGGCTTAAAGGCCAAGGTGATAAGCCCGGATGTTAAGAAAAAGTACCACGCTGCGGCGTCCATGGCTTCAAACCTTGTCATAGCTCTGATAGATGAGGCTTCCGAAATGCTGAGCGAGTGTGGTTTTGGAGATGACGCTTTGGCTGCTCTTTCACCGCTTATTGCAGCAAACATCAAAAATGTGCTGAGCAGGGGCTGCTCGGGGGCACTCACCGGACCGATAGAGAGAAATGACACCGGAACCGTCAGAGAGCACCTTATGAGCCTTGATGAAGAGCAGAAGAAGCTGTATAAGGCAGCGGGACTCAGGCTGATCGATACCGCGCAGAGGAAGAACCCTGACAGGGATTACACACAGATGAGATCGCTCCTATCCTGAGCGACGAAATTTTGAGAGGAGGAACGCTATGAGAAATACGATCGCAACACTTAACGCAAAGAAGGCTGCAGGCGAAAAGCTCACACAGCTGACCTGCTACGATTACACGACTGCAAGACTTATAGACAAGGCAGGCATCGACTTCATTCTTGTGGGTGACAGCCTCGGAATGACGATGCAGGGCTATACCGACACGCTTCCGGTGACGCTCGATGAGATGATCATCTACGGAAGGAGCGTAGTCAGGGGCACGCAGACTGCCATGGTCATCGTGGACATGCCCTTCATGAGCTACCAGCTCTCACCCGCGCAGGCGCTCGAGAACGCCGGCAGGATAATGAAGGAGACCGGTGCACAGGGAGTTAAACTCGAGGGCGGAAAGGACGTGGCTCCCCAGATAAGGGCCATCACCGCAGCGGGTATCCCGGTGGTGGCGCACATCGGTATGACTCCCCAGTCGGTAAATGCCATGAGCGGCTTCAAGGTTCAGGGCAAGGGCGAGGCAAACGCGAGAAGAGTTTTGGAGGATGCTCTCGCAGTACAGGAGGCAGGCGCATTTGCGGTGACACTTGAGTGCGTACCGCCCAAGCTCGCGGCTCTCATCACGAGGAAGCTCTCCATCATCACCATCGGTATCGGTGCGGGCAATGAAACAGACGCGCAGGTGCTGGTATATCAGGACATGCTCGGCATGAGCGGCATGAAGCCGAAGTTCGTGGAGCAGTTCGGACAGATCGGTGATGCCATGGTGGACGCGTTTAAGGCATACTCCGACGCGGTGAAAGGCGGGACCTTCCCGAGGGAGGAGCACACATTTGCAAAGAGCGACTGCACGGATGAATTTCTGGCAGGACTTGATAAAGAGTATTGAGAATAATACAGGAGGCAGAAAGCTATGATAATCGCAAGAACGATAGCAGAGGTTAGAGAGGTAGTCAGGGGCTGGAGAAAGGAAGGACTCACGGTCGGTCTGGTTCCGACGATGGGTTACCTTCACGAGGGACACGCGAGCCTCGTGGACGCGGCCGATAAGGCCTGTGACAGGGTGGTTGCCAGCGTATTCGTCAATCCCACACAGTTCGGACCCGGGGAGGATCTGGAGACCTATCCAAGGGATTTCGACAGGGATTGCAAGCTTCTTACAGAGCATGGATGCGACATGGTGTTCCATCCAGAGGTGAGCGAGATGTACGATCCGGACGCTGCGACATATGTGGAGATCCTTTCGGATATGCCCAAGCAGCTGTGCGGCA
>DGVE01000177.1 GCA_002395865.1 Lachnospiraceae bacterium UBA4292 | reverse complement strand
GAGTGCGAGGAGGGCAAGATCTTCATCGAGCCTCAGGGATTTGCGGTAATGAGTGAGATCGGCAAGGACGAGGGCGCTGACATCAAGACGCTCAATTCCATCGACAAGTACTTAAATACCGATTTCGGTCTCGTGCTTAACAACCCCGCATTCACGAAGTACTACATCCAGTACGGCGAGATCAGTACCTATCCGGGCGGCTACAAGGAGAACGCAGGTATCTTCACACACAACAACGCATGGATCATCTGCGCGGAGGCATACGCAGGAAGAGGCGACAAGGCATTCGAGTACTACTCAAAGATCGCTCCCGCATTTACAGAGGAGACCTCGGATATCCACAAGACCGAGCCCTATGTATACGGTCAGATGATCGGCGGTAAGGATGCAGGAAGCGATATCGGAAGAACAGGCGACCACTTCGGACAGGGCAAGAACTCATGGCTCACCGGTACAGCTGCATGGAACATGGTAGCCATCAGCCAGTACATCTTAGGTATCAAGCCTGATTTCGACGGCCTCTCTGTAAATCCTTCGATACCGGCTGCATGGGATGGCTTCACAGCCACCAGACAGTTCCGCGGCGGCACATACAATATCACCATCAAGAACCCTTCACACATAAACAAGGGTGTGAAATCCATGACGGTTGACGGCAAGGCCGTAGACGGCTGCGTGATCCCGGTACTCGGTGCAGGTACACACACAGTAGAGATAATAATGGGTTAAACCAAGCTCACCCCCGCAGGAAACTGCGGGGGGATTTTTTATTGAATCAAAATCCCTCCGCATAAAGCGGAGGGAAGCGGAACTCTGTTTCATATAAAATCTGTATATCAACGCCGTATGATGCGTTACTTGTTATGCCCAGGGATCATCCTTAACAGGAGTCCTGATATCAGTCAGGCACTGGATCTCCGTGAAGAACCACTCATTGGTGGACGGCTTGTGTCTGAAAATGATGGGTCTGGGGTTGTCGCCGCCGGCGCTCTTTACCCACAGAGTAGCCCAGTCCTTGTTGTCGAAGGAGTAGGGGTTCTCACTGATGGTGATCACATAGGGAACGTTGGGCGTATAGTTGTTCTGAACGGTCGCTCCCTCAAAAAATGAAGGCGCCTTGTAGGGCTTCTCACCCAGATGCTCCTTTAAGAACTGCTTTACGTGATTGCTCACATCATTAGGACCGTTTAAGAAGTCGAGCATTCTCGCGGTTTCCTCCGGATTTCTCTCATAGTTCATAAGTGTGAGCATGACCAGAGCCGCGGTCTTGTAAGGAGAGTCGAGCTTTGCCTCCGGCAGAGCCTGAAGCTCCTCAAGGCTTGAAGGGATGGCCTGGAACTTGAACTTCTCGCTCTTGTTCATTCCCTTGCCGATCTGCTTCTCCAGATTATTGATGGCTCCTCTCGTCTGATTTCTGACCTCTCTGTTGATCTCAGACTTGAACACATTCTTGATCTGATCAAATATTCCCATGGCATTTACCTTATCGCAGACATGGTGCCTACCGGTGACGTGTCTGCCGCATCACCGGCGGAAGCCTCGGGGCCTCAAACATTCCTACCAGTCACTTCCCCAGTTCGTATCGAACGAATCCCAGCTGTCCCAGCTGTCATAATAGTTGTAGCTGTCATTATCATCATAATTATAGCTGTTGTAGTCATAATCATAATAATAATCCGTATCGTAGAAATTCGAGGTATTGTAGTTGCTGTAGTTGTAGCTGTCGTCCGAAACGTAGTAGCTGCTGTAATTGCCCGAAAATGACGGACTGCCCGAATAATAGCGCCAGTCGTTGTAGTAGTCGTCGTAGTAATACCAGTCACCGCCGAGGTAGTAGTACGAGTTCCCCTCGTATACATAGTAACCTCTGTTGGGCGTCCTGGCCGCCGCGATGATGAGTACGGCGATGACCGCGACCACTATAGCCACCCCGATCAGAGTGTTCTTTTTCTTCTGCCTTACTACAGCGGGAGACTGCACCGGTCTGTACTGGGCCGGATTATAAGGCTGCATAGCACGGTTTCTGAGTTGTATCTCGTCCGCGAGCTTCTTCATGATCTCGGACACCGCATAGACCTCGTCCGTGCCCTGATATCTTATAGCCCTCGTTCCGTCTTCCTTGTTCTTGTAAACTACAACCTCACCGTCAGAGTTTCTGAAGATGCCGAACGCTCTCGGTTCTCTGTAATCCTCGCCGATGAAGAACCTCATCCTCTCCAGAGGCATATTTCTTTCTGCCGCAAACTGCTTGATATCTTCTATTGTCATTACCTGAGCCGCATCCATGATTCTACCTCCTTCCCTGCCGGAAATCTGTCGCGGTGATCCATCCTCCGCGATCCTGTTATAATATACCCTTTTTTTTGCGTTTTGTAAACTGCCATTTACAGCATAGCGTCTTAACCGTTCCTTAAAAAAACCTTACCGATGCCCTCATCCGTGCTTTTTTACCGTAAATGTGAATACGACCTCGAAATCCGCACTCCGGCCCTTGTATATGCCGCCGTTTTCCTTCACCTGCAGAGAAAACTTCTCCGTAAACCCGTTCTTCACATCCTGTGCCGTGACCTTGTGGACCACCGAAGCCTCTCCCACGTCCGGAAGATCGTCGTTTTCCGTAAACTTCGCGTACAGAGTAAGCTCATCACCCTCGTTAAGTATGTACTCGCCGTCCTTTACCACGCGTCCGTTTATCTTATACAGGTAGGTCCACTCCTCGCCGATGGTGTTTTTATCGGTACGCTTATATGTGACGGTGAGGCCGTTCTCAGGCTCTTCCTTCGCGCCAAAGAGGCAACCGTTTTTCATAAAGAGCGCCAGAAGGATGATGAGTATGATATACACTATCCACGCGGCTGCGATGACAACGTATTTTGCCTTCGTCTTTCTGCCGTGCATCAGAAGGATAGTGAGTGGCAGCGGAAATATGAATATCCACCCCAGTATCCACAAAAGTGTCTCCATATCCTTCTGTTTTTTCGTCTTTCTGCGCCTTCCCGTCGTCTGCGGCTTCTTCGCGGAGGGTCTTTTTGCAGGTCTCGCGCTTCTTTTCCTCCCGAGGAGAATATCCCTCATATCATCGTCAATTTCTATCACCCTCCTGCAGTAGGGGCACCCGGCGGCCTGCGCGTATGGGTCGGTCTCAAACACTCCTCCACAGTAGGGACAATGCATCTTAACGATCGCCATATCAACCACCGTACTCACTGAAGAAGTCATTCACCGCGTTCCAGTAGGCAAGAGGATCTATAAGATCGCTCATACAGTGATCCGCGCCGTGAACTATCAGAAGCTTTTTCTCGGAGGCGCACGCGTTGTAATCGTCGTGAGTCATATACTCGGGAACGAAGCCGTCCGCGTCGCCGTGTATAAATAGTATCGGCTTCGTCGCGTGCTGTACAGCCTCATATGCGCTGTAGCTTTTTACATCCACACCGGTCCTGCTCTTTATGAGCTTCACCACGCCGTCCATGAAGGGGTGCTCCGGAAGGTGCGCGTTGTGCGTGCAGAAGTACTTCAGCATATCATACGGCGCGGAAAATCCGCAGTCCGCTATGATGCCCGCCACTTCCTCGGGAAGCTCCTTGCCGGAAGCCATGAGCACCGTCGAGGCTCCCATGGAACGGCCGAACAGAAATATCGGCAGACCGTCCTTTTTATTATCCAGAACCCAGTTCACCCACATGGGAACGTCAAGATGCTCCGTGATACCGAAGCCCATGAACTCTCCCTCACTCGTGCCCTGTCCTCTCTGCTCTATAAGAAGCAGGTTCGAGCCGTTATCGTGGAGCCATTTGCCCAGTGAACCATAGTCGTAGAACCATTTCGCCCTCCAGCCGTGGAAGCCGATGACCGTCCTCTTCGCGTTTTCAGCCGCAAAATAGTGTCCAACGAGCTTTGTTCCATCGTGGGAGATGAGTTCGACTCTGTCCGAAGGCGCCTCAAAAAGCCATTTCTTTCCCTCAAGCACCACGTCCGAATAATTTGTTCCCTTCGCGAAACCGTCGTCGTCCTCCACGGGCTGAAATCTCGCGTTAAAGCCCAACTTAAAGAAATGGTTGATGACAGCGTAGTATGCTCCGGCTGCTGCCGCGGCGCTTCCCAGCCCTATGATCACGGGCAGCGTCTTTTTTATGCTCTTCTTTTTGGTAGCCATATTCCCTCCTTTTCTCAGGGTCCCTGTCGCAGCCCCTGCATTCATCGATATATCGCAACACCGCGATAATTATACCATAATGCATTCGCATTATGCAGCCCGTCTTCGACGGTCAGTGTTTTGCTCTGCAAAACGTACCCGACGCACAGGTGCATCGGGTAGACCCTTCGGGTCTATAAATATTATACAATATTTTTCCTCAGAAATAAACCCCGTAATCGTTTTTATGGTCCTTTTGGAACGTTAAAACCGGGCGGCCGCTGGCCGCCCGGAGTAGGGGGGTGATCTATTCAGGGATGATCAACTCAAATGTGATCGTGATATTCTTGATATCTACGATATCCTTACTGTCGAGTATCACGGGAGCGCAGTCGGTGAGATCTCCGTCAGCACATCTTGCGTCCTTCGGAAGCTTTTTTACCCATGTGTTTATGAGGTTCACTCTGGTGGTCACATTATCGTCGGAGCTGGTGTAGGGCTTGGCTATGAGCTCGACGGGAACTCCGTCGTAGGTTATCTCCTTGATGTCGATTATGCAGCCGGGGTAGTGCTCCTCACCTGAATTGACAGCGAGCGCCGCAAATGTAAGACCAGTGTTGCCGCCCGGGAATTCAAGTGATACCGTGTAGGTTCCGGCTCCGTCAGTCAAAACATCCGTAGCCTTGGCACCTGCGGTGTTGTCAGCAGGATTGTATGTGTCACCTACCGAGTATGTACCGGCTCCGCCGTTCCACATGATCCATGCGTAGGGCTTGCCTGCCTCGACTACGGGAACGTCGTCCCACATCTCGGATGCGTTGTTCTTATCCTCCTGGAAGGAAGCCGCTGAGACTTGTGCAAATCCGCCTGCCTCCTGCTCCTTCATGTAGCATCTGCTTCTGTAGAGCTCGTTAAGCTCCTCTGTAGCCATGGTGAGCTGTCTCTTGAGGTACAGATCGTTGCAGCTCCAGAGCATGGGAACCAGATTGTACTGGTCGCACATATCGAGCACTGCCTTGGTAAACTCGGTGGTATTGTCCTTTATGTGAGACGTGTTGTCCTCCCAGTAGGGAAGTGCAGCGTACTCGCCGATGATGACTCCGTATCCCTCATCGGTGAACTTCTTAAGTTTTGAGAACTGCTCCTCTATAAGCTCATAGTCCTGCTTGATGCCCCATCTCGCGTTCTTATCCACGCCGCAGTAGTTCCAGGGCGTGTAGTAGTGAACGGACAGGAAGAGCTTGTGATCGGCTGTATCCGTGGGCATCTTGTATCTGCTGTCGCAGGTTCTGTCGATATCGGTGTTGTATCCCGCGATCAGAAGGAATCTGTCGTCGTTGTTGCCGCCGCTTGCCCTTACGACGTCCACGAAGGTCTGGTTGATCTTATTGGCCATCTCATAGATGCCGTCTTCAGTCAGATAACCGGATTTATCATAGTTGGAGTTGTTGTTCAGGGCGTCGCCATGCTCCTCGTTACCCGACTCGAAGATGACCATGTCTCCATAATCCTTGAACCTCTCGCAGATCTGCGTCCACATGGACTTGTACATCTCGAACGCCGCATCCACGTCCTCCTGCTGTGATGAGCCGAACTTGGCCCACCAGCCGCCGTCCCAGTGGTCGTTGATGATGACGAACATCTCCGCCTCGATGGCGTAGTCAACGATCTCCTGGATCCTGTCCATATACTTCTCACCGATGGTATAATCACCGGTCTCATAATTCATGGCATTGGTCCACGCGATCGGCACTCTGAGCGTATCGAAACCGCAGTTCTTCATACCCTGGATCATGGCTGCCGTGGTGAGGGGCTGACCCCAGTAGGTCTCATATGATGAAACTGCCGCCGCAGTACCCATGGTCGCGCGTCCGTAGGCCTCCATGGTGTTTCCGAGGTTGATACCATTGCCCATGAGGACTGAGAGCTCAAGCGCAGACATATTCGTGAAGTCCATGTCGGAATACTTGGCTGTATTCACGAAATCTCCCTCTGAAGGCTGATCGGGCTGTGAAGGAGTCTCCTGCTCCTCCTCCCATGTCATATCGGAAAGTGTAAATGTGAGCTCGGCCTTTTTCGGATTCTCTAATCCCGTGAAATTAGCCACATGGCTGGAAGAATCCATCGTCGTCTGTTCAATGCACGAACCCTCCCAGGCATTTACGGGATCGTTCGTGTCGAATATACCGTTACCCTTGAACGCGTTCTTGGGCTCGGTAAGGGTGATGGTGAGTTCCTGGCCATCAACGATAAAGCTGTCGTACATGATCTTTGCGCCCTTTAAGGGTGACTGCTCACCGTCATCGACACCCGTATCCTTCACATATATCGCTGTGAGGTTCACGAGGGAGTCAACTCCCTTTGCGATGGCGTCATCGGACAGATCGCTCGCGCAGTCGAATGTGACTGTGTACTGGCCATCATTGTAGATCCTTACAGAGGGACCCACCTCGTTCTGATAATAATTGTGGTCTGCGTCGTTGTAATATACGTTCAGAGCCAGGTCAATGAACTTCGTAGGGTCGGCCGGATCGGTCGCAGGCTCTTCGGTGATGGGCTCGGCCGTGGTCTCCTCGGGTGTAGACGAATCTGTCGGATCCTTCACGGGCTCCGTTTCCTGCTGCGCTGTTGTGGTCTGCGCAGGCTCCTTGGTAGTTGTCTCAGTGTCGGTGCCGTTCGCGCAGGCACTCAGACACATCGCGCAGGCTGCCGCTATCGCGGCTCCTTTTTTAAGTCTTTGCATGTTTTCCTCCCTTGAAAAATGCTGCTTCGCATGTACATAAAGTACATCCTGTTCTTTAACTGACAAGAGCCGTCAGGATTTGTCCCGACGACTCCATCCTCCTGCTTAAGATGATAAATTACCAAGCAGAATTTTACAAGTAAAAAATGCGTTAAATAATATTATTTTTTAGAGGTTTTTTATGTAAAAAATTTTTGAACTGTTCTCACCGGCCAGATGAATGAAGTCTGTGCCGCAGTTTTTTGCCACTCCCCCGTCAGAGAAGGAAGAGTCCCCTATCATTACGGTGCGGCTTCTTTCAAGCGAATGTCTTCCTATCAGGATCTCGAAAAATGCCCCCTCCGGCTTCATATATCCGCAGTCACTGGAGATGATGCAGTCATCCACCATCTTATCGAGTCCGAAATGAAGTATCTCCGGAAGAGTGTAGCTGGCCTGCGCATTGCTCAGGATGTACACCTTTTTGCCGCTGCTTCTGAGCTTTTTCAGAAATTCAGGCACTCCGTCATAAAGCCTGTAATACTTCCTCGAGCAGGCTCTGAATGCGTAGGAGAGTTCATTCAGTTTTTCATCGACCACCGGTTTATTGCCGTAATCATCAAATAATTCCCTGTATACATTCAGAATCTCTATCTCGGGGTATTTACTGCCTGTCTTCTGAGTAGCCTCCGCCCGATACAGCTTATCCAGTTCAAAAAAGTCCCTTCGAAATCTTATGTAGTCGGGATGCTTTATTTTTTCTCTGTCCAGGATCTTCAGCCACTTCTTCCAGGTCTTCGCGGCCCTCTCATCTGTATTTATATCTATCAAAGTTCCGTACAGATCAAAGACATAATTATCGTAGTTATCAAGATACATGCTCCCTCCTGTTCCGGTTACAGAAGAATATCGGACTCCATGGCCTCTTTCAGAGCCTCGAGCTCCTCGGCCGAGAGCGACACATAGGTCTCTCCACCTATCACTTCCTTTATATATGTGTAGCTCGGACCGTTCGAGTGCATGCAGGTGATGATAAAGCCGTTGTTCTCACCGTCCAGCATCACGAGTGAAAAGCTGAGCTTGCCGCCCACATCCGCGAACGCGTTATATTTTCTGATGGCAACCTTTTTGATATTGCTCTTTATATCCTTCGCGATATTCTTCAGGTTGAACTTTAGCGTGGCGACATCATCCCGAAGAGCCTCGGTCTGCCCCGCGAGCTGATTTATGAGCTCCTCCATGGTCTCGGCATCCCTGCCCCTCATAAAACGATCGTAGCGGTGCCACATCTTTATCGTCCTGTAATTCACTATCACAGACAATACCAGTGCAACTATGCTTATCGCCGCAATTATCGCAATGATATATATAGGATCTATTCCTAATTGAAATAATTTCGAATTCATTAATATTTACCCATATGTTCCACTCTTGTGGCATACCTGGACAGTTCCGATGAGAGTTCCTTTATATCCCTTTCGGACAGTTCGTCCTTTCTGTCATCCATGATCTTCTTCGCTTCCGCCAGCGTGGAGACCGCCAGATCCCTGTAGTTGTTATCGAGGTACATATGCCCCTCATTGAGCTTTGCGAGGACCGCCTTTTTGGCTCCGGTCTTCTTCTTAAAAAATAACATCAAAGTATCCTTTCAAGTATGCTCTCAAGCTCCTGCGCCGAGGTGTAATCAATCTCTATGCGACCCTTATCGGCGCCGCTTCTTTTGATATTTACCTTTGTGCAAAGTCTCTGTCTCAATCTGTCCTCTATATCCGCGTAGGTCTGGGCGTTCGGAAGCACAGGCTTCTCCTTCTTCTGCATGCCGGCAGTCTTTACGAGTCTCTCAGTCTCGCGAACGCTTAATCCGCCGTTTTCTATGGCCTGCGCGAGCTTCACAAGCTCCTCCTCATCCTTCACCTCGAGAAGAGCCTTCGCGTGTCCGGTGCTTATCCTGCCGTCCGCGAGCATGTCAAGAACGGGCTGTGGAAGAGCAAGCAGTCTCATGGAGTTGCTCACGGTCGCACGGCCTCTGCCTACCTTCCCCGCGACCTCCTCCTGAGTGAGCTGATACTCATCTATCAGTCTCTTATAGGCCATCGCCTCCTCAACAGGGTTCAGATCCTGCCTCTGGATATTCTCCACGAGTGCGATCTCCATGACCTCCCTGTCGGTATATTGCTTCACGACAGCGGGAACCTCCTTGAGTCCCGCCTCCTTTGCGGCTCTCCACCTTCTCTCGCCGGCAATGATCACATATCTCTTGCCATCCTGCTTCACGATGATCGGTTGAATGATACCGTACTGCTTTATCGACTCCGCAAGCTCTGTGATTGCCGCGTCATCAAAGTTCTTTCTGGGCTGCTCGCGGTTTGGTTCAACGTCCCGGATCTTGAGCATGAGCGGTTCATTGACTTTAACTTCTTTTATAACTTCTACGGTCTTTTCAACAGTTTTTACCTGTTCGTTAGTATTTTTTGGTTCATCGTAGGCTCCGTCGATAAGTGAGCCGATTCCTCTTCCCAGTCCCTTTTTCGGTGCCATATCTCCCCCTATTCTCCCGCGACTATCTCTTTTGCCAGGCTTCTGTAAGCCTCGGTACCGGCGCATTTGCTGTCATAGATATTTATCGGCTGACCGTAGCTGGGTGCCTCCGAAATGCGCACATTTCTGGGTATTATCGTTGTATATATCTCATCACTGTCCAGATTTTGCTTTACATCCTCGACCACCTGCTGGCTCAGGTTGGTTCTGGCGTCGTACATGGTAAATACCACTCCGTCGAGCTTAAGGTGCGGGTTCATTCTCTTCTTCACGAGCTTTATGGAGTTCATGATCTGTGTCAGACCCTCGAGTGCCAGAAATTCACACTGAATGGGTACAATCACCGAATCTGCTGCCGTCATCGCATTTATCGTCAGAAGTGAGAGTGACGGGGGGCAGTCAATGATCACATAGTCGAATTCGTCCCTTACTTTTTCCAGTTCCTTCTTTAATATATACTGCGGTCTGTTTGTTCCTATCAGCTCCACCTCTGCGCCCGCGAGATCTACATTGGCGGGGATTATACTCAGGCCCTCATATTCTGTGGCCGATATACAGTCCCTTACACCCGCCTCTCCAAGCATCAGCTGATATGCCGTATTCTCGAGGCCTGTCTTATTCAGTCCTGTACCTGTGGTCGAATTGCCCTGGGGGTCTATATCCACTATAAGTACCTTCTTTTTCAATTCCGCCAGACATGCCGACAGATTTATCACGGTGGTCGTCTTTCCGACGCCGCCCTTCTGGTTTGCTATCGCTATTATCTTGCCCATCAAAAAACCTGCTTTCTTCTTGTAAATGTTCCACGTGGAACATTATACAATGTTTCTGTGTGGAATACAAGGGGTTTTGACATTGGCTGCGGTTGGTTCTGCAAGGACCACGGTGGGTCTCGAGAAAAAAAACAAAGATGTTCCACGTGGAACATCTTTGTGAATTGCTATAACGGTTGTTTTGAGGGCAGGGGGGCTTTGCGGGGGTAGGTGTTTGGTGTCTGAGCGGACTTGGGTATGTAGATGAGGGTTCGCTTCATATCGGTTTCGGGCAGGAGGAATATATCTATGTGTGGTTTTCCTCCCCCGAGAGTTTTTATTGCATGTGAAGCAGCATCAAGCTCGCGGGATGCATCGGATTTATACGATATGAAGGTTCCTCCCTTTCTCACGAAGGGCAAGCAGTATTCACAGAGGCTTGATAAGTTTGCAACTGCGCGTGAAACCGCAAGATTGTAGCGTTCACGATGGTTCTTATCGTGTCCGAGATCCTCTGCTCTGGCATGACATGTGTATATGTCGGTAAGCTTAAGTTCAGCTATGACTTCATCAAGAAAAAGCAGTCTCTTGTTGAGTGAGTCCATAAGGGTGACTTTCAGGTCAGGATAGACGATCTTGAGAGGAATACCGGGAAAACCGGCTCCTGTACCCACATCTATCATCGTTTCATCGCCCTTTATCTGTACATTCATAACGCTGTCGATAAAATGCTTGAGAACGACGTCCTCGAACCCGGTTATACCTGTGAGGTTCATCACCTTGTTTTTTTCTACAAGCATCTCATAGAATGTATTAAGCTGTGCAGCTTTAATTTCATCTATCTTCAGTCCGGCTATGCCAAACCGCTCTATAATATATTTTATGTTATCCATGATCAATAATTGTTCCACGTGGAACATCAGTTGCGTCCGTTTCTGGAAAAATATACAAGTAGTACCGATATATCCGCAGGTGAGACTCCGGAGATACGCGAAGCCTGGCCGATATTGGCGGGTCGCACGATATTCAGCTTCTGCGCGGCCTCGAGACGGATGCCTTTTATCTGAGTGTAATCCGCGTCAGATGGAAGTCGGCGGTTTTCGAGTTTTTTAAACTGTTCTATCTGCTTTTCCTGTCTTTTTATATATCCCTCGTACTTTATGAGTATAGCTGCCTCCGACCAGACATTCTTTGGCAGTTCGGGGCGGTTTTTATCTATCGGAGCGAGTTTTTCATAGTCGAGTTCCTGACGATTGATGAGTTCTGCAAGACTGGCGCCGCTGATGAGAGGTGTCGAACCGTAAGATTTCAGCAGACCGTTGACCTCCTCGGTATTTCCCACGTATGTGTTTTTAAGTCTGAACTCCTCCTCAGCCACCGCAGCCTTCTTTTTGAGGAAGTTTTCATATCTTTCGTCGTTTACGAGACCTATATCATGTCCTATCTGAGTCAGACGCATATCTGCGTTGTCCTGACGGAGTATGAGACGGTATTCCGCTCTGGATGTCATCATTCTATAGGGTTCTGCGCTCTGTTTAGTCACGAGATCGTCTATGAGCACACCTATATATGCCTGTGACCTGTCGAGTACTATCTGTTCAAGTCCCTTTACCTTGCGAGCGGCATTTATACCCGCTATGATGCCCTGCGCGGCGGCCTCCTCATATCCTGAGCTTCCGTTGAACTGGCCCGCTGCGAACAGTCCTTCGATATTTTTAAATTCCAGAGTATGTTTCAGCATGATAGCATCCACACAATCATACTCTATGGCATATGCGTTTCGAACTATCGCCGCATTCTCCAGTCCGGGAACAGTATGTATCATATCGTACTGGACATCCTCCGGAAGGGAGCTGCTCATGCCTCCTATATACATTTCATTCGTATATCTTCCCTCAGGCTCAATAAAAAGCTGGTGTCTGTTCTTATCGGGAAACCTTACCACCTTATCCTCTATCGAAGGACAGTATCTGGGTCCAACACCCTCTATCACGCCGCAGTAGAGGGGAGATCTGTCCAGATTTGCGCGGATTATATCGTGTGTCCTCTCATTTGTATAGGTCAGCCAGCAGCTCACCTGCTCCTTATCCATAGCAGAGGCATCGGATGTAAATGAGAAGGGAACTATCTCATCATCACCCTTCTGCTCAGCCATCTTCGAAAAATCCACGGTTCTTCCGTCGATTCTGGCAGGAGTACCTGTCTTGA
>DGVE01000039.1 GCA_002395865.1 Lachnospiraceae bacterium UBA4292 | reverse complement strand
TCCGTAGAGGAAGCATCAGCAGGGGAAACATCCGTGGAGGAGACATCCGCGGGGGAGACTTTGACGGAGACATCCTGTTTTGAGACCGCTGAGGCTGTAAAGGCGCAGACTGAAACTTTTGTACCGGAGGAGACTTTCGAAGAGAAGACCATGTCCGAGCCGCTTTCTGCCGAACCGATCACGGAGGAGCCCGTCACGGAGGAACATGTCACCGAAGAGTCTGCTTCGGAGGAGACAACGACGCGGGAGACGACTGTTCAGAGCCCCGAAGTCATATCGCTAAACGGTATCGAGATAGCCAAACATGCCATGGACTATATGGGAAGGGTACCGTACGTCCTCGGCGGCGACAGCCTCGAGACAGGTACCGACTGCTCGGGATTTACGGTGCTCATATACCGTTTGTCCGGTATAACGGGACTTCCGCGAACGGCCGCTTCACAGTCGGTGTACGGCGCGGAGATATCTTTGGCGGAACTCAGGCCCGGCGACCTCGTGGCGGAGAGCTATACCGGAGATCCGCTTTACACGGGACACGCGGGCATATACATCGGAGGAGGACTGATGATCAGCAATTGGCCCGGCTCGGGGGTGGAGATTACGGAGGTGAGGGCTCCCGGACACAGCTACCGAGCGAGGAGGATATTTGACAACACATTCTCCGGCAGCGATGATGATGCTTATATGCAGGTGCTGTCGTATTCGTTTGAGATAGGACTCACCGGCTACTGCAGCGGGGGAGTGATCAGGGACGGCGTACCTTATATAATGGGCGTTTATCCTCTTTCGAACCCCGGCACGGAGTATTATATGGGTGAATTCGATCTGAATGCCGTGCCGGCGGGGTACGAGAAGCTGGTCGAGGCATGGAAGCAGTATTATCTGGAAAACGACGGCGGCTATACGATAGTGGATAACGGCGCGACCCTTATGGTGACGGAGGACGGGAGAGAATTCTACGACATGGACTACTTCGGCGGCAGAATCGAGCTGACGAAGGAGGAATGGCTATGGGCCAGCCGGTACGGAACATACCGCCACGGCAGGTTCTGGTGATTCTGAATGAAAGGAGAAACCGGGTAACAGGATATGAAAATTAAGGAGACAAAAACAACGATGTTCAGGCGTATCGGCGCCTGGCTTATGGCGATGGTGATGGTCATTACCGCAGTAATTTCGGGGCATTTCGGAAAGGTGGTAGAGGCGGAAGCTGCGACCACTCTGCCCAGCGATATAGGAAAACAGATAGTCGAAGCCGCTGCCTACTACCTCGGACAGGGCTATCGCCTAGGATCGGTGGGACCCGACAGATACGACTGCACGAGTCTGATAAAGCAGGTGCTAAAGGATGTCGGCTTCACGGACGGCACCATCCCCGGCAACACCGACACATGGATATCCCGGATACGAAACAGCTCTCTGGCTGTTACCTACATGGGGCAGCCGCTGGATTTTGTATACGCGACATCGGTATCCGATCTATCGAAGAAACTCGCGGATAACCCCGGTAAGGTCGTGGTGACGAAGAATGCCCTCAGCTATTCGGAGCTGGTCTCGCAGGGACTCATTAAGCAGGGAATGATAATGATCTATCCCTCGGTAGACGGTGACGGCGATGGACAGGTCACATACGGTAACACGAAGGATTCCCCGGCGCACGGAGCGATAGCTGCCGCGACTGTAAGACCTTCGATATCCGGTATGATGTCATATGAGGCAGCGAACGGTACCGATTTCGTGATCACGCAGAGGGCGGCCGGCAATCTCGACGACAACGCGGTGAAGTCAGTTGTGGCCACATACAACGCTCTGGCATACGCAAGACAGGTGAAGAACAATACTGCGATACGCAGCATATTGTCGAATTCCTCGAAGCCGGGCTATGTATCCTATATCGAGTGGGGCGCGGGAGAGCAGGGGGCATTAAACACCGCCAACGAGGTGGCCGCGCAGCTCGGCCTTCCCGCACTTTCGGTAGATCTGGGTGATGTGTCGAATGCGAACTACATTTACGGAAATCTCGGACATGAGAGGTGGTCGAACGGTACTCTGGTCACGGCCGGTGCTTTTGCGAACCCGCAGGGGTGGTACACGATCATCAATTACGGCGGGGACTACAACAAGTCCATGCAGTATGCGCTAAACGGCCGTACCTACTACGGCGTGGTCACACCTCTCTGGCGTATCGAGGCGGCAAATACCGCCGCGGGAGTGACCCTGACGAATGCGACAGGCGGAAAAGGCGATGCCGCGATGCTGTACGCGATCTATTTCAACCCCGGGGAGCAGATGGCGACTCTGTCGCTGAAAAAGGTGGAGAAGGATTCGGCCGGTGCCGACACGACCCGAAGGGTGAGCGGCGCGGTCTATGCTCTCGCCATTCAGGGGCCGGATATAAGTGCTGCCATCGCGGAGGCCAGAAGCTGTACCGGTGCATCTTCGGCTATAGCCGCCTTCAGGACTATGAGCAGCGGCAACACTTTCGCAGGCTATTTTCTCACGGGAAGTGATGAGGCGAGCACTCGTCTGAAGGATCCGTCCACAGGTGAGGATCTGGTCATAAACTTCGGGCAGGCCTCCTCGAGAAGCTACCGGCTGGTCGAGATCTACACACCGGGGGAATATGAGTGGGATAAAAACGTGTATTCATTTACACTTACGGCAAACGGCAATTATTCGACCGACTATGCTGCGGCGGCGCTGTCATCGACCATAGAGAATTTCACTTCTTCTGAAGAATCCCAGATCAGCGTGGATGGAAATACATCCGGGGCAGCTCTTCTATTGACCGCCGGTGAGTACCGCAAAACGAGCTACGGCGGCTTCGTTGTAAGGAAGGTAGGCGATAACAGGGGCGCGGTGAGCGGTGTGCGCTTCGGAGTGTATGGGGACGCTGAGTGCAGTGAACTCGTACAGACTGTCACGGCCGACAGCGAGGGCTTCGCGGTATTTACCGCCGAGTGGGAAGGTACGGCTCAGAAGACTTATTATATGCGTGAGGACAGTGATGACGGATATGTGGAGATAAGCGGCGCAAGATACATGGCCGATACCACGGTGTATCCTGTCGCGCTGACAGGTTTTTTGAACCCTGTCGCAAGGGATGAGCTCGTCGCAGCCTATGCTTCCGGCACCACCGGAACATATTTTACCATCACGGGAAGGGAGGATGCCACCATCGTAAACCGTGAGCTGGTGAGCCACAGCGCCGTGAAGGTTATAGACGGGGACGCGTCACATATGATCGCATCCGTGGAGCTTCAGCTGAGAAGGAGAACTGAGGATGGTAGCGCTGAAAATGTTGGAAGTGTCAGCGTGGTGAGCGCGCCTTCGGATGCGCTTTCCTTCGGTACACAGTGGACTGATCTGCGCAAATATGATGACGAGGGAAATGAGTACATATACTGGGCGGAGGAGACGGCGGTCACGCTCAAGGGAGGCAGAAGAATCACGGGCTCCGATCTGGACAAATATTTTGTACGGACTACCGACAATGACGGAACGGTGATACGAGCCGTGACGACTCTCACAAACTCCACGGTATATACGCAGCATTCTGTATTAAAGGAATTCGGCAATGACGTGGCTGCATCACTTGTCGATTCGATAACCTTCGGACTCTACGCGAGGACAGAAAGCGGCGGTGGCGTGAATGTTGCTTCGGTGACTGTGGACTCTGCAAGGGACGGCATGAGGTATGATTTCACAGGCCTCAGAAAATACGACGATGACCTGAACGAGATACATTACTATGTCGAGGAGGATATGATAAAGGTCCGTTTTGCGGACGGCTCGAGCAGAATCCTCGCGAAGGGAGCTGAAGGTCCTGAAGGCATAGATTTCGCGTTTACGGTCACGAGCGATAACGACGGCACGAGCGTGAAGAATGTGACTGTCATAACCAACACGACACCTGAGCTCGTGGGGTATGTGGGGGCATACAAGGTCAGCTCAGTGAGCTCTGAGCCGCTTTCGGGGGCAGTATTTACTGTCTATAACGATGAAGCGTGCATCGATGCAGCGGGCAGCATGACGAGTGGTGAAGACGGGCTTGCGAGACTTGTTCTGAGTGGAAATGTATACAGTTATCCGAATCTCACAAGGCGTGTATATGTGAAGGAGACCACGGCGCCGGCGGGTTGTGTACTGACGGATACGGTGTGGACTGTGGATGTGAGGCTTGCACGGCAGCTTTCGGAGCTTTCAGCAGACGGAACTGCTTTTCGGGTGGCCGGTCCCGAAGGTGTTGCTGCTCAGTTCATGGGCGATGGAGAATTTCTTTTCTTTACAGCCGAAAATGATGACCAGTATGGGCGGATAACGGTGACCAAGTATGGATCAAGGATCGTAAGCTACCGGCCGGCGCAGGGGACCGGGTACGACGATCTCGTAAACGCGTCATTCGGTACGGCTTCGTTTGAGATGGTAGGCGCAGAGTTCTCGCTATATGCGGCTGAGGACATCTATCTGAGCGACGGTGTCACCAAGGTATATGATAAGGATCAGATGGTGGAGGTGCTCGACCTTGCGGCATCACCGAGCGGTCAGTTCGGGGTAAATACGCCGCTGCCTCTCGGAAGATACAGGATCCTCGAGACCATGGCACCGACCGGACAGGTGATCACAGCCGACAGGGAGTGGGAGGTAGAGCTCACATATGCGGGGCAGAACGCGGTCCTTTCGACCTGTGCGCAGGTGGTCGAGAACGTGGAGCAGCATGCAAGAGTCACTGCATATAAGTACGATTCTTCTGCTGCGGGGGAGCAGAGAGTTCCCGTGGGAGGAGCTGTGTTCGGGCTGTTTACCGACGGCGAGCTGGTGATACCAGTGAGGAGCGACCCGTCGCTTCCCGCATCGTATGACGACATCGTGATAGCGGACGGGACTCTGCTGGCTGTTACCACAACACAGGCCGGCGGTGGCGCAGTGTTTGACATAGATCTTCCATACGGAAACTACTATGTTCGGGAGCTTGTCGCGCCTGTCGGATATAAACTGTCGGACCGGAAGGTGGCGCTCTCATTTTCCGCTCCCGCGAATACAGAGATTCAGAGCGCGGAGTATTCATTTACGGCGCAGATCGATAATGAACCGGTCTATATGGAGCTGACGATAGTGAAGGAGGCCCAGCCCGGTATTACGGTGCCTGACAGTGCGACATTATCGGGAGCGGTCTTCGGAATATACGCTAAGAACGATATCACTTCATTTGACGGAAGCGGAAGAGTCATATATGAGGCGGGAACACTTGTGGAGACCGTGTCAACACAGTATCGTGAGGGCGATGACGCGAGGGCGTACGCTGTGACATCGCCGCTGCCACTCGGCGAGTACTGCGCGCGTGAGCTGCAGGCTCCCGCAGGCTTCGTGACGGATCCCGATACATATGATTTTGATCTTCCCATGGTGCAGGCCATGGCGGAATGCGCGCTTCTAAATATACCGGCTGCTGCAGTAGATAAGATAGAGTCTCAAGTGATCGTACAGGAAAAGCCCACTTCGGTACCCATAAAGAAGACGGATATAACCACGGGCGAAGAGGTAAGAGGAGCGATCCTTGAAGTGTATTACGCGCAGTCCGACGGCAGCATGGGTGAGATCGTCATTCAGGATGGTGAGGAGCTTCGTTGGACATCATCTGATACAGAGCATATAATATGGGGTCTTCCGGCCGGTGAATATATTCTGCACGAGAAGAGTGCTCCTGCACAGGAAGGGTATGTCAGGGCGCAGGATATGATATTTAACGTGAGCGATACACAGGTGGTATCGGATGTGGTGGAACTGCGGGATGATTACACGCAGCTTCGCATCAGAAAAACGGATTATGTCGATGGACAAACTTTGAACGGATGTGTGCTTGAACTTATCGGGCCGGAGGGTGATATCTGCGCAAGATGGACAACGGGTGATGTGAACGATCCCCTGAATATCACCGAGAACGGTGTGACATGGCATGTCCTTGAACGCATTCCCGTAGGAACATATACGCTTCACGAGGCGGCGGTACCCGAAGGATACTACTGTATGGGTGATGTGACTGTAACGGTCGATGAAAAAGGCGCTCACAGCGAAGGCGGCGTGCAGGAGGGCGAGATGGTCAATTACAGGATACCCGTGGGAAGGACCGAGGCCTATGACAGAGCTACGGGTGAGCAGGTGGTTTCCGTAAATGACACCGTTACCATTACCGACCGGATATTCTACAGATATCTGATACCTGGCAACAGCTATACCGTAAAGGCCGATCTGATGGATGCGGCTACCGGTGAGCAGGTTAAGGATGAGGACGGCAGTCCCATATCCGTTACCCGGCAGTGGGTGGCCGACGAAGCGTCGAGGGATGAAGGATTTATCGATGTGGATATCACATTCTCCGGAAGCATATTGAAAGGTGAAAAGAGAACGTTTGTAGTGTTTGAAGATGTCCATGACGATACCTTCGACAGGGATGTATTCGCCTTTAATGACCTGACGGATGCTGATGAGACCGTATATGTGCCAGAGATCGGAACGACCCTTACGGATGACGCGACCGGTACCCATATGACGCAGACGGACAGTGATACCATATTGACGGATACGGTGCATTTTGAGAACCTCCTCCTGTATGACAGGGATGGAGGAGAGCTCACCTACACCATAGAGGGCTGCATATATGTCAAAGAGACACAGGAGATACTCACCGACGGTGATGGAAGAAAGGTGAGGGCTTCAACTGATTTTGTTCCTGCGTTTATCTCCTCACGGGATGAAGTACATCCGGATGCGGGAAGCGGTGATATATCAATGTCATTTGCCATAGACGCGGATACTGTGAGGAGTCTGGCCGGAAAGTCACTTGTGGCTTTTGAGTATCTTTATCTAAACGGCGTTTTGGCAGCTGTTCACGCCTCAATGGATGATGAGGCGCAGACGGTCCGTGTTCCCCTGATCCGCACGACAGCGAGGGATAAGTCGACCGGAACACACGCGGCAGCAATCTCGGATACAGCGACCATAGTTGACACGGTGACTTATGAAGGTCTGGTCGCAGACGGAAGAGAGTATGTCGTAAAGGGCCGAATGATGGTCAAGGAGACACAACTTCCCCTCACGGACGCTCAGGGAAGAGAGGTCACGGGTGAGGCGAGATTCGTGCCGGGTGCGGCAAACGGGACAGTGAACGTGGAATTTACCGTGGACACAGGAAACCTTCTGGGATATACACTGGTGGTGTTTGAGGACTTGTACTGCGAAGGACTGCATATAGCGGCACATAATGATATAGACAGCGATGAACAGTCGATCATCGTCGCCAACGGAGGATATGTGTCAGTGGTCAAGGCAGATACCGACGGCGTACCGGTACAGGGTGCGCAGTACACCATATATGACAAGTCTGACGGGAGCGTGGCGGCGGTGCTTGCCACAGACGAATACGGCAGAGCTGTGTCGAAGCTTCTGACTGCCGAGAAGACAGACTATGTGACCAGGGTTCCGGTAACATATATGATACGTGAGACATACGCCCCTGCCGGGTATGTGCTCTCTGAGGAGGAGCGCGAGTTTATCATCGACAGCGGTGTCACGGAATTCAGTTTCACGGAGGAGATACAAAAGGGTCGCATAGGAGTAGTTAAGAAGGGACTTAATGTATCCAGTACCGAGTTGTTCGAGACAGCCATGGGCATCGATATTTACCGGCTCACGCATGAGTATGCGTACCTTCCGGGGGTGGAGTTCGCCATATACTCGGATGAGAAGCTGACTGAAGAGGTCTGCAGGATAACTACGGATTCCGAGGGAATAGCCGTGAGCGAGCCGCTTAGCGTAGGAAGATACTATATAACAGAGACCTCGACTCCCGCGGGGTACGCGAAAGACGTGGATGAGGATGGCAGACCTGCGGTCTACACCTTCGATATACAGGGATGTCCGCAGTCGGAGGATACCGGCAGGATGGAGTATGTATTCGATGTCACGAAGAATATTGAGAACAGGCTCCTTTCGGCCACTCTCACCATAAAAAAGCGCGGAAGGGATTCCCTGGGAAACATAATACCCCTGGAGGGCGTTTACTTCGGAGTATTCTCCGCAGATGACATCGTATCAAAGAGGAGCGGTGAGACTGTTATCGGAAGCGATACCTGCATAGCAGTCATCAGGACAAACAGCGAGGGCATAGCCACGCTCACGCAGACGCTTCCGGCAGGCGGGTATTATTACCGCGAGCTCAGATGCTCCGGGGATGAATACATACTCGACGATACATTTTATCCATTCACAGTCGATTATGAAAACGACGATGTGAGGGTCGATATCGAGAAGGATCTGATAAACGAAATAAAGACCGGGCGTATCGTGATACACAAAAAGGATAGCGCGGGCAATGCGCTGTCCGGAGCGGAGTTTATGCTGCGATGCCAAGATACGGGAAGGGAGTATATTGCGGTAAGCGAGGGTAACGGTGAGGCGGTATTTTCGGAGCTTGTCCTCGGAGAATACATTGACGGCAGGCTCACTTACTATACCTACGAACTGACGGAGGCGAAGGCCCCTGCGGGATATGAAAGGGACGACAGGGTCTATACGTTGAGCTTTGAGGGGGCAGCTTCGGAGGAGAAGGAGCTCGTCATCGATGAGGACCGCGTGAATGAAAAGACACCCGCACCGCAGAAGAAGCCTGAGCCCTCGGTCAGTGAAACACCATACGGGATAGAGGATAAAAGAGGCATGGCCGCAGGACTTACCGGTCTTGGCATCGCCCTGGTGTTGCTGTGCCTGGCGTTTCGGAGGCGGCATTGAAAAAGCGGTTATGGACAGCACTGCTAATAGCGGGAATCGCCTTAATAGCCTTCGGAGGCGTGATAGCTCTCAGGGATGACAGAGAGCTGAGAGAGGGCTATGAGAGACAGCAGCGCGAGGAGATTTCGGCGAGGAATTTTATAGACTGTATGATCGCATATTCAAATTCGGCCGGGAGCGATGGCGCGGTCACGGCGCTCCGGCCGGGATATGAGAGCGATGAGCGCACAGAAAAACGATCCAAGGTCGTCAGCTATATCGACAAGGGTGGTGAGGAGATCACGAAGGTGCTGGTCACGGGTCCCACATTCGATCTGACCGATTACCGCCTGTACGGCGATGACAATTATCATTCACTGACACCCGAGTACGCGAAGGGAGAGTTCAGATTCGTTCTGTCCATACCCGACTGCGGGATCATGAGGGGCGTATTCGGCTCCTGCGATCCCGCGGTCGCGGAGGCCGATCTTGAGATGTGGATGGTCGTCCTCATGGATGGCGCGCAGGAGCCCGGTGTCACAGGTATCTCCATAGCGGGACATGATTCCGTATCTGAGGACTTAAGTTTTAACAGGCTGGTGGACATCGAGACCTACGGCTATACGGGCGAGGGACACGACATTATCCTCTATACCTACGACGGAGTGTATTTCTATCAGATAGAGAGTCTTTTTGATGCCCCCAGATCGGAGGGAAGACGCGACTACGGATACCGGGCGGACCTTCCTGCGCAGGATATATACATATTCACGTGCGGGCGCGACATTGCCCAGAATCCCACACAGATAAAGAATCACCGCTACAAGGATATTATAGTGCATGGCGTTTTATATGACGTAATGAGCTGGGCGGAGTATAGGGAAAAAACCGGGGTTGAATAACGCAGGGAGAAGTGTTATATCAGCTTCAAGACTGGATGGGTTTGCTTATGCCCGATGATGTATATCACGTTCACGGAAGGACTATATAGGTATTTGGCTGAGCTGCGAAGGCGGCTCAGCTTTTTCTTTACAGGCATTATGCAGCGTGGTAAGATACTTTTAAGACAATGAAGCGGAGGTGTGATATGCGTCCGGTAAATATATACAATATCTCCCGCGTGCACGATGAGGAGAGCTTTAACGATATATATAACCATGAGGCGAGGCCAGACAGCCCGAAGAAACCGAAGTATCACGAGATAGAATCGTTGCGGCTTCTGGTGGATGAGCTGGTGAGGCGGGGAGCGGAGGTGGACGATTTTGACGGGTACGGCTTCGGCTTCGTGATACCTCGCATCGGCAAGGAGTTCGACATTCTGAAGATAACGGAGGATGAGTGCATCGGTATCGAGCTGAAGTCGCAGAGCGTCCCGGATGAGCAGATACTGGCGCAGCTGATAAAGAACAGGCATTATCTTTCGCATCTGGGCAGGAGACTGCACCTGTACTGCGTGGTCACCGGGACGATGACCTGCCACAAGCTGGGACTCGGCGAGAAGCTGCTGGACGCGGATATGTCGGAGATAGTTCAGAAGATGAAGAACGCTGCCGCATATGAAAGGGATATTGACAGCCTGTTCAGGGCCTCGGATTATCTTATATCGCCGTTTACCACACCGTGGAAATTCATACGCGGGGAGTATTTTCTGACGCAGGCGCAGGATCAGTTGAAGCGCAGTCTTCTCGCGTCCTGCGAGAGGGGAAAGTATCTGTTTCACATAACCGGTCAGCCGGGTACCGGCAAGACCCTCCTTCTATATGACATTGCAAAGACTCTCGCAAAAAACGGCAGGACCCTGCTCCTTCACTGCGCCGCCCAGAACGACGGACAGAACACGATCAATGAACAGGTAGAGAATCTGGAGATAAAGAGCGCAAAAAATATTAGTTCGATAGATTATTCGACAAGCTTCCTCCTCGTGGACGAGGCACACAGACTGACGGATGAGGAGTATTCGATCATCGAGAAAGCGGCCGGAAGCGGGATGACCTGCATACTGTCCTCAGACCCCGATCAGGTGCTCACGAGGGCCGAAAAGAGCAGAAATATCACTGCGCGGATCAGGCAGATGGAGGGATGCGCCGAGTTCGTCCTCAGCGAGAAGATAAGGATGAACAGGCAGATGCACACATTTATCCAGTGTATACAGAAGATCGGAAGAAAGCCTCCGTATTCCATAAGCTACGACGATATAAGCGTGCTCTATGCGGACTCGAGCGCCGAGGCGCAGAATATGCTCGAATACTACAAGGCGCAGGGCTACACCTTCATTAATTACGCGAAGCCCAAGGATGCGGGCGACCCGTACGACATCTACGAGGAGAGCTTC
>DGVE01000112.1 GCA_002395865.1 Lachnospiraceae bacterium UBA4292 | reverse complement strand
CAAGCACCGAAGCCGAAGAGTCAACGACCGAGGCAGAGGAGTCTACGACAGAAGCAGAAGAATCTTCAACTGAAGCTGGGGAGTCATCGACGGCGGAGGAAGAGTCCTCAACCGAAGCAGTGGAGTCCACAACCGAGGCAGAGGAAACTACGACAGAAGAGGAAGAGTCCACCACCGAGGAAGAGTCCACAACAGCTGAAGAAGAGTCAAGCACCGAAGCTGAGGAGAGCTCGACCGAAGCAGAAGAAGAGTCAAGCACCGAAGCAAAAGAGTCAACGACCGAAGCAGAAACCGCTACAGAAGCCGAGGAGAGCTCACAGTCTTACGAGGATGAGAGCACAGAGGCTGAGGGTTCATCTCAGTCAGGCGAGAGCGAGTACGGCGGACCCGAGGCTGGCACCACCGCATCGGACGAGAACGGCTCAACAGCCTACGACGAAGACGGTACGACCGGATCCGATGAAGGCGGCAGCAGGACTTCACATGAAGGCGACGCACGGGGCGATGAAGGTGATGGAAGAGGAGGAAACTCTCACGGCGACGGAGCTCAGGGCGACACCGGAGCGGGTACATTGCCCGTGACCGGCATGCTGGTATGGCCCATCTCGATATTCTCTGTGCTCGGCGCGATATTCATCGGTATCGGCTATATCGATAACAGAAGACGCAGAGCAGCGGATAACGACAAATAGTAATAAAAGTATTTCCCGGGGATGACCCGGGAAATATTTTTTACCCGCTTTTTCTAAACGATTTCGATAAATAATCTATTAACTTTGCCCGTTGCGGGCATGTTTTTATTGACAGAAGAACATTTATGTTGTAAATTCAAGATGTGCAATTGTAAATGTGGGGTAGTCTGCCCTTTTGAAAAGAAACCGGAGGTCAGGCATTGGCAGAGGATAATTATTTTGAAAACGCACCGACCACCGTCGGAGGCCTGCGGGCTGTAGAGATGTTTTATCGCGGCATCAGAGAGATAGAGACGGGAAGCGTCGCTTTCTTCCAGTCGCGGACCAGACTGAATACACCGGGACTCGGAACGCTCATGCCCGAGAACTTCAGGGACGTAGCCGAGCTGACGAACCAGTGTGTGAGCCTGTTTGAGATGGAGTCTCTGCAGGCTATAGAGGCTGAACAGAATTTCAGGAACAGGGATTTCTTTTTCAGATGGCTGTCCTATTATCTGCCGCCCAAGTATCTTCTTGACAGAGGAGCTGAGTCGCATATACTCGGCATGATGGTGGATCACGGGGTGGATTCGAATCGGATATGCTTTGAACTGCCTGCCAAGCTTCTCACCGAGGGAACCACGAGGCATGCCCGGGCTATAAGCAATATGCGAAATAACGGCTTTCATTTTATGCTCACAGGCTTCGGAGGTGCCAACTGTCCTCTTATGAAGCTGTCGGAGTTTCCCGTCGATTATGTCCTCCTTTCGCAGGAGATCACATCGTACATCGGGAAGAATGACAGGTCGAATGCCGCCGTGAAATCCATCATCGAGTTCGTGTCGGGACTGGGCGCGGAGCCGATAGCCGACGGCATATCGAACTCCGGGCAGGCGGAGGCTCTGTACGAGGCGGAGTGCAAATATATCGCCGGGCCTCTTGCGGGCAAATATACGGCAGAGCGCTACATCAGGAAGCGCACCGAGGGTTACCTCGACAAAGAAAAGGAATAAGCGCAGTGCGCAGAGTAGGAAGGGTGATAATAGCCGATGGCTGAAAATGAAAAGATCAAGGATGTCGTCGAGCTGAGAAGGACTGCGGGTGAAGCGAAGAAATACGTTGTATTGACCAGAATACTGGGACTGTTGGTCATAATTCTTGTGGCCATAGTGGCCATTGCCTACGCGATCTCGTATTTCTATGACAAGTTCGGAAGCTTCACGGTCAGGGTAAATAAATACGACATGGTCAATCAGGGGCTCTCACTTTCTGAGACACCTGATTTTGACCATACCATCTCGGTTCTGAATGCAGGCATCGTTTACGACATGACAAATATCAGCGGCAAGGATCTGCCGGAGAATATTGACATGATAAACGGCTCCCACAACGGAGAGAACTACATAGCTTATACCTTCTACCTTATTAATGCGGGGGATGATACCATCTCCTATGAGGGTGAAATGTATATTGAAAACGTCACAAAGGGCGTTGACGAGGCGGTCCGAGTAGCCATTTACAAAAACGGCGAGAAGACTATATACGGCAAGACAAAGTCGAACGGCAGGGGCATGGAAGGTGACTGCGACAGTGATTTCCTCACCGCAAATCTGGTCATGCGCGAACTGAAAGAGGATTTCAGGCCGGGTGATAAGGATAAGTATACGGTGGTCATATGGCTCGAGGGCAACGATCCCGACTGCGTAGACGATATCATCGGCGGAACCATCAAGTTCGGATTTGATTTCAAGATCAAGGAAACTACCTGACAGAACCTTACAGAATGGAGAATAGAACATCATGAAAAAAGTGCTCAAAACTATTGTAAATGTGCTTGCCTGGGTCCTGCTGGCTCTTGCGCTCCTTGTGACAATCGCGGTTTTTTCGTCCGAAAAGAACAACGGTGTAGCGCATCTGTTCGGCTTCATGCCCATGAGCGTACAGACCGATTCAATGGCTCCGACGTTTAAGTCGGGCGACATGATCATCCTCAAGGAGGTCGACGACCTCTACAAGCTGGAGGAGGGACAGGTCATCACCTTCTACACCATCATCAACGGTAAGAGAGTGTTGAACACCCACCGTATCGTAAAGGTCAACCGGTTTGAGAGGGATATATCCTTTACCACAAGGGGTGATAACAATGACAGACAGGATGATCTTCCCGCATACAGCAGCGACATCATAGGCGTGTGGACGGGAGTGAATCTAAAGGGTGTCGGCAAGGCTGTCGATTACCTCAAGACGAAGGACGGTTTCTTCATCTGCATCGTCATCCCCATGGCGATATTCTTCCTCATAGAGCTCTATAAATTCATCGTGGCTCTGATCGAGCTCAAGAAGCCCAAGCTTTCCGAGGCTGACGAGGAGGAGATAAAGAGAAGGGCCGTTGAGGAGTATCTGGCCAAGGAGAAGGAGAAGGCGGCGAACGCAGCCGCAGAGGGTGAAGCTCCTGTGGAGGAATAATATATGAATGGCTTCCTGAAATGGTTTTTTGCATTCATTTCCGAGATGCTCAAGGGCTTCGGCATGATCTTCTCGGGCATCGGAAATGGCTTTGTGCAGATATTCAACATCAAAAATTATGTAGATATTTTCAAGGCTTACTCCACGGATTTCGGAGCCATTGGCTGGGTGCTCTCGATCATTGCCATAGTGGTCGTGGCGGCCATCTATGCCCTGATCATCTTCCTGATCATCTTAGGCCTCAGGAAATATGTGCGCTTCAGACACTCCATCGTGAGCAATGAGGACCTTCTGGAGGAGATCTCCGTGCTTCAGAGAAGGGTCATCAAGATGACGCGCGAGAAGGACGAGATCATGGCGATGAAGATCGCGCAGATAGGTATCCCCGGCTCGAAGATGGGCGCGATCGGAACGTCGAACGCAGGACAGGGCGAGGAGACGGAGCAGGAGGGCGAGCAGCCCGCCACAACAGTGGAAGATGGTATCATTGTCACCGCCGACAAGCGTTTCTCAAAGCTTCTCGAGGTCGACAGCTTCTACAGAACGTATGTTGCTCCCGAATATGACAATGAGATCACACTCAGCGAATTCTGCGAGCGTTTCAGGAATTTCGCCTGCTCAAGGATGAAGCTCTACTATGATATCAAGACCGTAAGGCTTTTCGTTGCGGGTATGGCTTCCACGAAGCTCATCATCCTGCAGGGTATTTCTGGTACAGGTAAGACCTCGCTGCCTTACTCCTTCGGTAAGTTCCTTGCAAACGACACCACGATAGCATCTGTACAGCCGTCGTGGCGCGACCGTACCGAGCTCTTCGGCTACTTCAACGAATTTACGAAGAACTATAACGAGACCGAGTTCTTAAAGAGAGTATACGCTTCGGGCTACAACGACGACGTGAACTTCATCCTCCTCGATGAGATGAACATCGCGCGTATCGAGTACTATTTCGCCGAGATGCTTTCCATCCTCGAAATGCCCAATGTGGACGAGTGGGAGCTCGACATCGTGCCCAATGTATGGTCCACCGACCCGGAGAAGCTCGACAAGGGCAAGATCCGCATACCTCAGAACATATGGTACATAGGTACCGCTAACAACGATGACAGTACCTACGCCATCTCGGATAAGGTGTACGACCGTGCCCAGCCCATCAACCTCGACGCGAAGGGCGTGGCATTTGACGCGCCCGATACACCGCCTATCAACATCAGCTTCACTCATCTGAACGATATGTTCAAGGAGGCGTGGGAGAAGTACCCGATCTCCCAGGATACGATGAAGAAGATACAGCAGCTTGACCTTTGGGTAATCGAGAAGCTGCGCGTGGCCTTCGGTAACCGTATCATCAAGCAGATGGGCCTGTTTGTTCCCGTGTATGTAGCCTGCGGCGGCGAGGAGCTCGAGGGCGTTGATTACGTTCTTGCGACCAAGATATTCAGAAAGTTCGAGTCCCTGAACCTTGCGATGCTCAGAGACGAGCTCAAGGAGCTCTGCGTATACATCAACAAGTCCTTCGGCCGCGGCAAGATGAACGAGTCGATCGCTTATCTGGAAAGATTACAGAAGCTGTTCTAACAGTTTTGTAAAGCGGCGCAGCCGCGAAGTAATCCTATAGATTATCAACCAATTACAATTATAAAAAGGACACTATCTCACCTATTATGACTTACGGACAATGGTATGACGAATTTAAAGAAACCATGGATATCCTCGACGAGAACGATCTCGCCGGGGCTATGGATTCGTTGCTTGCAAACAGCGCGGGCACCATTTCGCTCAACCGTAAGCTCATGGAGAAGGCGATCGACGTCAGCTGGGTCGAGGCCATAGAGAACGGCATCGTTCACGTGGACAACGTAGTCAGAAACCCCAGCAGGACCATCGTCGACGTGGAGGAGATAGTGCCCATTGCTCTTTCAAAGAAGGTCACGGTCGAGTCGGTAAAGCATCTGGCTCAGCACACCGACCTCATACAGAGCATCGATAAAAAGACCGGCAAGATAACGCCGTCCAAGCTGTTGAACGTCCACAAGGAGGAGAGCCTCGCCACATACGAGAACCGCTTTGTGAACACGCTTATCGACAGACTGTACATTTTCATAATAACCAGATATGAGAAGCTGGCTCAGGTATCCAAGGACGAGGAGGTGTTTACACTCGACTTCGATACCACCATGACCGACGATAGCGGCGGAAATATGGCGCTCAAGCTGTCCATCGATACCAGCCGCAGCCTTGAGAGCCGCAACGACCAGGGGCTCACCATCTGGCAGAGAGTCGAGAAGCTGAAGAAGGCTCTCGAGGGCTATAAGGGCTCGGAGCTTTGTCAGACGCTTGGTAATACCTACATAAGACCGCCTGTTATGAGAACAAACGCTATCATGAAAAACGTTGACCTCAAGGCTTGCCTTGCACTGTGGCAGTATATCGAAAGCTATGACAAGGTAGGTTATGAGATCAACGTTGAGAACACCGCCGTAAGACCCGATGAAAGCTATGTCGCGGATTTCTACAAGGTGGTGGCGCTCAATCTCCTGCTGTTCAGGAACTATACCGAAAAGGGGCAGAGCGACAGCTTTACAGAGCTTAAATCTCAGAAGCAGAAAAAGCTTCAGCCGAAGTTTTTGAAACGCTTTGAAAAGGAGCTTGCTTCCGACTACGGTGTTATTGCTGATGCAGTGCCCGGATTTATCGGCTCTGACGGCGAGGTTAAGCTTAAAAGAAGCTTCCCTAAAGACGTCAGCGGTATGTTTGACGAAATCAGCAGATGTATTGAGATAGAGCGAAACTTCCTCGCTGCCCGTGAGGCTGAGAGGATCGAACGCCAGAAGGCCGCCGAAGAGGCTGAAAGGCTCAGGCAGGAGGAGCTTGCTCGTCAGGAAGAGCAAAGACGTATTGAAGAGGCAAAACGTGCCGAGCTTGAACGAATACAGCGTGAAAAGGAAGAAGAGGAAAAACGGCTTCAGGAAATGCTTGAGCAGAAACGTCTTGAGCAGGAGGCCGAGGAAAGAGAACGAGAGCGTCAGGAGCAGGAGCGTCTGGCTCGTCTCGAAGAGATGCGTAAGCGTGAGGAAGAAGAGCGCCTGAGACGTGAAGAAGAAGAACGTCAGGCTGCGGAGCGCAGACGTATTGAAGAAAACAAGTCAATGATCGCCAACGAGCTCGGTGACGCTGAGGGCGTTGAGGTCAAGGAGGAGGACGAGGAAGAGCTTAAAAAGAAGGCTCTTGAGGACCTTACCGATGAGGAGATCGAAGAGGCTAAGGCCGCTATCGAGGAAGAGAACGAAGGCGATGAAGAGGCCGAGTTTGAGGATCCTCGTGAGGTAGCTGCGAGAATGAAGCTCGAACAGCAGAAAAGGGAGAAGGAGAGAAAAGAAAAAGAACGTGCAGAAAGGCTCAAACAGGAAAGACAGTACTTCGAGAACAAGCCGTTCCACGTTATCAGAAAGCAGTACTCCAAAAATCCGATCTATGCTATACCTCGTTTCATAAGATATATTCTTGCACACTTCTTTAATATCATTCCTAAAGATACAGACGATCCCGATCTCAAGGCTAAGAGAGCAAGACTTGAAGCTGAAAAGGCTGAAAAGGAGCTCGCTCAGCAGAAGAGAAACGAGATGGAGGTTTACTACAAGAAGTACGGCGGTACGTTCAAGTATCGGTTTATGCGCTGGATAGGCGATATTAAGTTCAAACGAAAGAAGAAAAAACAGCGCAAGAGCCAGCCGCTTCCAAAGTATACTCCGCCTAACAGAACTCCCGAAGCTCAGCTTGAAATCGACAATGAGATGAAGCGTCTGTACAAGGAGTACCACGTTGGCCGAATTGAGAAGATCAAGCGGCACTTTGAAGATAAGAAGAAAATGAAAGAACAGCAGCTCGAAGAGATGAACAAGCAAGGAGGTTGAACGCTGTCTTGAATGAGCTCGATGAAGGAAAGACCATGGATAGCGAAACAGCCGAAAATGCAGAAACTGATGTAAATAACTCCCCTGCCGAGGAGGACAGCTCCAAGGCAGAGGAGGACATTCAGAAAACCGAGGAAGGCTCAGATGAGGCTTCCGAAAGCGTATCTGAGCAGACTGATGACAGTAATACCGATGAGGGCGATGATGGTTCCGAAGCTGAGGATACGGCCTCAGATGAGCCGAATCAGACAACTGAAAGCACTGATGAAAATGAGGAGCCTCAGGAGGACGATGAGGTAGAGAATCCTCGCAGTCTTCTGTCTAAAATCGGTAATGGTATTCTTATTGCCGGACTTGTGCTGATAACTGCTTTTACAGCCTATGTTATGGTAAATGCAG
>DGVE01000078.1 GCA_002395865.1 Lachnospiraceae bacterium UBA4292 | reverse complement strand
CGGAAGCGGTTATTCATCGCTTAACCTTTTAAAGGATATGCCTGTGGACGTACTGAAAGTCGATATGGCGTTTTTGAGGCAGTCGGATGGCAATCCCCGCGCGGTCAAGATACTTGATAATATCATGAAGCTCTCGAGTGATCTTGACATAGTATCCCTCACGGAGGGCGTGGAGACGCCGGAGCAGTTTACGATGCTTACGCAAATGGGCTGTAAGCTGTTCCAGGGGTATTATTTCGCGAAGCCCATGCCTGTGGAGGATTTTGAAAAGTTCGCGCAGATATAGCCTTTACTGATGTGGGGTGGACCGCATCAAAATATAATGTGGAAGAAAAACGCCTTCAGCCGGTATGCGCCGTACTGAAGGCGTTTTTCACATGTACCGATTTTCGAAGAAAATCGGTACAGATTATAGACTGTTCAGCTTCACGGCCTCGAAGCCCTCTCCATAGACCTCCTGCGCGTCCACCACGATGACGAAGGCGTGCTTGTCGATCATTATGACCGCCTGCTTGAGCATCGCGATGCGGCTCGGCTTAAAGGCACACAGCAGGACGTATTTATCGCTTCTCGAGAAGGCGCCCTTTGCCTGTATTTCGGTGACACCTAAGTCCATTTTCAGAAGCTCCGATATCATGTGCTGACCGTTGTCGCAGATGATGAGAGCCAGTTTCGAGGCGCGGCTTCCGTAGACCACCGAATCCATGGCGCGGCTGCTGACGAACATGGCGATACCTGCGTAGAGGGCGTCATTTATCGCATCAAATGCGATCATGTACAGTATGATGACACAGAGGTCGAGAAGCAGGCAGAGCCTGCCGATCTGGATGTGCCTGAACTTGTATTTCAGAAGCGACGCGGCCAGCTCGGTGCCTCCCGTTGTGGCGCCGACCCAGAGCATAAAGCCCAGTCCGCCGCCGACCATGGCGCCGCCTAATATGGAAACCATCAGGTGGTCGTCAATCGGGTGAAATGTGATGAACTGCGGCCAGATATCGATCGCGACGGAACTCGTCAGAAGCGCGAAGACCGATGAGAAGAGCAGGTGCGGCCCCTGAAGCTTAAGACCTATCGCAAAAAGCGGTATGTTCAGGGCAATGACCGCGGAACCTATCGGTATGGCGGGTATGTAATGGTGGATGATCTGCGCGAGACCCGTAAATCCGCCCATCACCAGATTGTTCGGAACAAAGAGCCAGTCGAACGCGAAGGCGTAGATAAGGCTTCCGATCACGATTATCAGATATTCCTGTATCAGGTTGTAGATCTTTGTCTTGTTCATGTTATCCCCCATGATCGTTAATCATCTATCTCACTAATTGTACTACATAAACGCGTGAAAAGCTATAGTAAAAATTAGGTTGCGGAGAATATACTTTCGTTGTATTATATTTACCGATTTTTGCAGAAAATCGGTACAGTCCAAAATAAGTTCAGAGGTCATATGATGAGGAAGATACTTATAGTAAATGATGATGGAATAGAATCGGACGGCCTGCTGCGACTGGTTCGCGAGTCTGTGAAATACGGCGAGGTGTGGATCGTGGCGCCGGAGGGCGAGAGGAGCGCGGGCTCGCACAGCATTACGCTTCACGGACATATCGATGTGTATGAGAGGAACTATCCCGTGGAGGGTGTGAAGGCGTATTCGTGCAGCGGAACTCCTGCGGACAGCGTGAGAGTGGGACTTCTGGGTGTGATGAAGGAGAGACCCGATATCGTGTTCTCGGGTATCAACAGGGGCTTTAACAGCGGTACCGACCTTCAGTATTCGGGCACCGCGGGCGCCGCGTTTGAGGCGGTATTTCAGGGGATAAGAGCCATCGCTTTTTCGGAGGGCATGAGGGAGCACTCCGCCACGGATGAGTATTTGCCGAAGCTCATGGAGGAATATATAGATATGAGGTTCGTGCCCGGACAGATACTGAACATAAACTTTCCCGAGTGTCTGAGGGAGCCCTGTAAGGGCGTAAAATACGGCTGTAAGGTGTCCGACAGCATGTTTTACCGCGACAGCTACAGATGTATACAGGAACTTGACGGTGGCGGAAGAAGGTATGTCGTGAACGGAAGCTATCAGGAGATGGCTGCCTACGGGACGGATATCAGAGCCATACTGGACGGATATGTGGCCGTAGGTGTGGTAAAAAACATCCGGTGAAAAGTGATATATTCATTCGGACAGGAAAATGCATCCTGTCCGAATTTTTTGTTTTATTTTCCGGTGAAATGTGTTATAATAACAGGCAATTATAAAAATCTATGAAACAGTGGAGATTTTATGACAGATATTGTAAAAAAGATAGCACAGGATATAAACAGACCCGAGTGGGCGGTAAAAAATGTCATCGATCTTCTCGATGAGGGGAGCACGATACCATTTATCGCGAGATACCGCAAGGAGGCCCACGGGGCGATGGACGACGAGGCTCTCAGGACGCTCGAGGAGAAGCTCGGGTATCTGAGAAACCTCGAGGCCCGCAAGGAAGAGATAATAGGGAGCATCGACACACAGGGCAAGCTCACCGATGAGCTGAAGAAGCAGATAGAGGACGCGCAGACACTTGCGGAGGCGGAGGATCTGTACAGGCCTTACAAGCAGAAGCGCAGGACACGCGCGATAATAGCCAGAGAGAAGGGACTCGAGCCTCTCGCCATGAGGCTTTATATGCAGGATAAGGACTGTCCGGAGCCGATAAAGGAGGCCGCGAAATATATCGATTCCGAGAAGGGTGTGGAGAGCGCAGAGGACGCTTTGGCAGGCGCGAGCGATATCATCGCGGAGATGGTATCGGATTCAGCCCAGATACGAAAGAAGCTGAGAGCGCTCATGATGAAGGAGGGGCGCATAACATCCTGCGCCGCTAAGGAGGAGGATTCGGTATACAGCAACTATTACGAATACTCCGAACCGCTTCCGAAGCTTGCGGGACACAGGGTACTGGCGCTCAATCGCGGCGAGAAGGAAGGCTTTTTAAAGGTCAAGGTTGAGATCGACCGTGAAAAGGCACTGAAAGTTGTCGAAAAAGAGATGCTGAGGAAGGAGAGCCCTTCGAGAGCATTTATGGTGGCTGCCGTGGAGGACGGCTACGACAGGCTTCTCGAGCCGTCGATGGAGAACGAGATCAGGGCGGCTGTCACAGAGACAGCGGCAGAGGGCGCGATCAAAAACTTCGCGCAGAACCTTAAGCCCCTTCTCATGCAGCCTCCTGTCAAGGGGCACGTCACAATGGGCCTCGACCCCGGCTACAGGATGGGCTGCAAGGTGGCTGTTGTGGACGGCACGGGCAAGGTGCTCGACACATCAGTGGTATATCCAACGCTCGGAGAGAATAAGAAGGCGGATGCCATCAGGACTCTGTCCGCGCTTATAAAGAAACACAATGTGGAGCATATCGCGATAGGTAACGGAACCGCCTCACGTGAAACTGAGGCGCTCACGGCGCAGATGCTTAAGAGCTTCCCGAAGGTCAGCTACATGGTGGTCTCTGAGGCCGGAGCGTCGGTCTACTCGGCTTCGAAGCTCGCAGCCGAGGAGTTTCCGCAGTATGACGTAAACCTCCGCTCGGCCGTGTCCATTGCCAGAAGGCTCCAGGACCCGCTTGCGGAGCTGGTCAAGATAGAGCCGAAGGCCATAGGCGTGGGGCAGTATCAGCATGATATGCCGCAGAAGAGGCTCGAGGAGGCTCTCGACGGCGTGGTCGAGGACTGCGTGAACTCGGTTGGCGTGGACCTGAATACAGCCTCGCCCTCGCTCCTTCGCCGCGTGTCGGGACTGAATGCGACCATAGCGAAGAACATAGTTATATACCGCGAGGAGAACGGTATATACAAGTCCAGAAAGAGCCTTTTAAAGGTTCCGAAGCTCGGACCGAAGG
>DGVE01000004.1 GCA_002395865.1 Lachnospiraceae bacterium UBA4292 | reverse complement strand
CCTGTGCGCAGATATTCGCATACGGCGCGGTATCCATAATAAACGGCATCGGTTGCGTGGACACCCTGTGCTTCGGCAGCGAATACGACGACATCACCCTTCTCCATGAGGCCGCGGGCATACTTACAGAGGAACCGGAAGGCTTCAGGGAACGTCTCATGCTCTCGCAGAGGCAGGGCATGTCCTATCCCGCCGCGCTATCATACGCGCTCTCACAGACGGATGGCTTTATCGGAAGGGATTTCTCTCTGTCACCTAACACCATACTCGGTATCGAATACATAAAGGCTCTGAAGGAGCTCGGAAGCGATATACGCCCTGTTGCCGTCAAAAGAGCTCTTAGCGATCATGGGCAAACACGCCTTTCAGAAACTGAAATGACCAGTGCCACCTCCATAAGAGCCGCCGTTCTTAGCCATAACCTTAACGATCTGAAGAAATATATGCCGCAGAACTCTCTTGATATACTTCTGAAGGCGGATCTGTTTGATCCCGACCTTCTCACACCGGTCGTTATCTACCGGCTGTTTATAGCCGATGAGAATGAGCTTGCGGAGCTGCCGGACGCGGACCCCGAGCTTATCAGGCATATAAAAAAGTGCTTCCTGAGCGCTCCGGCGTACTCCTTCGACAGCTTCATCCGCTATATACAGCCTAAGAACACAACATACGCCAGAGTCTGCAGGCTGCTCACCTCCATGCTCACGCAGAATTCACCGGTGAATCGTTTTACGCGTGCGCTATACGCGAGAGTCCTCGGCTTCAGGGGCAATACGCCTCTTCTTAAGGAGTTAAAGGAAAAGAGCCGCCTGCCCGTCATCACAAATGTGAAGGACGGCAGACAGCTCATCGCCGAATACTATGAGGGAGATATGAGGAATGAAGCCCTCTCCCTGTTTGATATGGATATCTATGCCGGCGATCTCTACCGCATGCTGCTGCACGGTGCTACCGGAAGCAGGCACTCGGCCGAGGAACAGCAGATGATCGTAAAGGTCTGAGCCTACTTCGCCGTCTTTTCGACCTCCCCTGCCCGATCCTCAGGCAGATCGTAAGGTCCCACAACACCCTCCGGACGAAGCTCGATCCGGAGTTTTTTCTTTTCAAGCTTTTTGTTCGCGGACTTGCCCATAAGCTCAGCGCATACAGACATGAGGGGTATGAAGAATATCATACCGACCACTCCGAAGAGGCTGCCGCCTACTACAACGGCTACCAGTGTCCACAGAGCCGAAAGTCCCACAGAACTGCCTACCACGTGGGGGTAGATGAATTGATTCTCTATGAACTGTACCACCTGATAGACTATAAGGCAAAGGAGCGCCTTGCCCGGATCGATGATGATCAAAAGCGCAACACCGATACCGCATGACAGGAATGCACCCAGATAAGGTATGTAAGCGCTCGCTCCTGTCAGTAGTCCTATAAGTCCCGCATACGGTATCCGAAACAGTGACAGCGATATAAACATGAACAGACCAAGTATTATCGACTCTATCACCTGTCCTGAGAAGAACTTGTAATATGTCTGCTTGATCAGTCTGGACACAAAGCAGATATTATCAGCTACCGGCCGCGAACAGTACCCGTACAGAGCCTTCTTGAAATTGAGCTTTATATCATCCTTCTCAAGAAGCGAGTAAGCCGCTATGACGACACCGATGAATATCGTGAGGATGACATTGAGTATCGATGTCGCGAAGCCGAATACGAAGCTCACCACATTGCCCGCGCTGGTAATGGTATTGATATCAAGCATGTTCGTGACCTTCTCGACCAGTGTCGTATCCAGTCCCTTACGCTTCATGAACTCGATGGCCTGAGGCATTTTGACCTTAAGTGTATCATAAAGATTTATAACAGATTTTTGGATCTCCGGCACAAGAAGCTTCACGATGAGGAACACCATAAGTCCTATTATGCACAGAGTGATGATCATGCAGATCAGATGCTTCGTACTGCGCCCTATCTTTCTGTTCAGGAAGCCGATCTTATTCATCTGCTTCTCGAGCATGGTCATGGGGACATTCAGTACAAACGCAAGTATAAAGCCCACGACCAGTGGAAGAACAAGGCTCACTCCGGCCTTCAGTGTGGAGAGTATTACGCCCACATGGGTAAGCACGACATAGAGCACCACTCCGAAGGCGACAAGCAGGAAAGGTTTTTTATTCTTAGCCATAACTTGTTCCCCTGTCAGTTCTTGAAGCTGTGGATGGGTGCGGGTATCCTTCCCTTTCTGGAAATGAATGCCGCACAGGAGTTCTTGTTCACGGGCATGACGGGAGCATAGCCCAAAAGCCCTCCGAATTCCACGGTATCTCCCACCTCCTTGCCGATAACTGGTATAACGCGCACGGCGGTGGTCTTTGCGTTCACCATGCCTATGGCAGCCTCATCCGCGATGATACCGGCTATGGTGGCAGCACTCGTATCGCCGGGGATGGCGATCATGTCCAGTCCCACTGAGCATACACAAGTCATGGCCTCGAGCTTCTCTATATTCAGTCTTCCGGCGCACACAGCGTCTATCATGCCGTGGTCCTCGCTGACGGGTATGAACGCTCCGCTCAAGCCTCCCACATAGGAGGACGCCATTACGCCGCCCTTCTTCACCTGGTCGTTCAGCATCGCAAGCGCCGCAGTCGTACCGGGCGCTCCCACGCTCTCGAGTCCTATCTCCTCGAGTATCTCTGCCACGGAATCGCCCACGGCCGGTGTGGGCGCAAGCGACAGGTCTATGATACCGAAGGGTATGCCGAGCCTCTTCGACGCCTCCTGAGCCACGAGCTGACCCACTCTTGTTATTTTAAATGCAGTCTTCTTTATAGTCTCGCAGAGCACCTCGAAGTTTTCGCCTCTGCACGCCTCGATGGCACTCTTTACCACACCGGGTCCGCTGACGCCGACGTTTATCACCGCGTCGCCCTCGCTCACGCCGTGAAAAGCGCCTGCCATGAAGGGATTGTCATCGGGTGCGTTGCAGAATACCACGAGCTTCGCGCAGCCCAGAGAATCGTTGTCCTTCGTGAGTTTCGCCGTCTCCAGAACGGTCTCACCCATGAGTCTCACGGCATCCATATCGATACCGGTCTTCGTGGAGCCGACATTTACGGAGCTGCAGACTCTCTCGGTGCAGGCCAGCGCCTGCGGAATGGACCTTATGAGAAGCTCCTCCGATGCGGTCATGCCCTTGCTGCACACCGCGGAAAAGCCGCCTAAGAAGTTCACGCCCACGGTCTTTGCCGCAGAATCAAGCGTCTTCGCAAGCTTCACATAATCGTCGACCGTCTTCGCGCAGCCGGCTCCCACCAAAGAGATGGGTGTCACGGAGATCCTCTTGTTCACTATCGGAACACCGTACTCCAGCTCGATATCCTGTCCTGTCTTCACCAGATCCTTCGCTATGGTGGTTATCTTCTTGTATATCTTGTCACAGCATCTGTCCAGATCGCTGTCGCAGCAGTCGAGAAGGCTGATGCCGATGGTTATCGTTCGCACATCGAGCTTCTCGCGCTCTATCATTTTATTGGTCTCGATGACCTCGGAAATATTGATCATTATTCAGGCTCCCTTTCACGGCACTCAGATCCTGTGCATCTTGGTGAATATCTCTTCCATCTGAAGCCTTATGATGACTCCGATGCTCTCACCCAGCGCGCCCAGATCGCTGACTATCTCACCCACGGGCTTTTTGGCAGCCTCGACATCTACTACCATCATCATGTTGAAATAACCTCCGACTATGGTCTGAGATATATCGAGTATGTTTATCTCCTCGCCTGCGAGATATGTGCAGACCTTTGCGATGATACCCACGGTATCCTTGCCCACTACAGTAATGATTGCCTTTTTCATTTGTTTCTGATCCCTTTTCCTTTCTTTTTTATCAGGAAGCTATAATTCTATTACTCTTGAAATGCTGTCTCTGTTCGCGGCAAATATATCAAAATCCTTTGCCGTAAATTCATTGTCCGAGGAGTTCAGCTCGTTTCTTACACACATAAGCGCCAGCTCCGGCAGATTGTTCTCCTTGCTCAGATGTCCCAGTATTACCGTCTTCAGATGGTTGCTCGCGATATCCGAAAGAAGCTGCCCGCTCCTCTCATTGCACAGATGACCGTAGTCGCTGAGTATCCTCCTCTTGAGATTGTATGGATACGGCCCCGTCTCGAGCATCCTTATATCGTGATTAGCCTCAAGAAGGACCGCGTCGAGCCCCGCGAGGTTCCTCACGGTGTAGTCGGTGTAGTTTCCCAGATCGGTGGCCACTGCAACGCTTCTCGGGCCGCATTCCACACGGTATCCGAAGGGCTGAGCGGCA
>DGVE01000111.1 GCA_002395865.1 Lachnospiraceae bacterium UBA4292 | reverse complement strand
TCGACAGCCTCGAGTGGCATGAGAAGCTCGCGGCCGAGGAGGACCTGGGCTTTATCGTATGCCCTTCCTTCAGACCCGATAAGGCGATAAATATATCTAAGGCAGGCTTTGCAGACTATATCGCGAAGCTCGCGAAGTCGGTCGGTAAGGAGTCGTTAAGCAGCACACAGGAAGTATGCGACGCTCTGAACGAGAGGATAGATTTCTTCAAGGCGCACGGCTGCAAGGCGAGCGACCACGGCATCGACTACGTGATGTTCAGAAAGGGAAGCGATGAGGTCGCTGACGCGGCTCTTAAGAAGGCTCTTCGCGGCGAGGCTGTCAGCGTGGAGGAGGCTGAGGTGTATCAGACGAAGGTGCTTCTGTCTCTTGCGAGGAAGTACCACGCAGAGAACATCGTCATGGAGATCCACTACTCATGCACGAGAAATGTGAACGAGAGGACATTCAAGATAGAGGGACCCGACACCGGCTTTGACATGATCGCGAAGAGCAGCTGCGGCGATCAGCTCGCGGAGCTGTTCTCGGAGCTTGATAAGACGAACGAGTTGCCCAAGACCATCGTATTCTCCCTCGACCACAACGATTTCAACCAGATCACCACATGTCTCGGCGCGTTCCAGTCGGACGAGGTCGCAGGCAAGATGCAGCTCGGCGCCGCATGGTGGTTCCTCGACACAAGGGACGGCATGGAGGAGCAGATGAAGGCCCTCGGAAACCTCGGCCTTTTAGGCAATTTCGTCGGCATGCTCACGGACTCCAGATCCTTCCTGTCATATGCGAGACATGATTACTTCAGGCGCATCGCCTGCAATCTGATCGGCGACTGGGTGGAGAAGGGCGAGTACCCCGCAAACGAGGCTTCGCTCAAGAAGATCGTCGAGGGTATAAGCTATTATAATGCAGAGAGGTACTTCAATATATAGCTCGATTGCGAAGCAATCGAGCGAAGGCGACGTTTCGCGAAGCGAAATGTTGGAATAGCCCATCTGTGCAACAGATGAGCGAAGGCGACATATAAGGAGAGACCAATGTCCAAGCTTAATTACGAAGTCCTGAAGAATTCAGGCTATGACGGATACATACTGAAGAACGCGCCCGTGAAGGTGCTCCAGTTCGGAGAGGGCAACTTCCTGCGCGCATTCGTGGATTATTTCTTTGATATTTCCAATGAGAAGGCAGGCTGGAACGGCAAGGTCGCACTCGTGCAGCCCATTGCCCAGGGCCTGACCGACCTTATAAACGAGCAGGAGGGCCTGTACACACTCTATCTGCGCGGCTCGGAGAACGGTCAGAAGGTGAACAGAAAGCGCGTCATAAGCGTTGTGGACAAGTGCTACAACCCTTACGGCGACTGGGCATCTGTCATCGAGATCGCAAAGAGCGCGGATCTCGAGTTCATCGCGAGCAATACCACCGAGGCCGGTATCGTGTACGATGCGGGCTCGTCCATGACCCAGACACCGCCGGATTCATTTCCTGCGAAGCTGACCGTGCTTCTCTATGAGAGGTTCAAGGCAGGACAGAAGGGCGTGGTAGTGCTCTCATGTGAGCTCATCGACAACAACGGCAAGGAGCTCGAGAAGATCGTTAAAAGACATGCCGAGGAGTGGAGCCTGGGTGATGATTTCATATCGTGGCTTGAGAAGGAGAACTTATTTTGCTCCACGCTCGTGGACCGCATCGTTCCCGGCCGCATTAGGGATCCGAAGGAGGTGGCGCAGCTCGAGAAGGAGCACGGCTACGAGGATCCGCTGCTCGACGTGGGCGAGGTCTTCGGCGTGTGGTATATCGAGGGCCCGGAGTGGCTCGCAGACAAGCTGCCCTTTAAGAAGGCAGGCGTAAATGTGCATGTCGTTCCCGAGGTGGCTCCCTACAAGAAGCGCAAGGTGCGCATATTAAACGGCGCACACACCGGCTTCGTGCTCGGCGCTTATCTCGCGGGACAGGACATCGTGCGCGACTGCATGCACAACGAGACCATTCACGGCTTCATGGACAAGATGCTCTTCGACGAGATCATCCCCGTGCTGCCGCTTGATAAGGCGGACTGCGACGCCTTCGCGGCCGCTGTGACCGACAGGTTTAACAATCCCTTCGTGGATCACCTGCTCATGAGCATTTCGTTAAATTCCACCTCCAAGTGGAAGGCCAGAAACATGCCCAGCTTCCTCGAGTATATCGACCGCTTCGGCAAGCTTCCGCAGGCTCTGACCATGAGCCTCGCAGCTTACATTGCATTCTATTCGAATGATATCAAGAGGCGCGAGGAGGACGGCCTGATCTGTGTTCGCCCTGCAGGCAATGAGTACAAGGTGCAGGACGACGCGTGGGTGCTCGACTTCTACTATGAGAGAAAGGACGCTTCTGCCGAGCAGCTCGTGAAGGATGTTCTCTCGAACGAGAAGATGTGGGATCGGGACCTTACAAAGATCGAGGGACTCTACGACACAGTGCTCGCGGACCTGAAGCTGATCAGAGAGAAGGGCGCAGAGGCGGCTTACAAGAGCGTGCTGTAAATATTAAAAGCCTGAGGGAATACCTGTCAGGTTTTCATCGGTGCCGGAGCAGGCACGGCACCGATGGCACTATGCCTGCTGCAAAGAACAAGGAATGAAGATCATCAAAATCCATCCCCGCGACAATGTGGTCGTGGCGCTTTCAGATATCGCTGCCGGAGAGGTCATTGACATCGACGGCAGGAAGGTCCGCAGCAAAGAGGTGATAAGGCGCGGCCACAAGATGGCGATAAGGCCTATTGGCGCGGGTGAGCAGATAATCAAATACGGAAATCCCATAGCAGGCGCGACCTGTGATATAGCCGAGGGCGCGTGGGTGCATGTACACAACGCGAAGACTCTCCTTAAGGAGGGCGGCGAGTACACCTACGACCATCAGGTGTACGAGCTTCCGAAGGTGGAGCCGAAGACATTTATGGGCTACAGGAGGCGCGACGGGCGCGCCGCGATACGAAACGAGATATGGATAATACCCACGGTCGGGTGCGTGAATTCGATCGCGGGCCAGATCGTGGCGCAGGCTCAGAAGTTTGTGGAAGGCAGCGTAGAGGGAGTATATACCTTTGCACATCCATTCGGCTGTTCGCAGCTGGGAGGCGACCTCGAGCAGACCAAGAAGCTGCTGGCGGCGCTTGTGAGACACCCGAACGCGGGAGGCGTTTTAGTGCTCTCACTTGGCTGCGAGAACCTTACACATGAGCTTTTTATGAAGGAGCTTGGTGAGTACGATCCGGAGCGCGTGAGGTTCTTAAACTGTCAGGATGTGTCGGACGATGTCGGCGAGGGCGTAAGGATCGTCGGCGAGCTCGCGAAGTATGCGGGACAGTTTAAGAGGGAGCCGATACCGGCCTCGGAGCTGGTAGTAGGCATGAAGTGCGGAGGCAGCGACGGACTCTCTGGCATAACGGCGAACCCCACCGTGGGACGATTCTCCGACAGGCTCATTGCCTTAGGCGGCAGCACGGTGCTCACGGAAGTACCCGAGATGTTCGGCGCGGAGAATATACTGTTTGCGAGATGTCAGGACTGCGCGGTGTTTGAAAAGGCCGTGAAGATGGTGAACGATTTCAAGGATTATTTCGTGAGCCACGGACAGGTGGTCTACGAGAACCCCTCGCCCGGCAACAAGGAGGGAGGCATCACCACGCTCGAGGACAAGTCCTGCGGCTGCGTCCAGAAGGGCGGCAGCGCGCAGATCGTGGACGT
>DGVE01000192.1 GCA_002395865.1 Lachnospiraceae bacterium UBA4292 | reverse complement strand
TCACAGGTCTTCCGGATGCTTACGGCCGCGGTCGTATCATCGGCGACTACAGAAGAGTCGCTCTTTACGGTGTAGACGCTCTTATCGCTGACAAGAAGGTTCAGAAGGATGTCTGCGGTACAGGCACTATGCTTCCCGACGTTATCAGAAACCGTGAGGAGATCTCCGAGCAGATCAGAGCTCTCGGCGAGCTGAAGAAGCTGGCTAACATCTACGGCTGCGACATTTCCAAGCCCGCTGTTACATTCCAGGAGGCAGTTCAGGCTACATACTTCGGCTACCTTGCAGCAGTTAAGGAGCAGAACGGTGCTGCTATGTCCCTTGGACGTACATCTACTTTCCTTGACATTTATGCAGAGCGTGACCTCAAGGAAGGCAGAGCTACAGAGGAAGAGCTTCAGGAGATCATCGACCACTTCGTAATGAAACTTCGCTGCGTTAAGTTCGCTCGTACTCCCGAGTACAACCAGATCTTCGCAGGCGATCCGGTATGGGTTACCGAGTCACTCGGCGGTATGGGGACAGACGGACGTACACTCGTTACAAAGAACAGCTTCCGTTTCGTAAACACACTGAACAACTTAGGCGCTGCTCCCGAGCCCAACATGACAGTTCTCTGGTCCACCAGACTGCCCATAGGCTGGAAGAAGTTCTGCGCTAAGACATCCGTTAACACCTCTTCCATCCAGTATGAGAACGACGACCTCATGAGAAACGACCACGGCGACGACTACGGTATCGCCTGCTGCGTATCTTCCATGGTTATCGGTAAGGAGATGCAGTTCTTCGGTGCTCGAGCAAACCTTGCAAAGTGCCTCCTCTACGCTATCAACGGCGGTATCGACGAGAAGACAAAGGTTCAGGTAGGTCCCAAGTACAGACCCATCACTTCAGAGTATCTTGATTACGATGAGGTCATGGAAGCATTCAAGGATATGATGAAGTGGCAGGCTACCCTTTATGTAAATACCCTGAATATCATCCACTACATGCACGACAAGTACTGCTATGAGAGACTTCAGATGGCCCTGCATGATCGTGTCGTAAAGAGATACTTCGCAACAGGTATCGCAGGTCTTTCCATCGTAGCCGACTCACTCTCAGCTATGAAGTACGCTAAGGTTAAGGTCATCCGTGACGAGACAGGTCTTGCGGTTGACTACGAGATCGAGGGTGATTTCCCTAAGTATGGTAACAACGACGACAGAGTTGACCTTATCGCTGCAGATATCGTTACAATGTTCATGAACTATGTAAGAAGCAACTACGTTTACAGAGACGGTGTTCCGACAACATCTATCCTTACCATCACATCCAACGTAACATACGGTAAGGCTACCGGTAACACACCTGACGGACGTAAGGCAGGCATGCCTTTCGCACCCGGTGCAAACCCTCTCCACGGACGTGATACTCACGGCGCCGTAGCTTCACTTTCATCCGTTGCAAAGATTCCTTTCAAGGATGCACAGGACGGTATCTCAAATACCTTCTCCATCATCCCCGGAGCTCTCGGCAAGGACGACAAGGTATTCGCAGGCGACCTTGATATCGATCTTACCAAATAATCACTCTGCAAAAGGAGGTCTTCTATGGAACAGAATAAGAAGAACATTGATGACATAATTGCGATGCTCGACGGTTTTATGGGTGAAGGCGGCGGTCACGTCAATCTCGATGTTAACGACCCCGACTCCTGCTCCAAGGATGTAAAGACCTACGGCTGCAGCACATGCGGAACCAAGCTCATGCCCTGCGAGGCACCTACTCTCATGCAGGGCATGGACGAGGAGCTCAAAAAAGACTGATAAACAGGAGGAAACTGAAATGGCAAGCACACAGCAGGTTGATAACTTAGTCGGATTGCTTGACGGCTATGTAGAAAAAGGCGGATATCACCTTAATGTAAATGTGCTCAACAGAGACACATTACTGGATGCTCAGGCACATCCTGAGAACTATCCTCAGCTCACTATCCGTGTAAGCGGATACGCTGTTAACTTCATCAAGCTCACAAAGGAGCAGCAGAACGACGTTATCTCTCGTACATTCCACGAGTCACTTTAATCAAACGTCATGACCTCCTGCCCCGAGGCAGGGGGTCTTTTTAGATGAAAGGACACAGCACGATGACAGGACACATTCATTCGACTGAGACCTTCGGAACGGTAGACGGTCCCGGAACCAGATATGTGGTATTCTTTCAGGGCTGTCCCATGCGCTGCAAGTACTGTCACAACCCTGACACCTGGGATACGAACAGTGGTACGGAAAAGACCGTCGACGAGCTTCTGGAGGAGTACGATTCCTGCAAGGAATTCTACAAGAACGGAGGCATGACCGCCACAGGCGGTGAGCCCATGCTTCAGATCGATTTTCTGACAGAGCTTTTTAAGAAGGCCAAGGAAAAGGGTATTCACACCTGTCTCGATACGAGCGGCATCGTTTTCAACCGCAGCAATGACTACATACTGAAAAAGACCGATGAACTCATGAAGTACACCGATCTGGTCATGCTGGATATAAAGGAGATCGACAACGACGCCCACAAGGACCTTACCGGTCATACGAATACGAACATTCTCGATTTTGCACGCTACCTGTCAGAAAAGCAGATTCCGGTGTGGATCAGACATGTGATCGTGGGCGGATATACGCAGAATGCAGGCGAGCAGAAGCGCCTCGGTGCTTTTCTCGCAGAGCTTCACAATATAAAAGCTCTCGACTGCCTGCCGTACCACACCATGGGCAAGGTCAAATATGAAAAGCTCGGCATGGATTACCCTCTCGGCGATCTGCCCGCGCTTTCGGAAAAGGATGCTATCGCTGCGCGTGAGAACATCATCTCCGCCTGGAGAGCAAAAAAACAAGCTATGGAAAACAAATCTTAAAAGGAGGGTTTTAAAATGGCACGTGTTATTTCTGATGCATGCATCTGCTGCGGATCATGCGAGGGCACATGTCCTGTCGGCGCCATCTCTATGGGCGACGGACAGTTTGTAGTCGATGAGAATATGTGCATCGACTGCGGCGCCTGCGAAGGCGGCTGCCCTGTCGGAGCTATCTCTGAGAACGCTTAAGACATGCAGACGGCTCCCCGAGAGGGGAGCCGTTTATTTTATGTATTGCCTGTATTATTCTTTTCGAGATCAGCGAACTTCGTTCTTTCGGGCATCCACGCAAGCTCGACGGTTCCGAGTGAACCGCTTCTCTGCTTTCCCACTATGACCTCTGCTATATTCTTCTTTTCCGTCTCCTTATTGTACACCTCATCCCTGTAAAGGAACATTACGACATCTGCATCCTGCTCTATGGAGCCGGATTCACGAAGATCCGATATGATGGGCCTATGGTCGTCCTTTCTCTGATCGGGGGCACGCGAGAGCTGCGCAAGCGCTATGAGCGGCACCTGAAGCTCCTTCGCTATGATCTTCAACGATCTGGATATCTCGGATATCTCATTCTGCCTGCTGTCGTTTCTCCTGCCGCTGGCGCTCATGAGCTGAAGGTAGTCTATGATTATGAGATCGAGTCCCTTCTCCAGCTTCAGCTTTCTGCACTTTCTCCTGACCTCGGCCGGTGATATGCCCGGTCTGTCGTCGATGAAGAGGTTCGCCTGCGCTATCGGACCCGCACCGTGCACGAGCTCGACCCACTCATTCGAAGAAAGAGCACCTGTTCGCAGCTTCGAGCCATCGATGCCTGCGTGCATCGACAGAAGTCTCGAACACAGCTCATCCGCATTCATCTCAAGAGAAAACAGAGCCGTCTTGTATGAATTACGTATGCTTATGTAGTTCACCAGATTGAGTGCGAACGCCGTCTTACCCATGGCGGGTCTGGCCGCGATTATTATCAGATTGGACTTCTGAAAGCCCGCCAGCATCCTGTCAAGCTCTCTGAAACCGCTTGGAAGGCCGGTCACGATGCTCTTTGCTCTGGACGCTCTGTCCACGCGGTCCAGCACTTCTGTCACTATCTGCGATATGGGGGTGAAATCTCCGCCCGTACCGCTGTACTGGAGCACATCGAATATCTCCTTCTCCGTCCTGTCCAGTATCGTATCGAGCTCCTCCCTGCCCTGATAGCAGGAATTGGCAATGGACTCCGTCACTCGGATCAGCCTTCTGGTGATCGACTTTCTGTGAACTATGTCCGCGTATTCCTTTACGTTTAATGATGAGGGCACCGCGCCAATGCAGTCGCTTATGAACTCGTCCGAATAAACCTCCGGAGGAACGTCCTTCTCCCGCAGTTTGTTCTGAAGCGTCACCGGGTCCACTGCCGTGCCGAGATTAAAGAGCTCGCAGATAGTGTCGAATATGACGCCGAACTGCGGATTGTAGAAATCCTCACCCTTTATTATCTCACCGGCGGTTATTATCGCATCCCTGTCCAGAAGCATAGAGCCGATCACTGACTGCTCGGCTCTCGGATCGTTTGGCATTATGCGTTTAATTACCTGTTCTTCCATGAATGAATTACCTGTTTCTATACGCGGACCGTCAGCTCTCGGATACCTTCACCGTGAGCTTTGCCGTAACATCCTTGTGCAGCTTGACCGGTATGATGACCGTCCCGAGCGATCTGATCGGCTCATCGAGCTGCATCTTCTTCTTGTCAATCTCAAAGCCGAACTGCTGCTTGAATGCGGTAGCGATCTCCTTTGTCGAAATGGAGCCGAACAGCTTTCCGCCCTCTCCCGTCTTCACGCTGACATTCACCGCGCCGGCCTCTATCTTCTCCTTAAGCGCCTGAGCCGCCTCGAGCCTCTCTCTGGCCTCCTTCGCCTCGTGAAGCTGTTGCGTCTTTAAGTCGTTCAGAGACTTCGCGTTGACCTCCGTAGCCAGCTTCTTAGGTATGAGCGAATTTCTCGCATATCCATCGCTCACCTTTACCCTGTCACCCTTCTTTCCAAGGGACTTCACATCCTCTAAAAGTATAACTTCCATCTTAAATAGCTCCTGATTCTCTCATTTCCTTAACTGTTTCCATAATGAGTGCCTTCGTCTCCTCGATCGTCTTATCCTTCACCTGGGCTCCGGCGATGTTCATATGTCCGCCGCCGCCGAGCTTCTCCATGACGATCTGTACATTCACCTCATCGATGGATCTCGCACTCACATATATCTTATCCTCCAGCTCGCAAAGAACAAAGCTGGCCTGAATGCCCTTTATGTTGAGCAGTTCGTTCGCTGTCTGGGCCGCCACGACATTTATCGACTCCGTGGTATCGCCCTTGCAGGTGCTTATCGCAAACGAGTCCATGAATACCTCTGCGCCGTTTATCGAATTAGCCCTGACCTTGTAATCCTGCATATTCTCACGGAACATCTTGCGGACTCTTGTTATATCGGCGCCGTTTCTCCTCAGGAAGGCGGATGCCTCAAATGTCCTGATACCGGTCTTCGAATTGAAATGGTCGGTATCCACCACTATGCCCGCGTACATGGCATCGGCCTCCACGGCCTTTATCTTGATCTCGTCCGCGTAATACTGAAGGACCTCCGCTACCATCTCTGACGCGGACGATGCGTACGGCTCTATGTATGAGAGCACCGCATTCTCTATCTTCTCGTTCGTCTGACGGTGATGGTCGAGTATCACAACGGATTTCGCCCTCTTAAGAAGCTCCGGGCACTCGGTCATACCGGGCCTGTTCACATCCACGACGCAGACCACGGTGGAATCGTCGAGGAGCTCCATAGCCCTGTCCTTCTTTATGAACATGTCGTCCGGGTAATCCGGGCTCTCGTTGAACCTGTCGATGAGGGGTCGTATGGACTCGATTATGGTATCGAGCACGATATAGGGCTTCTTGCCCGATATGCACGTCGCTCTGTAGATACCGACAGCCGCGCCGATACAGTCCACATCGCTTAGGTGGTGACCCATGATGAGCACCTTCTCGCGGCTCTCTATGAGCTCCTTTAAAGCATGCGCCTTTACACGCGCCTTCACTCTCGTGCTCTTCTCCATCGATGGAGACTTGCCGCCGAAATACTCTACCTTGTTGTGATCCTTCAGAACAACCTGATCGCCGCCGCGGCCGAGCGCAAGATCAATAGCCATTCTCGCGTACTCATAATTCTGCGCGAAGGAATCTCCGTGAAGTCCGACACCGATGCTTATCGTGATGGACATCTCGTTGCCGATATTGACAGCCTTGGTCTCCTCAAGGATGGAAAACTTCTTCTCACGGATATCATTTATATACTGATAGGCCATAACGAAAAGGTACTTGTCCTTCTCGAGCTTCTTCAGTATACAGTTGTATTTCGCGAAATACTGTGTGATCTTTCGGTCGACCAGCGCTATGAGGAGCGACTTCCTGACATCCTCGAGATTCTCGAGAGCCTCCTCATAATTATCCATGTATATGAGTCCTGCCACAAGCCTGTTGTTCTCCAGCTCGCGCCTCGCAGTCAGTATCTCGGTCTCGTCATACATATATACCGCGTACATCTGATGCGCGATGGCGAAATCGCCGTCAAGTCCCTCGAAAGCCGATGAGAACTCCATTTTCTTTAGCGTCAGGCGGTAGTTGCCGTCCGAATATACCACCCTCGTGACGACCTCTTCGTCATCATCCGTGGGGAAGGAGCTTCCCGTGATGTTGCCGAAGATGGAAAATATATTGCACTCGTGCTCCCAGGCTGCAAACAGTTTCCGCATGAGGTGGTTCATCCAGACTATGTTGCCCGAGTCGTCGCATATACCGTACGGAACATCCATGTCGAGAAGCAGGTTCTTCTGGATACCGTTGTATTTGGAAGCAAAATCCACCAGATCCGCGCTGAGGCGATTCTTGTAATATCTCGCAAAATAAAATGCAGCGATCAAATATATGACTACAAAACCGGTTGAAATAAATCCGGCGGTAACACTCACCGCATAGACCGGTACAAGCATGATGAGCAGAAGCACACTCATCCAGAATGGCCATTTCAAGTATGTTCTGAAATTCGGTTTTAAGCTTTGTCTGTCCAAATCAATACTCCTTCCGAAGCCCTCATTCAGTCACGTTCCCGACCCATACCATAACAAGAGCCGGTTCCAAAAAAGAACCGGCTACAATTATAACACATATACAGTAAATTGAAAAGCGAAAATTATAATGCCTCTGTCCCTGTTTCGGGTATGGTCCCGTCGTCTGCGTCCGTTGGCGGCTCGGTATCCTGCTCCGAGGTCGTCGGCGCATCGGTCGCAGGCTCCGGGGTGGTGCTCTCCTCCGCCTTAGTCTCCTCCTCTGTCGAAGTCTCGCAAGTCGTTTCTTCCACCGTTTCGGTCTCTTCCGGATCGGTCTCCTCCGGATCGGTGCTCTCCTCGGGAGTAGTCTCCTCCGCCGTCACATCCTCCTCAGTCGTGGTCTCCTCTGCATCGGATGCGGTCTCCTCGGTATCCTCCTCGGTACCCGACTCGGTCTCCCCGATATCCCCCACAGTCTCAGACTCTGTCTCCTGTGCGGTCACATTCTGTGCGGTCTCATCCGCTTGTGTGGTCTGCTCAGCGGTCGGCTCCTCACCGCCCGAAGGGGTCTGCGGCTCCGGCTGAGGCGGCGCAGGCGGCGTATTATCGGGTATCAATATGTAGTAGGTACCCGTTCCGTAGGCTATGAATCTGTCGTCCACGGTTATACCCTTTGCGGTGCTGTTTGACGACAGTCTGAATATGTTCCACGAGCCCTGATCGCTGTATCTGTAGAGCTTCGTCAGCGGGTTCGTCCCGTTCGCCAGCTCACCCGGCTTTATCAGTACGCCGTAATTAAGAGCTATATAGTACGACAGCTCATCAAATGAATAATTTTCCGGAAATGCCCCAAGACTTATCCACACATGCCTGTGGATACCATATGGATACTCCGGCGGCACCTGTGCGGTGTCATTTAAAGTCACTATCGCTCCCGGCACCTTAAGGCAGTCATAGAGCACGTTCAGGTTCGCGTAGTCTGTCATAGACGCGACCTCGACTCTCCTGTATGTAAAGGTTGTGCCCCCGTATGAGAAGACCGAACCGTCCGGCCAGCCCTGAAGCGCCTGCTGGTAGGTGCCGGAATAGCCGAGCTCCACCCATTTGCCGTCAGCTCCCAGAAGAGCCGTTATGCCCGCATATCTGAGCGCGCGGCTGG
>DGVE01000026.1 GCA_002395865.1 Lachnospiraceae bacterium UBA4292 | reverse complement strand
GGCCGTCGGGACGCTTGTGATCCTTGAGGATCATCTTGCGGACAGTCTTCTTCTGGAACTTGTAAACTGCGTCGCCGATAAGAGGCAGCCACTCGGGATGCTCCTGCGCATATCTCTCCTCGAGCTTAGCTGTGATCTCCTTGATATTGGCCTCTCTGGTCTGCTTCTCATCTGTAAATACAGCGGTCTCCATAGCCTCGGGAGTGATGAACGCTACCATGTCGTTCCAGAGCTCCTCGGGAGTATCAACGTGCTCGTACTCGTGCTTGGGCTTTCCGTTCTCTGCGACGATGGTGTCAATGAAAGCGATGACCTGACGGTTAACGTCATGCGCTCCGTAGATGGCCTTGATCATCACATCCTCGGGAACCTCATTGGCACCAGCCTCGATCATGATGACCTTATCCCTTGTGGAAGCAACTGTAAGAGCAAGGTCAGATACCTTTCTCTGAGCGCTGGTCGGATTGTAGATCAGCTGGCCGTCGATAAGGCCTACCTGTGTTGCGCTGATGGGGCCGTCGAAGGGAATATCCGAGATGGATGTAGCGATGGATGCACCGATCATGGCTGTTACCTCGGGCATGCACTCGGGGTCCACTGCCATAACCATGCAGTTGAGTGTTACATCATTGCGATAGTCCTTCGGGAAAAGCGGACGCATGGGGCGGTCGATAACACGGCTCGTAAGAATTGCGTGCTCGCTTGCCTTACCCTCCCTTTTGTTGAAGCCGCCGGGGATCTTGCCTACGGCGTACATCTTCTCCTCATACTCTACCGAGAGGGGGAAGAAATCGACGCCGTCGCGGGGCTTATCTGTTGCTGTTGCGGTGCACAGAAGTGTTGTGTCGCCGTAGTGGATGAATGCCGCGCCGTTAGCCTGTGCGCTTGCCCTTCCGATATCGACTGAAAGAGTTCTTCCTGCAAGCTCCATGGAATAGGTCTTGTAGGGCTTCTTCATGATGATATTTGCGGATGTGGGCACCTTTGTGTCTTCGAAATTTGCCATTTCTGTTCTCCTTTTATTTATTCAGGAGGACCCGAAACTACTGATAGATACGCGCTGTACGTGTACTTATCAGTGGTCCCGGTGAAATCCTCCTGTGGATAACTTAATTCTAAAAATCGGGAAGGCAGAGAATCTCCACCTTCCCTAATACAAAAGCTATTACTTTCTGAGACCGAGCTTATCGATAAGAGTTCTGTAGGACTCAAGATCCTTATCCTTAAGATATGCGAGCAGGTTACGTCTCTGACCTACCATCATAAGAAGACCTCTTCTTGAGTGGTGATCCTTGGGGTTAGCCTTCAGGTGCTCGTTGAGCTCCTGGATGCGCTCTGTCAGAAGTGCGATCTGAACCTCTGAAGAACCTGTGTCGTTTGCTGTCTTGCCGTACTGGGCAATGATCTCAGCCTTCTTCTCTTTTGTGATCATGTGTATTTTCCTCCTGTTATTATACTTACCTGTCACCGGGGAGCGGTTGGAGAAGCCATCTCCTAAGTGCAGGCGAACACATACTGCGTTACTATAACACAGCCGGACAGATTTGTAAAGAACTATTTTTGCTTATTCAGAAACTCAAGATTGCTGCTTATGAGCTCGCATCTCTGCCTTACACAGTCGGGGCTCCTGTGGGGATCCTCGGGCGTATTGAATACATAATCAGTAAGTCTGTCGATATCGGTCAGGGCCACATGAAGTCTGGTGTCGCTTGAAGCGTAGTATATATATACCTCTCCCGCTTCATTCACGATCGCGCCGTTTGTGAATGTCACGTTCGACACATCTCCCACGCGCTCCGCGCCTCTGGGTCCGATGAGCAGCCCGCCCGGCTCGGCTATCACCTTCCACGGCTCGTTCAGATCGGTCGCGAATGCGTAGATGACATAGCGAAGACCTGCAGCCGTATTTCTCACGCCGTGCGCGATATGTATCCAGCCCCTGTCGGTTCTGATGGGTGTGGCACCCGCACCGTTCTTGACCTCGGTGATGGTGTGGTACGCTCTCCTGCTGGTGATGATCTCCTCGTCGATGACCGCGTGCTCTATATCGTCGCACAGGCCGAAGCCGATACCTCCGCCCGAACCGGTGCTTATGAAATCATCCATCGGTCTGGTGTAGAAGGCGTACTTGCCCTTCACGAATTCGGGATGGAGCACCACATTTCTCTGCTGAGGCGAATGGAGCGTAATCAAGTTGTCAAGCCTCTCCCAGTTTACGAGATCCTTTGTGCGTACGATACCTGCCGCTGCGACTGCCGCGGAAAGATCGGGATTTGATATATCCTTGCTCTCGGAGCAGAATACGCCGTAGATCCAGCCGTCCTCATGCTGCGTAAGACGCATATCGTACACATTCGTCTCCTCCGGGCAGGTGTCCGGAAGGACTACCGGGTAATCGTCGAACCTAAATCCGTCGATACCGTTTTTGCTTCTGGCCACCGCGAAGAAGCTCTTTCTGTCATTGCCCTCGACTCTGACTACCAGACAGTACTCGCCGTTTAAGTAGATAGCGCCGGAATTCATGGTCGCGTTGATGCCGAGCCTCTCGAGGAAGTTCGGGTTCGTGGCGGGATTAAGATCGTATCTCCAGATGACGGGAGCATGAGCCGCGGTGAGCACGGGATATTTAAACCTGCTGTAAATGCCGTTAGAGAAGTCCGCGCGCACATTCTTCCTTGATATAAGCGCGTCCTGCTCCGCCTTTACATAGTAGTACATGGGATGAAGCTTCGGCTCCACACCCCTCTTTATTATCTCCAGGCACATCCTGCCGTTGTGATAGGGACATTTCCACGGCTCGACTATAGGCATTTCGAAATCGGGTGTATGATCCGGCTTAAGGCGCCAGAACCATTCTCCCTGCGGCCTGACATCGACGAGCTTCTCCTTTATATAGGTCCAGATATCGCAGGCTGCCCCCAGATAAGCCTCATTGCCCTCCTTCTGGTAACCGTTTATAAAGCCCACGACTGCCTCGGCCTGGCCCCACCATATTCTGTAGCAGTTGTCGACACCTCTCTCACACTCATTGAGCAGAGAATGCTCCTTATATGCCTTTTCGTAAATGCAGGCGCGAAGCTGTGTGGTTATCGCGCTCACGCGCTTTGTGAGCTCAGGATCGCCCAGAACCTCAGCTGCCCTGTCGGCAAGCCATGAGGTCTCGATATCGTGACCGTAGCTGTGCAGGTCGAGTATCGAGTTCATCTGCGCGTCGAAGAAAACCTCAAGTCTTCTCTTTTCGGGGTTGTAGAGCTTATTCTCTATGCGCTCTATTATGGTATAGATCCTTCTGGCTACCTCTACATTGCCGTCCACGCGGTAGAGCTCGGTATAAGCCTCCAGTACGTGAAGAAGCGTGTTCATGGTCTTTGAAGCCATAACGCCGTTCTCGGAGAGCTTGTCATTGCCCGCAGGTGTGAAATCGCGGTTAAACGCCTCGAGATAACCTATGCTGTCGGTGCACTTATCCTCTATCAGCTCATAGAGCTTATATGCCTCGTCGAGAGCCTCCCTATCGCCGGAAGCCTCGTAGTATGCCGAAAGTGCGTAAATGGCGAAGGCCTGATTATAGGTGTGCTTTATCGTATCATAGGGCCTTCCGTCGTAGGTCATCGACCAGAAGACGCCGCCGAACTCACTGTCGATGCAGTACTCGCGCATAAACCTGTATGCGTGCCGCGCATTATCCAGAAGAGTTTTATCACCCAGTACCATATAGGCACTGCTGTAGAACCACAGTATGCGGCTGTTTAATATACAACCCTTTACAGCGGTCTTGTCCACCTGAAGATCGGTATCCATGTATCCGTAGAAGCCGCCGAATTCATCATCGCGAAGGCGGTTCCAGAATGGAATTATCCTTCCTGTCAGATGGTTTTTTATATCATCTATAAACATAGCTACCTCTGTTATTATCTTCTTCCGGGATCGGTGTCATCCCATCTTGTCACACTGTGCTCCTTGATGTAGTCTACGACCAGATCGGCCTGTGTAAATGCAAGACCCACATACGAATCTGCGCATCCGTAATAGATGGCTATGCGGCCCGTAGCTGCGTCGCAGATGGTCGCGCAGGGGAATGTAACGTTCGGAACGAAGCCTCTCTCCTCATACCACTCCTCGGGTGTGAGAAGGAAGTTTTCGCAGCGATACTTAACTACCGAAGGATTATCTATGTCGAGGATAGCGCCGCCGATGGAGTACACGAGGCCATTGCAGGTACCCGATACACCGTGATAGAAAAGAAGCCAGCCCTCATTCGTCTCGATGGGTGCTGCGCCACCGCCGATCTTCACGGACTCCCACCACTCTGAGCTTCTGCCCATGACATGGCGGTGCTTGCCCCAGTATGTGAGGTCGGGTGACTCGGAAAGGAAGATATCACCGAAGGGAGTATGTCCGGAATCGGAAGGTCTTGAGAGCATGATATAGTTGCCGTTTACCTTTCTCGGGAAGAGAACGGCATTTCTGTTGAAGGGAATGAAAGGGTTCTCAAGACGAACAAATGTCTTGAAATCCTGTGTCTTGGCGAGATGTATGGAAGCGCCGTAGAAATCGCCGCACCACATGATGTAATATGTATCCTC
>DGVE01000051.1 GCA_002395865.1 Lachnospiraceae bacterium UBA4292 | reverse complement strand
CTCCCGGAACAGGTAAGACCAGTATCGCGAGATCCATAGCCGAGGCTCTGGGCAGAAAATACGTGCGAATAAGTCTCGGAGGAATACACGACGAGGCGGAGATACGCGGGCACAGAAAGACATATATCGGAGCCATGCCGGGTAGGATCGTGGCGGCTCTTAGGCAGGCGAAGACGGCGAATCCTGTGATACTTCTCGATGAGCTGGACAAGCTCGGAAAGGACTACAAGGGAGACCCTTCTTCAGCACTGCTGGAAGTATTGGACTCTGAGCAGAACGTGGCATTTCGGGACAACTTCGTTGAGCTGCCGATAAACCTTTCGCAGGTGATATTTATCGCCACGGCAAATGATCCGGCGGGCATTCCCGCGCCTCTTCGCGACAGGGTGGAGCTGATCACGGTGGACAGCTATACCCAGGTCGAGAAGGAGCACATCGCGAAAAAGTATCTTATACGCAAGCAGGTGGGAAAGCACGGCATAGGGGAGGACACGATAGAATTCACCGATGATGCCGTGAAAGGGATTATAAAGCTCTACACCCGTGAGGCGGGCGTCAGGGAACTGGAGAGAAAGATCGGTGCAATCTGCAGAAAGTGCGCGAGACTCATGCTCGAGGAGGGCAGGGAGAGCTTTACTATAACGCAGGCTTCACTTCCGGACTACCTCGGCAAGGTCATCTACAAACCTGACGAGTATGATCACAAAGACGCTGTGGGCATCGTGCGAGGCCTCGCGTGGACTGCCGCCGGAGGAGAGGTGCTCGAGGTCGAGGTGAATGTTCTCGACGGTAAGGGCACGCTGCTTCTCACAGGCAAACAGGGCGATGTCATGAAGGAGAGCGCCCAGACTGCCCTCTCGTATGTGCGCTCCATCTGCTCTGACGCGGTGGGCGAGGACTTCTTCGAAAAGCATGATATCCATCTTCACGTTCCTGAGGGCGCGGTCCCGAAGGACGGCCCGAGCGCGGGCATCACATTTGCGACTGCCATTTACAGCGCTGTGACCAACACTCCCGTGAAGGGGAATGTGGCCATGACCGGAGAGGTGACTCTTCGCGGAAGGATACTGCCCATAGGCGGTCTTCGCGAGAAGATACTTGCCGCAAATACCGCCGGCATGGAGCAGGTATTCGTACCGGTGACCAACGAGGCGGATGTGGCGGAGCTCGACGGTGAGGTCATCGGCGATATGAAGATAAACTTCGTCAGCGAGATGGAGCAGGTTATAGCGGGGGCTACGACACTATGATCATCAAAAATGTAAACCTGGAAACAGTCATAGGCATCACGTCGAAGCTGCCGCAGAACGAGAAGTGTGAGATAGCGTTTGCCGGCAGGTCGAATGTGGGTAAGTCCTCGCTGATAAACGCGCTCGTAAACCGCAAGTCATATGCCAGGACATCGTCTGAGCCGGGCAAGACGCAGACAATAAATTTCTACCGCGTGCAGTATCTTACCGATGACCGCACGAAGGAGCTGGACTTTTATCTGACTGACCTTCCGGGTTACGGTTACGCGCGTGTAAGCGCCGAGGAGCGCGGCAAATGGGGCACGATGATCAACCGCTACCTGTCCTCTTCGAAGGCACTTGGGGCGGTGATACTTCTCGTGGACATAAGGCACGTGCCCACGAAGGACGATGTGCAGATGATGGAGTGGATGAGGGGCGCGGGCTTTACGCCCGCGGTCATCGCGACGAAGCTCGACAAGCTGAACCGCTCCGAGTCTGCCAAGCAGACGCGAATCATCCGAACCGCGCTCGGGCTGGGCCCCGCGGATCCTTTCTTCGCATTCTCCGCCACCACGAAGGCGGGACGTGACGACATACTGCGCTACATAGAGGGCGTGGTCGCAGTTGAGGCGTAGGATCTGACCGGTCACCGGGTAGTAAACTACCGCTGTACTGAGTATAAACCGAGGATGATATGCACATTATAAGCCAAACTTCGACTTATAAAGGAAATTTGCACACATAAACCGAAGTTTGATGCCAAATTATGCTCTTGACTTCGGATTATAAAGGCGTTATACTCGTGTAAACCGAAGCTTATATTGGGAGGCGGGCATGATTGCGAGAAAAAAAGAAATGGAGGATCTGAGACGGCTGTATGACAGTGGTCAGGCGGAGCTGGTGGTGGTCTATGGAAGACGAAGGATAGGAAAGACATATCTTATAAACCATGCTCTTCAGGGATTGATCACTTTTAAACACGCCGGTGTTTCACCTGCGGAGGGAAAGGAGGAGGCTGGATTAAAATCCCAGCTTGAAAAATTCAACCTATCACTTCAACTATATGGGGTAAAAAAGGAAAAGAGACCGGAAACCTGGAGTGAGGCCTTTTTTAGACTTGAGAAACATTTACAGAGTATAGATGATGGAACAAGACAGGTCGTTTTTTTGGATGAATTGCCGTGGATGGACACCCCGAAATCAGGGTTTGTAACTGCTTTTGAACACTTTTGGAATTCGTGGGGATGTGGCAGAGATAATCTGATGGTGGTAATATGTGGCAGTGCTAATTCGTGGATAAACGATAAACTGATACAGAACAAAGGCGGGTTGTATAACAGGCTGACATACAAGATCGAATTACAGCCTTTTAGTCTGAAAGACTGTGAAGATTACTTGAAGTATAAGGAAGTGATGATGTCGAGATATGATATCGCTCAAGCATACATGATACTGGGCGGTGTACCATATTATTACAGCTTTTTCCGTCCGGGTTACAGCCTCGCTCAGAACATTGATGCCCTTTTTTTTGTGCAGGGAGCCTTTTTAAAAGATGAGTATGACAGGTTGTTTGGATCAGTGTTCACCAACCCGGAATATGTAAAAAAGATAGTTGCACTATTATATAAACGTCGTTCCGGGTATCAGAGAAGTGAGATACTTAAGCTCCTCGACCTTAAAGAAGGAGAGACCTTCAGTAATTCAATGCGGGCACTGTGCGCAAGTGGGTTCGTTAAAAGTTATCATATGTTTGGTACACACAGGAGAGAGGTCTATTATAAGTTGATAGATCCTTTCTGCCATTACTATTTAAGGTTTATTAATAGCAGGACGAACTTATCCCAAACGTTTTGGCAGGATAACATTACCGGTCCGTCGATCACGGCATGGAGAGGTTTGGCTTTCGAAGATGTTTGTTTTTGCCATATCGATCAGATAAAAAAAGCGCTTGAGATACGTGGGGTCTCGTCCGAAGAATCAGCCTGGTCGCATAATGCTGATGATGAACACGATGGAACACAAATAGATCTCATAATAGTTCGTAAAGATAATATCGTAAATATGTGCGAAATGAAATTTGTAGACAGGCCTTTTTCAGTGGACAGAAAACTGTATGAAAAAATAATAGAACGTGCATCAATACTAAAGGAGTATTTATCGGCCAAACAGGTCGTCCACAGCACGTTGATAACGACCTTCGGTATGTCCAGGAATGAATATTCAGGAGCATTTTCACGTGTTATTACAATAGATGATCTATTTGAGCGCTAACAGTGTTTTACTACTGACTTTTACCTTGTGAAAGGACGAGAGAACCTATGAGAAAGAAAAGATTGTTTTCAGTAGCCGCTTTATCGGTATCCGTGGCACTTTCGCTTTCGGCCTGCGTCGTGAAGGATGGAAAAATAGAGACTGATCCAACATCGCAGATAACTACTGTAGCGGTGAAGGATACGGAAGATGCGACTTCCCCGGAAGAAAGCTCCGAAGAGGTGACTTCGGTTGATGTGAGCAGCGAACCCGTTTCAGAGGAAGAGACACCGACTTCACTCGAAGAGAGTACGGAAAATGATACGGAAGAGGTTACGGACGAGGTGACTACCGAGGAAGAGAGTACCGAAGAGGACACGACTCCCGAGGAGACTACCGCCGAGGAAGAGCCGACACCGGAGGAGACGACAACTCCCGAGCCCACTACACCTGAACCTACCACACCCGAGCCTACAACGGCACAGCCTACTACACCCGAGCCTCTTATCGTGGAGACGACTACCGCAAAAGAGCCCGAGACGAAGGTTGAGCTTGTGAGCATAAAGGCCGAGGTAAAGGGAACACATTACATAGGAGATACGCTTACAGGTAATGACTTTGTTGTGACGGGAACATATTCGGACGGACACACGGAAAGCTTGAATGGCTGGGGCGCAGATCCCCTTAAGCTTACATCCGCAGAGACGAAGATAACCGTGTCAAAGGGAACTGTAAAGACCGTGATAACCGTTAAGGCGCAGGAGAAGCCTGCCGCAACAGTAGCGTCGGTAAGTGCTACGGTGAGCGGAACACATTACATCGGAGATACACTTACGGGTGCTGATTTTACAGTGACCGTAAAGATGAGCGATGGAACTACCCTTACAAATCCGGCGGGATGGGCTGCAGCACCGCTTACTTTGAGCGCAGCAAGCACTAATATAACTGTGACATATGGCGGTGTATCCGGCGTGGTTACTGTAAGTGCAAGCGAGAGACCGACACAGCCTCAGAATCCCGGGCAGAATGTGACATATAACGGAAAAGATATAGTCATAGCTGCACTGAACTGCCTTGGCGATCCTTATGTATATGCAGGAACTACGAAAGCCGGATTTGACTGCTCGGGTTTCGTGGCATATTGCTACAAGCAGGTTGGGGTAACAATACCTACAGGAACAGTAGGACAGAAGGCCTGCGGAAAGAAATATGATATGTGGGATGCCATTCCCGGCGATATAGTAGTTACTGAAGCTGATGGGTGGATACATACTGCAATCTATTGTGGCGGAGGATATGTGTTAGAAGCTAGAGATGGTCAAGGAGTAGCGTGCAATGTAATTGCCGGCTTCGATTGGATAGACGATAGTAAAACCGGAAGAAAAATATACGCTATACGCCCCGGGATAAATACGGCACCCAAAGAATCTTATCAAGGTTCGGATGAAAAAAATTATAGTTACTCGTTTATCAACTGGACTTACGAAGCATTTAATACAGACTTTGCTACTTGGGCATTTAATGCTCAATCTATAAATGGTCACACGTACTCATGGGATGGATTCTTTAAATACTCTGAAATCCCCGTTCATTATAGTTTCAACAACGGGGCCGAAGAGAGAGAAGCGATTCGCGCCAATCAAGATTATTACAAAAATGCAAAAATGTTTCTTGATATTTGGTAAAATTGGTATTAAATAGCATACATTAAGACTACTGCAAAAGCTCATTACCAAGATATCGACGGTACACAAATCGCAAATAACGAATACACTATAGTTTCAGGGTGTTATGCTCCTGCGGAATACATATGCGTAAATAAAATACCGATATATCCACAGTACGCAAACTAATCAATCGTATAATAAAAGAATAACAGTTATACAAAACCTCACCCGCAAGACCGAGCAGGGTGAGGTTTTGTGCTTGCCTTTTATTTGGAGGTTTTTGGCGTTTATCCGCTGTTTTCTCCATTTATAAGGCAGTTTTTGGCTTAATGACATTTTTGACTGTGCTGCACGGGCTAAAGTCCGACAGGTTCTCGGCGGAAACAACATGACACAGAACCTTGTCCTTCGCGGAAAAGAGGAAGAGGACACCAAACCCTACTACGCACGTATAGGTATTACCAAGAATAAAACGAAGACTAACTCGCATATAGCGGGTGCGGTATATACGATCTACGGCACTGAGGCAAACCGGATTGAGCTGCCGAATGGAAGATCAAATGCGACGATAGTGGTTGAGTGTATGAATGAGCATGATGAGCATAAAAAATAACCGTCTCCGTGGCCACGGATTGACGGTTATTTTTATATCATATAAAAATCCGGGAGCCGGCCGCTAAGCGGTCCACACTAAGCATCGGTGTTCGAAGCACCGGTGCTCTTGCTTATATAGCATATACTGCGAAATAAGTAAGCGATTTCAGTGCCCGTTAAGCTTCGCGATGATGTTCGGGAGCTCGGCATCGACAATGTCATTGTCGAGCTGGCAGGTGCCGGCGTTGCGGTGGCCGCCTCCTCCGTAGGAGAGGCAGAGAGCACCGATGTCGAAGGAGGAGCTACGGTTCACGATGGATTTACCGATCATGACGGCGGTGTTCTGCTTTCTGAAGCCCCATGCGACATGAACGGATATCTCGACCTCGGGCCATAGGGCGTAGACCATGAAGCGGTTGCCGGTGTAGATGGTCTCCTGGTCGCGCAGGTCGATGACGGCCACGCGGTCATAGATCTTCGTGATCTGCTTCAGCTGAGCAACGAAAAGCTCCTGCTGCTCGAAGTACATATCCACGCGCTCCTTAACGTCCGGAAGTTTCAGAACATCGTCGATGCCGTGGTCTACGCAGTAGTCGATGAGCTCCATCATGAGAGCGTAGTTCGAGATGCGGAAGTCGTGGAAACGACCCAGACCCGTGCGCGCGTCCATGAGGAAGTTCATGAGCACCCAGCCGGTGGGATGCAGTATCTCGTCGACGGTGAAGTCGGCGGAATCGCCCTTGTCGACAGCGGTCATGATCTCGTCGGATACACGGGTGAATGTCTTCTTGCCGCCGTAGTAGTCGTAGACCACGCGGGCCGCGGATTTCGCGTCGCCGTCAATGATGTATTTGCCCTTATAGTCCTCCACCTTGTTGCGGATGAGCTCGCTCTCATGGTGGTCGAAGGCCAGACCGACCCTTTTGTCGAAGGGGAGGTTCGTGGTGATGTCGTTTTCGGAGAGCTCCACCTTGCCGTCCTGAACGTCCTTCGGATGCACGAATTTGATCTCGTCGATGATCTTTAATTCCTTGAGGAGCATGGCACAAACCAGCCCGTCAAAATCACTTCTTGTAACCAGTCTTTTCATGTTGATTTCATCCCCAATCTTTCACGATTCTTTGCAGAAACAACTGCACTTATGAATATATTATCCATTATAAAAAGGTGTTAGTCAAGGAAAAAAACATAAAATTTCTTTTTGATCATTATTGGACATGTGTTGGACATCGGTGTGTATATTGCACGTGATTTTCATTTTTTTATTGAATTTTTATTATTATTAAACTATAATGAGACCAAATACCTACGGGGAGCCCGCAGGGTAATTGAGACGGAGGTGACAGTCATGCCCCATTCATCAGGAGGCGGTTCTCACGGTGGCGGTTCGCACCATTCATATCATTCAAGCAGATCCGGCAGCAGGAGCGGTGGACATACCGGTCCCGTGAACAGAAGCTCGAGCACGTATTTCCCCGGGGCGAGGAGATACGTCATATACCACAGGAGAAGGCGCGCACCCATGTATGTGTACGCGAACTACGATGTCAGGAAGCAGAGAAGTCCTGCGAGATATCTGCTGCTGCTTTTCTATATCCCCTTCTTCATACTCATGGCATTCATGTTCAAGTCGTGCTTCGTATCGCCGAAGCCGCTTGAGGATTCGTGCGGGACAGGTATTGTGATAGAGGACGGCGCGGGTGTCATAGCCGACGAGGAGGCGCTCGGGGAGAGCCTTGAAGCTTTCTGGAAGAAGACCGGTATCGCGCCGGCTGTTATCACGGTATATAACGAGCAGTGGAAGGCGAGCTACAAGGATCTGGAGAGATATGCCTTCAGCGCCTACGTGAATATGTACAACAGCGACGAGAAGCACTGGCTCATCGTCTATTCGATTCCCGCGAAGGGAGGCGACTGGTCCTGGGAGGGTATGCAGGGCAATGACACCGACCCCATCATAACCGAGAGCAGGGCGAATAAATTTACCGATAAACTTCAGAAGCTGCTTGAGGACGAGAGTGATGTGGGAGTGGCTATAGCGAAGGCGTTTGACGCCACCACGCCCTCCATCATGGACAGCTACGTGGACGGCGAGATGGTCGCAGTGACCATATTCGTGACATTATTTATCGGTATCCACTGCTTCTTCATGGTATTCTACGATCCCAACAGAAAGTACAGGGGCGCGTACGAGTATTCGGAGATGCAGCCCGAGGTCACCTGCAACTACTGCGGCTGCAAGTACATAGAGGGCACGGGCAATGTCTGCCCGTTCTGCGGCACGGCCATACCGACAGGTTATATACCGCAGAATGATTACCGCATGTAATACGGAGGTTGGTTACCGGATATGGCTGAAGTGAAATTTCATCTTCCGGGGCTTCGGTATAATTTTCCGCTGAATATGATCTTTTTGTCGCTGATGAGCAAGTACCCCTCGTATTTTATGGAGGGGGCGACGATCGGCTCCTTCTACGGGGAGTTTCCCTGCTCGATGTGGAACGGCGGAAGGGTGAGCATAGACGATCAGTGTGACGCAGGCTTTATCAG
>DGVE01000047.1 GCA_002395865.1 Lachnospiraceae bacterium UBA4292 | reverse complement strand
CGCTTCCGAAGTCGTCCATTTCCACGATAAAGCCCTCTTTTCTGAGGTCCTCTATTATCGCCATCCTGCTGTCCGAATTGTTCATCATAAGTGTCTCGGTGATCTCTATTCTGAGCTTCACCGGGTCGATTTCGAACTCCTCCACCAGCTTCACCAGCTCACGGCGCACATCCATGAAATAGAAGTCCTTCGGGGAGATGTTAACGGATATGAACAGATCCCTGTTGCGCCAATTCGCCAGAAGCTCGCAAGCGCATCTCCACATGTACTTATCCACCTGAACGATCATACCGTTCTTTTCAAGCACGGGTATGAATTTAAACGGCGCCAGAAAGCCCTTATCCGGATGTATCCAGCGAACGAGAGCCTCCGCCCCCATCACCTTACCGCTGACATCAACTATGGGCTGAAGATAGGGCTTTAATTCCCTTCTTCTTATAGCCTCGGGCAGTCTCGCAGATATCTCCTGATTCCAAAGTATCGCGTACCTCATATCGTCATCGTAGTAGGCGATATGTCTTCTTATGTCATCCTTTATATTCGAAAGCGCCAGATGAGCCCTGTCAAACATCACAGAGATATCAAGCGACCTGTCGGCTATATTGTACACGCCGATGTGAATGGTTATGTGATGCTCCACATCACCCCTGCGCACTGCGAACTCCTCGAGCTGCCCCTCGATATCTGTGCTTTCAAATTCCTCCTTAGGGACCAGAACGCCGAAGGTATCGCCCACAAGCCGCCCGTACACACACATATCGGTCATATCCTCGCGTATCCAGTCGGCGATGAATTTGATCACGTAGTCGCCGAAATCCGTCCCGAATATGTCATTTACCATCTTGAAATTGCGTACATTTACATATACGATATTGTAATCGACATCCGGCTCCTCGATGAGCTTATCCCTTACCTTCTCGTACAGATACTCCTTAGTGTACAGGCCGGTCAGCGTGTCGTGCGTGGCCGCGTACATCTTCTCGCTGAGTCTCTTCTGCGCGTCGGTATTGTCCCTGACGGACAAGAGTGCTCCGTCCGAATTATTCCTTCCATCCGAAAGAGACTTCATGCGAAGCTCATAGTATCTGACATTGCCTTCTCTGCCGACCGTCCTCGGCATGGACCAGTTCCGCCCCGAATAATCCAGCTGGCCAAACATATCGTTCAGCTTCCAGGGCACACTTTCATACGAGCCCTCGACGTTTATCAGCTTTTCGCCGGGCTCATTTGCCCATATACACCTTCCCGAGGCATCGAAGAAATAGATCGCCTCACTCATCTCCGACGCGATCTCCGCCAGCATCTTATCCAGCAGCCTGCGTGGCTTATATATGATAGCGAAATAAAAGATCATGATGCCGAAGAACGCGAAACCGACCATTGATCTGTCGATGGGACTTCTTGAAAAGATGTAGAATGTCTCCCAGAACGTGACGACAAGCATCGTGAAAAGTATGATCGAATACTTCTCCCTGTATATCTTCGGAGTGATGACGATCTTCTGTATGAATATTCCCAGGCATAAAACCATTATGCCGTAGTCGATGACTCTATGGAATGTCTGCCCCAGGTACGGAATCATCCTGTAGTACGCATATCCGTACGCCTCGATCTTCTCGACCGAAAACGCCTGCCCCATGAAGGGGTTCATAATATACTGCACTACATCAGCCACGAGTATGACGTACATAAGATACTCGAACTTGTCCTGAAGCATCTCCGCCGAGCAGTATTTCACCGTAAAACGTATAAGCGCAAACATAAGCAGGTCCATACCGATGAAATACATGTAACATCCGATGACCGCCACAAGTTCCAGATCGGTGACGATTATAACGGCATTGCCTATGATGGGCGGTATAAGGGCGCACTCCAAAAAGCCCACCGCCCTGCCTATCATCCTTGAGGATCTTCTGGCCATGCGCGAGCAAATGCTGAGCAGTATTACGGATATTCCGAGAATTGCGGCAAATACTATCCTCATCATACTGTACGCATCCTACTTAATCGTTTAAATGTTCTTCAACACAGTTCTTTGTTAATAATAACATTTTTTAGGCGATTTTTCAAGTAAAATTTATGTAAACTGTACGAAATCCAGCCGTTCCCAACTGTCAGCAAAGGCGTGGGGCATCACTTCTTCCCTATCTCTCCCCCTGCCAGAACGCAGCCGTTTTCATCATAGAGCACGCCTGTCTGCCCGGGAGCTACGGCCTTCACCGGCTCGTCAAAAGTGATGATCAGTTCATCTCCTTCTCGCCTCGCCACGGCATTCACCGGCCTGTGATGATACCTTATCTTTATCCGCGCAGGAAACTCGCTGCCGTCCTCCGGTTCGGCCATTCCCATGTAATTGACCGTCTTCAAAACGCAGCCCGAGGAGTATATCTTCTCCTCATCAGCCAGCACCACTCGGTTATTCTCCACATCTATCTCTTTGACGTATATCGGTATGCCCGCTGCGATGCCGAGGCCCTTTCTCTGGCCTACAGTATAGTGGATGATCCCCTTGTGGCGGCCGAGCACATTGCCGTCGGTATCCACGAAATCTCCCTCCTGAAATGTCACACCGCTCCGGTACTCTATGAAGCCTGCATAATCATCATCCGGAACGAAGCATATCTCCTGCGAATCAGCCTTGTTGGCGACGTGAATGCCGGCATATTCCGCTATCTTCCTGACCTCTTCCTTTGAAAGCTCACCGAGAGGCATCATCGTTATAGCGAGCTGTTCCTGCGAGAGTCTGCAGAGCATGTATGACTGGTCCTTGGAGGCATTATCGGCATTCTGAACGGTATATCTGCCATTCTCAAGCCTCACGATCTTCGCGTAGTGTCCCGTCGCCACATACTGCGCTCCGAGGGAAGCAGCGGCCTCCACCAGCTCCTCCCACTTGATCCTCCTGTTGCAGAGAATGCACGGGTTGGGCGTCCTGCCGCTTCTATACGCCTCCACGAACGGCTCTATGACCTGCTGCGAGAATCTCGCGCTGCAGTTTCTCACGTAATACGGTATTCCCAGCGTCTCGCACACACGCCTTGCGTCATCCACCTCACAGCATCTGCTGACCTCTTCCTCCCCGCTCACTATCCGCAGTGTCACTCCGATGACATCATACTCCTTCATTTTCAAAAGGTATGCCGCGACGGCGCTGTCCACCCCGCCCGACATTCCTACGATCACTTTTGACATAGTTGCTCCATATAAATACTGTTTTTTACTCATTTAATAATTTAATATTATAAACACTCTAAGTATATTCTTCAACGCAAAATTTCCAAATCTCACATTTTTCAGCACTTTTGGAAGCTTTGTATTCCGAATATCTGCTCGCAGAGCCGGCCCTCGGACTTTTTGTAAATGATGTAGCTGTTGATCATGGGCGTGTTGGAATCGATGAGCGGGACCTGCCTGAGCCGAGCCTCGGATATATAGTGATCGGCCATGTGCTTGGGAAGAAAGGTGTAGCTATCCTGATGGAGAAGGTACGGAACGATCTTCATGCAGTCGTCGATCTCGAGCGCGAACTGGTGATACTTCGGGAAAAGCTTACGGATGTACTGTCCGACATCCTGAAGGGCGAAGTTGCACATCAGGTATTTTTCCTTCAGCAGCTGCTCGACCGTTATACCGTTTTCATATTTTGTATTGGAGATATCCGTCACCAGCACAAGGGCATCCTGTTTATACAGCTCGCAGTGTAGCGAATTCTTTTTCAAAGGGAGGTAGGTAAATACCACATCGAGCATGCCCGACTGTATCTGCTCGAGAAGATTTTCCGTGAGACCTATCGATATCTTCAGATAATCCCGCGGATGCTCCGCCCTGTGCCTGAGGATGCGATCCGCGAGATGTCCCTCATATATCGAATCCGCGCACCCTATCCGCAGATAATGATCGTATTCAGGTTGCGATGAGATCTCCGCAAGAGAAGTGTCCGTAAGCTCCGTTACCTTCTGCGCGTACATAAGGAACCTCTCTCCCTGCGCAGTGAGTTCCACACTGCGGTTCGTTCTCTTAAACAATGAAAAGCCTGTCTCGCGCTCCAGCTCTTGTATTCGGTTGGTCACTGTGGATTGTGCCACAAAGAGCTGATCCGCCGCCCTCGTGTAATTCCTCGTATGCGCAAGCACTATAAATGTCCTGATCGATTCTATATCCATAAAACCTCCATGCTTTTATTATTTGATTTTCGAATAGTTCTTATCTATTTTATTCGTTTTACAAATAATAACACATGTGCTAAAAATAGTAAACAACAAAAACGCAACCGCAGGAGGCAGAGATATGCGCGACATCACACTAAGCAAAAAGACATATAAACTCGAGCAGGATCCATATAACTACAGACTGCAGGACATCGATGAGCCGGAGCTGTTCCGCGAGATGTTCCCCTACACACAGACGCCCAAGATCGCGTTCAATTACAGACGTGTACCCGAAAACATGCCCGAGGATATATTCATAACGGATACCACCTTCCGCGACGGCCAGCAGTCCAGATCCCCCTACACCACCGAGCAGATGGTGCATATCTACAAGCTTCTTCACGAGCTCGGCGGTCCGAACGGTATGATTCGTCAAACCGAGTTCTTCGTATACTCCGAAAAGGACAGACGGGCCCTTGAGAAATGCATGGAGCTGGGCTACGATTTTCCGGAGATCACTACATGGATACGCGCAAACAAGAAGGATTTCGAGCTGGTAAAGTCCATCGGTGTAAAAGAGACCGGCATACTGGTCAGCTGCTCGGATTATCACATATTCAACAAGATGGGACTCACCAGAGGGCAGGCACTGGACAAATATCTCGGCATAGTGAAAGACTGCATCGATGCAGGTCTTCGCCCCAGATGTCACTTTGAGGATATAACCAGGGCAGATTTCTACGGCTTCGTCGTGCCATTTGCGAGCAGCCTGATGGAGCTCTCAAGGCAGAGCGGTGTACCGATAAAAATACGCGCCTGCGATACCATGGGCTACGGAGTACCCTTCCCCGGCGCCGCGCTGCCCAGAAGTGTGTCGGGTATAATATACGGCCTGCAGCACCATTCCGATGTGCCCTCTCAGATGCTCGAGTGGCACGGTCACAATGATTTCTACAAGGGCGTTGTAAACGCGACAACCGCATGGATGTACGGTGCGAGCGCCGTAAACTGCTCCCTCCTGGGCATAGGCGAGCGCACCGGAAATGTTCCCCTCGAGGCCATGGTGTTTGAATACGCGTCACTTCGCGGACATTTAAACGGAATGGACCCGCGCAAGATAACGGAGATCGCGGAATACATCCAAAGCGAGACCGGCTACAACATTCCTCCCATGACGCCCTTCGTAGGCGAGAACTTCAATCTGACCCGTGCGGGCATTCACGCAGACGGTATGATGAAGGATCCCGAGATCTACAACATCTTCGACACCG